>JAFGRW010000114.1 GCA_016934935.1 Spirochaetota bacterium | reverse complement strand
TTTCAAGATGCAGGATTTAAGGAAAACTCTTCATGAACTGGACTGCTGGATACGGCAAAGATTAAGAATTATGCAGCTCAGGAAATGCCTATTATGCCGAATTCGGCATAAAAGTCATTATACCGAGGATTTGATTATGCCGAATGATTCAATGAAATTCCTTATATATTATAATTTACGATCTTTTCATTCGGCATAATAATAATCATAGAGTATGTAAAAAATCTAAAAGCCTATCATCCGCAATAAATCGTTTACGCTGTGTTTTTATTGGCGCAAAATCAATAATAAGTTTTTCTTTAATTGAAAGGTCTGCTTCAAGATAAATTCGTGTTGTTTCTATAGATTCATGACCTAACCAGAGTGCAATCATTGCATGATCAACACCGGCATTTAAAAGTTGTATCGCGGTTGTATGCCGAAGTACATGTGGGGAAACATTTTTCAGTAATAGAGAAGAACATTTTTTTCTGGCAATATTAATATATTTATTTAATAAATATTGGATTGAATCTGAACTCATCATATTTCCTTTTATTGTTGGAAAAACTGTATCATTTTGATTGAAATTATTTTCAGAAATCCAACTTTTTAGGAGTTTAACTAATTGTTTTGTGATAGGAGTGCAACGTTCTTTTCTGCCTTTTCCTGTGCAACGAATATATGCCCCCTGTGACATAGTAATATCTTTATAGCAAAGCTGTGTAACCTCCGAAACACGAAATCCTGTTTGAATCATAAGCATGAGAAGAATATGATCACGACGCCCAATCCAAGTATTCCTATCTGGTGTATTCAAAAGAACTTCTATTTCTTCTTGATTAAGATAGGTTACCACTTTTCGCTGGTAACGTTTAATCGGAATTGAAAGGACTTGTTTAATAAGCTCAAGGTGTTCAGGAACATAAAGAGTTATGTAGTGAAAAAATGAGTGAATCGCAGCTAATCGTTGATTTCTACTTCTAATACATATACCCCGATCTTTTTCAAGATAGATCAAAAAACTTGAAATAAAATTGACGTTTAAATTTTCAATCTCAATATATGAAGCTGATTTTTTGTATTGTTTTTGTGCATAATGAAATAAGAGAGAAAAACAGTCGCGATAGGATACAATAGTATGTTTACTTGCTTGTCGTTGAGTAATTAAATATTCACTAAAAAATTTTTGTACTAATAATGATAATGATTTCGACTCTTTCATTTTAACCCCCCTTGAAAAGATTTTAATTTTGATGCGGCTAGCCCAACTAATTCCGGGATAGATGATATGTACCAGTATGTATCAGAAGGTTTTACATGTCCTAAATAAGTTGAAAGGAACGGCATTTTTTGGTTGACATCGTCACCGTGTCTATACCATCTCATAATTGTTTTCACTACAAAAGTGTGACGCAGATCATGAATCCTGGGGCCATGTTGTTGATTTGGTTTTCTGAAACCAATTCGATGAGAAATTCGAAGAAACATACAACGTAAAACACCAGATGTAAGCTTAGTGCCTGGATCTGATAAGAAAAATGAATCAATTTCGGCTTTTGGATAAATTTCATTCCTGCGATCAATATATTCAGATAGAACCTGGATTGTTGAGTTATGAACAGGAATACATCGAGTTTTGCTAAATTTTGTTTCACGAATGGTGATAATTCCTGTTGTAAGATCCACATCATTTCGTTTTAGAGAAGTTGCTTCACTAATTCGCATGCCCGTAATAGCCAATAGGCCTAAAATTGTGAAATATGTATATCTTCGCAATCCATTTCCAACCGGAAGATTTTTACACGCTTCAAGTAATTTTAAAATTTCACAATCACTATAGATATGTGGATTAATTCTTTTTGATTTACACATGAGTAATCGATATTGGGGAACTTCATGAGATGTATCGAGGGCATGAGCGTATTGAGCAAACTTTCTAATAATTGAAAAGCGAAAGCTTCTTTGCGGAAGTGATAATGTGTTTGAAGCCTGCACCCATTGTAGAACTTTTTCAGTTTTAATATGGGTGTTATGCTCTTGTTCTAAATACAAAAGAAACTTTTTAAGAACATACTCGGTGTCAATGAGTTTAAAGCCAAGTGACCGACGTAAACTGAGATAATCCTGTACCATGAATTTAATGGAGGTCATTTTTTACCTCCTTTTCCAGAGATTTTGGCCATGGCATTGTGAGAGTTTGTAACTGCTTAAAATCTACTTTAATATAAATTGCAGTCGTGTCTATGTTTTTGTGACGCATGATTTCACTGATTTCACTGAGCGTTGCACCTTTTCGCAAATATTCGGTAGCTAAAGTGTGTCGGAGTAAATGAGCTCCCTTTTTTTTGGGATTCAACCCTGCTCCGATTAGAGCACGTTTTACAATCGTGCTTACCGTAGTACCGTTTTTAATAGGACGAAAAGGTGCACGTATTGTAAAAAAAATCCTTCGGCTTATACTATCAGGTCTAATCTGTTTCAAATATATAACTAAAGCATTGCCCACATCTATAGGCAGAGGAAACTTCGCTTGTTTACTTCCCTTACCATGAATGTTAATTTCACCTTCTTCCCAATTGATATCATCCAGACTAAGCATGGCTACCTCAGATGCTCTAAGACCTAAACGAGTTAAAAATAGAAGAATCGCATAATTTCTTATTTTTTCCGGTGTTTTACCATTATTATGCTTTAGCAGATGCGATAATTCTTTTTCAGAAAGATAGGAAGGGAGCGCAGATAATCGTCTATTTGGTATTCCCGGTATACATTCAGCTAAATAATAACTTATCTTACCTCGAAAAACCAAAAAACGTAGAAATGATCGAATGGAACAGACCATCAAACTACTTTCACAAACACTGTGTTCACATGCATATGTTTGAATAAATTTTAAAATGTCGTGTGCTGAAATATTAAGATAATCAATAGGTTGCGTATCAAAAATGTAGGTTAAAAATTTTTCATTTTGTTTGAGATATCTTGATATTGTGGATAAGGATAATCCTTTTTCATCAATCAAATATTTTTTATATGCAGATAATTCTTTTTCAATTGGCGTTATTTTCATTTTCACAAGTTTTTCGGCAGGAACAATTCCCCGGGATCTCAACATAGTGATAAATTTGTTTAAAGTTGAAACTTCCCCACGATGTACCATTTTTTGATGCATTGATCGATGTTTAATAAATTGAATAATTTTTGAAGAATCCAGATTTGTTAAATCCAATTTTGTACTAATTAACCATAGATTCAATGCTTTAATAACTAACAAACGACTTTTAAAATTTTTCTTTGAATATCCTTCTGCTAAAAGCAGAGAAATAAAATCATCAACAAATGGCCCTAACGGTTTTTCACGTAATTGTTTTTCGATTCGTTTGAATCGATTTGAATAAATATGATGCTTCATAAATACCTCCTTCTGATATT
>JAFGRW010000113.1 GCA_016934935.1 Spirochaetota bacterium | reverse complement strand
TTGCGTATTCCGCTCAATACTGCCACCCATTCCGGAGTTATGTTTACCACTTAACAATCTTCAATGGATGCTGATTTAATTAATTTACAGGTGGCAGTTTTCGTCCAGAATTATTTTTTTTATATTTGCGCATTGAACCTCCTTTTAGTTCTATTTTCTCCGCATTATGAATGAACCGGTCGCAAATCGCATCGGCAATTGTTTTATCGCCTATGATATCAAACCACATGGTAACGGGTATTTGCGATGCGATAATTGTAGACTTTTTTGCGTATCTATCTTCAAGTAATTCAAGTAGCATTAGTCGGCTATCAGCGGTAAACGGCTTCAATCCAAAGTCATCAAGAATCAATAAATCTTGTTTTTGTAAGCGGCTCATGGTTTTGAAATAGGTGCCGTCTGCTTTTGCCAATTTCAGATATGAAAAGAGCTTCATACAGTTTAGGTATTTAACTTTCTTTTTTTGTAAACATGCCTGGTGGCCTAAAGCACAGGCAAGGAAGCTTTTGCCGGTTCCCGTTGCGCCAGACACAAGAATATTTTCGCCTTTCTGAATCCAGTCACATCGCCCCAATCGGATAAGGGCGTTCTGTTCAATATTCCTTTTTGTATTGCATTCAATTTCTTCAAGTATAGCCGGGTATCTAAAGCTTGCTTGCGCTTTGAGTCGTGCTATTGATTTGTTATACTGGCTGTCCCACTCTGAATCGACAAGATGAGCAATATACTCTTCATGCGTTAGAGAATCCCCCATCGAGCTTGAACGTAGTTCTTCGAACATTGTTTTCATACCTAAAAGTTTCATCTCTTTCATCTTGTTTATTGTTTCTGTTGTATTCATTTGTCTCTCCTTATTGGTAATATTGAGGGCCGCGAATGTTACTGTGATCTTCTAAAATTGAATGTTGTCTGCTTTTATTATCTTCATATAATTCTTCAGCTTTATTGGCTAATATATTCCGTATTCGCTTTACCGAAACCGAGTCCAACAAGATTGCTCGCCGACACGCTTTATCAAGCCGCGGTGGCCCATACTCTTTTGCAAGTTTTAATATACCAGCACATACCTTGTAGTTTTGTTCCGGATGGACATTTCGTTTTAAGACGATTTTTATTGCCTGATAGATATTAACGCCTAACTTTTCGGCCTTACCAAGAAAGGTAATATCACTCCACTCTTCATAAAAAACATGTGATGCCGGCATATGTGAGCGTATCGTACTATATTCATTGGAAGACCGTTTGTGCAGAGCGATACGCTCGTTATTGCTATATATTTCAAGGGTTTTAAAGGTATAGCGTAGTTCGACCTGCTTTCCTCTATATTGATGAGGTACGCTGTAATTGCATCTGTCTTCACTCAGATACACGTGGTAATTAGGTTTTACTTTGAGACGCTTAAAAGATCGTGGCGTATAACGTTCAATCGGGAGCTCTTGCAATGTATTTTTCTCAATTTCATTAAATAACTCTGAGCGCGAACGTTGATAAGTTTTCATTGTGCGATTATTTAGAAGTTCAAGTTGTTCGCGAATTGCATAGTTAAGCTCTTCAAGTGAATTAAAAACTCTATTTCGTAGAGGCGCATAAACGCGATTATAAACTATTTTAACCGATCCCTCTACAAGTGATTTATCCTGCGGTTTGTAAGGGCGCGCAGGGAGTATTGTTGTATTGTAGTGTGATGCGAAATCCTGATACTCCGGATTGATGTCGGGTTCATAACGATCACCTTTAGTGACAGCTGACTTTAGACAATCAGGAACAATTGCTTGTGGAACTCCTCCAATGTATTCCAAAGTGTTCTGAGTGGCAGCAATAAAGTCATGCTTCTTTTGCGACAAAACTGCTTCGGCATAAATACGCTTGCTTGCTCCCAGTGTGGCAACGAAAACTTCGACACTGGTTATTTCACCAGTTTTAGCATTCACAAGTTGTATTTTTTTACCGGCAAAGTCGACATAAAGTTTATCGCCGGCTTTATGTTCTATCCTCATAGAGAGCTCTTGGACATCAAGCCACTGCTGTAAATGATAACAGAATTGAGAATACTGATATCCGTCACGATACTCCGCAATGTATTCTTCCCATAACAAAGCGCGAGTCATGCCTACACGCCCCAGCTCTTTAGCGATGTAGGGGAATAATTTTTCCAAAACTATCATTCTTGGATCTGTTGCTTTCTCGGAAAAAAAAAGTTCGAGTAACTTTTCATCACTCAGATTTTTGATGTTTTCATAGGTAAGCTTGTGCATTGCGCACTTTTTTAAATATTCGGTGAGTGCTGGCCGTGATATGGAAAGGGCATTTGCTGTTTTTCTCAGGCTCATGTTGCAGTCCTGATGAAGCCGAAGGGCTTCACGTATTCGTTTCAATGGTAATCTCCTCCGAGCCATATTTATCTCCAAAATATCGAATTTTGTGTCAATATAGGCTCTTTAATTAAATTTGAGAAGATTTTAAGTGGCAGGTTTGCTCCGGAATGGGTGGCAGGTTTCCCCCGGAATAGGTGGTAACTTTAAAACGGAATTAGTGGCAGGTTTGGAGCGGAATCTCCACTCATTAATATTTCCACATCTTTTGTACAATATTTAATCTATTAAACCATAATCTATACATATATTTCTATGCCAAAGGCAGAGCCACAATGAATTCGGTATGGCCCGGCCTTGAATGAAAATCTATGGTTCCGCCCAGATCATAAACTATTCGCCTGCATATATCAAGCCCCAACCCCATGCCCTCACCACTTTCACGGGTCGTAAAAAATGGATCAAATATTTGACTCTGATTCTGCTCAGGAATACCCTTCCCGGAGTCTATTATTTTGACTATACCCACATCACCGCTTTTTTCTGTGATTAATTGCAGCTTGCCTTTGCCGTCCATCGCCTGAACTGCATTACGAATAATATTTATCCATACCTGATTAAGTTTATCCGATACTCCACGAATTGCCAGTCCACTATAAGAGGTACTAATACTAACACCTTTTTTCAAAATATTTTGCAACAGAACCAGAACCCGGTTTAAATCTTCCTCTACCCTGACAACTTCTATAGTTGCTGATAAGCCTGAACCAAGATACTGCTTAAAAGCTGATACGACCTGTGCTGCACGACGTGCGGATTCTTCTATTACGGCAACCATTCTGCGGGCACCAACAGCATTGGCCACAAAACTTACAATTTCAAAAGCTCGCCCGCCTTTAAGCATTTCAATGTAATCATCAATATTAATGTGAGTTTGCATTTCCGTTAACAGAATCGCAATTTGCCTGGCATCGGACACACCATGTTTGTTTAACTTTTCAGATATTTGCTTTATTGTTTGCCTGTCAATAAACTCAGGATTAAACGAACGACTCTTTTCAAAACCAGTTTCCAACAAATATTGATAAAGACGCGACTCTTCTTCACTAAGAGTGGAGCGAAACTCATAAAGCGCGAAGAGATCTTTGTCTACATAAGCTATCAAAGTCTCGGTTGTGGAAATTATAGCACCTAACGGCGTATTAAATTCGTGGGCTATACCCGCCGCGAGTTGACCAAGTACAGATAGTTTTCCTGATTCAACAATTCTGTTCTGCATTTTTTTCAGCTCTTTTACCGATCGTTCGAGCTCTTCTGTTCTCTGCTTCACCCTAAGCTCAAGTGTCTCGTTTATATCCCGCAGTTCCCTGTTTTGCAGTACAATCTTCTGCGACATATCATTAATTGACGTTATAATTGAATCCACATCATCATAACCGCTCAGCTCTATAGACTTATCGTATAAGCCGGATCGTATCCTGTTTATATCATTTTCAAGAGAAGTAAATACTGTCTTAACTTTTTTAAGAATCAATTTACGGTTTACCCAGACATTTATTACCGACACTGCAAAAACAAGAATAAAAGTAATCATGGAATTAACATATATTACCTCCCAAAAATCACTGTCGTTGAATCTCAAATAGACATCGCCGAGTTTTAAGTTCTGTTCAAACACTTCACGTTTTTGCACCGAGACTATCAGAGAATCAGTTTTATCACCAAGAGAGTCAAAGATCTGCCCTGTTGCGGTTGATACAATACGCAGCCCGTCAATTCGCCCGGCAGTCATTAACGCATCAGCAATTTTTTTTACAGCTGCATCATCAACATTATACATCGGCTCCTGTAATATTTCGGCAACCTCATCTGCAGTAACACTGGCCCTCTGATTAATATTTATCCGCGCAAAAACGAAAAGCACGGTTAAGAAAAGAAGCTGTATCAGAAAAATTACAGCTACCGACAGTATCAGCGAATCACGCAAACTTCCATCTACAAGTCTCCTCTTTCTATTTTTCAGCATTGAAATTTTCCAAACCTGACCTTTTGATATAATCCTGAGTCATTTTTTCAAAAATTCTCTCCTTCAGCCCTTTACGGTTTACCTGATCAAATCTTTCTTTTATATTCATACCCTTTGCGGTTTTTGAAAAAATCGTATACACATTTTGCGGTTTTACCGGCAGTGAAATAATCCGCACACGATCCAGATACCCTCTATTACGCAAATAGAAAAGCAGAGAAACCTGATTTATATCAAGCATTGCTTCACCTCTGCCCGCAAACAGCATTTTCAGCTGAACCTGTCTGAAGTCGGTTCCCGATACCTTCTCAATATTAATACGCTTGTGGAGGAGCATTTCAGGAACATAGGCCGAATCGATGAAAAGTATTGTCCATCCATACATATCCTCTGTTTTGGAAACATTTATGGTCTTACTATCTTTGGTAACGACAAGGCAACTCTTGATACCCGTCAAATGTGTCTCCGGGAAAAGGAACTCTTTCTCACGCGAAGGTATTTTTGTAAGTTGCATTACAGCATCAACTTCTCCGTTTTTAAGCATGTACTCTGCACGCCTGATAGGATACGGTCCGGAAAATTCTACATTTACATCCATTTGCGGTGCTATATAATCCCGCCAGTAGTCCACGGCAATGCCCCCAGGAGTTTTTCCTTTTCCCTCATCTGTCAAAAACGGCTCAAGATTTATTACGGCAATATGCACGGTCTCCCCAGCATGCATTTGAAGAGAATATATAAAAAGCAGGGTAATAAAAATCATACGATGCATAATGATTAAACTCCTTATTTTTTATAACCGTCTCATTTTCGCTATCCGCATCTACCGCTGAGCCGTTAACACGAAAACATCTTAATCAAATATAGCCCTAATATCACATTTCCCCCGCCATCGGCGGGGGAACACAACTATTAATTAAAGCAAATATAGCCCTAAACTGCATAATTTTCAAACAAAAGTAATTGATAATCGAAAGAGATCAAAAATCACTTGACTTTATTTGTATTATACAACATTTGTTATTAACAACATAGGGAACTTATGAAAACAGAACAGATAAGAAAACTGCGCTCGATACTACGCTTATTAAACCGTACACTATTTTCCTGTTTTGACGAAACCTCTTCATGCTGCGGTGTTTCGAACTCAGAATGTCATGTTCTGATGGAGCTTGGGATTGAGGAAGGAGTATCTCTGACAAGTATTGCTGAGAAGCTTCAGATTAATCCCGGCAATATGAGCCGTACAATAGAAAAAATGGTTCAAAACGGCCTTATTGAACGTCAAACTCAACCGGGAAACAGAAGAAGCCTTTCCCTTTTTCTGACAAATGCAGGTAGAGCTCAAGCAAACGAAATCAATGATTCATATGACAAGCTTTTCAAAGAATTACTATCACTTATTGATGAATCAAAACATGAAATGATTATCGAATCAATCGATTTACTGACAAAAGCATCTATCTACATCAAAGATGAGAATGAAATTTGCTGCAAAACAGATAATCACGGACTTATTAAATGCTGAAACAAATGAAAAAAGATGCTTCATTTATTTCCGGTCACATAAATACTGGAAATCAGAGTATACCAATAATAAAGAGTCAATTGTCGCCAAGGGATCACATCGGTAGCATCGCGGTTCGCCTTGGATATAGTCGCGGCAACTACAGGGTTAAGCCGGGTCTTTACGCCTTGGGTAAACCCGGCGAGTTTTCGCCTGTTATTGTTACAGCCAACTATAAATTAACAGTCGACATTGTACGCCGCGACCTTGACGGACAGAATCTCTGGATACTGGTTATCGATACCGCAGGCATTAATGTCTGGTGCGCAGCCGGCAAGGGAACTTTTGGCTCCCAGAATATCGCAAAATGGATTTTAAAAAGCGGCCTTAACGATATAGTAAAACACCGCAGGCTAATTCTGCCGCAGCTTGGAGCAACGGGAGTCGCGGCCCATACCCTGCAAAAACATACGGGTTGGATAATTCAATATGGACCGGTCAGAAGTCGGGATCTGCCTGCTTTTTTAAAAGGTGAAGAGACTCCCTCTATGAGAACTGTAAGTTTCAATTTTTTTGAACGGCTTGTTCTGATACCTGTTGAGATTTATACCGGATTAAAGTTCATGTTGATCACTCTATCGGCAACAGTTTTTTATGAAGTATTGCTCTATCTTGTCAGAGGTGAATTTCATTTTACAACAATTGCTCCGGTTATTGGAGGTTTTATTGCCGGTACAATTTTTGTACCACTTCTTTTACCTGTATTGCCATCGCGTTATTTTTTTGTGAAGGGTTTTTTTGCAGCAGTCTCGTTATGGGTTCCATTTGTTTTGATACTGAATCCTGATCTATTTACGGCTATATCTTCACTTTTCATTTCCGGCTCTATTAGCTCGTTTTTGGCTTTTAATTTTACCGGAGCAACAACCTTTACGTCACTTGCTGGTGTAAGATACGAGATACGAGCAGCGCTCCCATTTGCGATGGTTTTAATGATATCCGGATTAATAACAATTTTTTTTGTACGATCCTGATTGATTATCAGAAATTACTAAACGAGTAACAGCCGATAATTATCTAATTTTGATAATCAATCAGGTAAAGATGCTAAACCTTGATTTTTATATTTAATAACATAAACAGCTGGAGGAGCAATGAGCAGATCAGAAATTAGTGTCAATAAGTTCAAAGAGGGATTTAACTGTTCGCAATCGGTTCTTTTCAGTTTTGCTGACTGTCTTGGCATGTCTGAAGATAATGCATTAAAGATAATGACAGGTTTTGGGGCCGGTATGGGACGCCGTCAGGAGATATGCGGAGCTGTAAGCGGCGGTATAGCGGTGTTGAGCATGTTGTACGGCAGAACAGGCAGTGACGACAGACAAAAAAGTGAAGAGACCTATGACAAAACCCGCAAACTTATCGAAGCATTTATCTCCAATTACGGTACAGCAAACTGTCTGTCACTTCTGGGAGGGTGTCGTTTGTTATCCGAGGAGGGTCAGCAACGTTTTAAAGACGAAAACATGATTGAGCACTGTTACGACTTTGTTCGATTTGTAATTGAACATCTTGAAAACGAGATCAATGAAGATAGATGAGACAAAAATACATCACTAAAATATTGTCTCTAGAATTGGACAACAAACTGTGTACCGGCTGCGGTATGTGTGCGACTGTTTGCCCGCACGGTGTTTTTGATATTAGGGAAGGCAAAGCAGCCGCATCACGCAAACAGTATTGTATGGAATGCGGAGCCTGCAAACTAAATTGCAGATTTAACGCGATAAGTGTAAACAGCGGAGTCGGTTGCGGTTATGCCGTTATAATGGGAGCCATTAAAGGAACCGGACCGGACTGCGGATGTTCGAGCGGATGCTGTTGAGAAAAGAATTTCTCCGGATTAATCACCAATTATTTCTGATTAATTCTTTAAATTCAGGATAAACACCATTTGTATTCAATTGTTCTTTAACTGATGCAAGAGAAACTCCCCCCACCACATGACACGTAGCAACACCGAGTGCTCCGACCTCATCTATGTTTCTTATCTCGTCATCGAAAAAGATCATCCGGTCATAGACGGCACCTGATTTTTCTCTGAGTTTATTAAAATGAACCAGTTTTGATGCCGGATAAATTTCATAATAATCAAAATATTTCTTTATATCAAAAAGATCCATTAACTGTGATGCCCACAGGGGTTCACTGGTCCTCGAAGCAACAGCAAGTCTGTAACCCTGCTCCTTTAACAATATGAGTATTTTTTTTACATCAGGATATAGGGAAATTATACCGCCCCGGCTATCAGCAACAACATCGCCTTTCTTTCTAAACGGCGGAAAGGTGTGATCACACCATGTTCCCGCGGCATCCCAGAGAGTAAAATCAAGATCGAAAACAATTAAACTCAAATCAAATTCTCCTGATTGTTTTTGTACAGCACACTAACATGAAAGAAACGAATGTTGTCAAAAAAAATAAAATTAATTTGATTATTTTTTGGTATGATTCTATATTCAGATATAATAAAATTAATGGAGGAAGTTATGCAAGAATCAGCTGGATCAATGGGAGTTTTTGGTATCATTATTTATCTGGTATTGGTAGTGTTAATGATTGTCAGTTACTGGAAAATCTTTACAAAAGCCGGCAAACCAGGCTGGGCTATTTTTATTCCTATCTACAATATCATTGTTATTCTGGAAGTTATTAACCGGCCCATTTGGTGGATACTTCTGTTTTTTGTACCTGTAGTAAACTTCGTAGTACTTATTATCATGTGCTTAGACCTTGCAAAAAGTTTCGGCAAAGATACACTTTTCGGCGTATTAACCATTTTTTTCCCAATCATCTGTCTTCCTATTTTAGGCTTGGGAAGTGCTCAATACTCAAAAATAAGCCGATAACGCAACAAGATCAATTGATCTTATAACATTATCGTTGACATTTACAAGGTGTTCTTTTGTTTAAGATAAATTATTGCTGCCGTTTATGGGGAAGTCCTGTGAGAATCAGGCACAGTCGCGCTACGGTATTGAGATTAACTTTATTTCTCTAAGTCCGATTACCATGGCAGCATATAACGAATTTTGTCGCGTAAACAAAAGGAGATTAAAAATGGACAAAAGAACACTTGTCACCGGTTTTCCAAGAATCGGTGAAAACCGGGAACTTAAAAAAGCTCTCGAAAACTACTGGGCACAAGAAATACCCCTGCCCGGGCTTCAAACTATCGCAAAAAACCTGCGAAAAAAACACTGGCTCGAACAAAAAGAGAGAGGCGTAGACTTAATCAGCTCTAACGATTTCAGCCTTTATGACCTGATGCTCGACACGACAGTAATGTTAAATGCTATACCCGGCCGATTTAAAGAGATTCAAGACGATACGGAACGTTACTTTGCCATGGCCAGAGGCTGCAAAAACTGTGCTGCAATGGAGATGACAAAGTGGTTTAACACCAATTATCACTATATCGTACCGGAACTCGACAGCAAAATTGATTTTAAACTTAACGCTGACAAGGTTATTACCGAATACAAAGAAGCAAAAGAGCTAGGTATTACTACAAAAATCAATCTTATCGGTCCAATCACCTATCTCTCTCTTGCAAAATCTGATATTGGAGATAACGGTCTTGATTATATTGATGATATTTTACCCGTCTATGCCCAGTTGATGGATCAGATATCACAGCTTGACAAACAGGTCTACGTGCAGTTTGATGAGCCTATCTTTGTAAATAATCCCTCAAGAGAAAGCCTTTCACTAATCGGAAAGGTTTATAACACTTTATGCCGGGCAGGTGCAAATAATAAAATCATTGTAACAACCTATTTTGAGCACTCCTGCGAAGCAACAATCGAACTTGCCAAAACCGATATCTGGGGTTTGGGCCTTGACTTTGTCCATGGTAAGGACAATTTAAAATCGTTAGACGTAATTAAAGACAAGACGCTTGTCGCTGGAGTGGTAAATGGCCGGAATATCTGGATCAATGATTTTTCAGAAACACTCAAACTGCTTGATACAATTTCACAGAAAATATCCAAAGACAAAATCATTTTATCAACCAGCTGCTCTCTTCTGCATGTTCCATACACAAAGGAAAACGAACCGCAAAGCGATTTAACGAAGTGGTTCGCATTTGCCCGTGAAAAAGTCGAGGAAACCGCTCTCCTGGCCGAACTCTTTTTTTGTGACGGTCACAATCAGTACTCTGATAAAATTACCCATAACAGTGACCTTATAAACACAAGAGCCAGATCAGACATGTTTACTGATCAAACCGTTACCAGGAGGGTTGCTGACATTTCAAAAACCGAACGTGAAGGAAACTCTGCGGAACGACTTGAAATTCAGAAGAAGGCCTTTGACCTGCCCGAGCTTCCAACTACAACAATTGGCAGTTTTCCGCAAACAGCACAAATTCGCAAAACAAGAAGCGATTACAAAAGCGGATGTATCTCTGCCGCAGAATACGATGATCAGATCAAGGCATATATTGATGACTGCATCAGCTTTCAGGAGAACATTGGACTAGATGTTCTGGTACATGGTGAGCCGGAAAGAAACGATATGGTCGAATATTTTGGAGAAATGCTGAACGGATTTCATTTTACAAAAAAGGGATGGGTTCAAAGTTACGGAAGCCGTTGTGTAAAACCGCCGGTTATTTACGCTGATATCTCACGCCCGGCCCCGATGACCGTTAAGTGGATCAGCTACGCGCAGAGCAGAACCAGCAAAATAGTAAAAGGCATGCTAACCGGACCGGTTACAATTATCAACTGGTCGTTTGTCCGGGAAGATATCCCTCGCAGTATAATTGCCAAACAGATTGCCATTGCTCTATGCGACGAGATTGAAGACCTGCAGCAAGCCGGTATTAAAATTATTCAGGTAGATGAAGCTGCCTTTAAAGAGGGTTACCCTTTACGTAAGGACAAAATTGCCTATTACGAAAAGTGGGCTCTTGAGAGTTTTAAAATCGCAGTCAGCCCGGCCGGAAAAGAGACTCAGATTCACACACATATGTGTTATAGTGAATTTAACGATATAATTGAAACTATCGAAAAAATGGATGCCGATGTTATTACAATTGAAACAGCGCGAAGCGGTAATAGACTTTTGCGGATATTCAGGGAAAGAGAGTATAAAAGCGAGATCGGTCCCGGAGTATATGATATCCATTCGCCCCGGATTCCAGAAACTGAAGAGATAAAAGATGAGATTGTGAAGCGTTTGGAAGTTGTTGACCGTGACAGGATATGGATAAATCCCGATTGCGGTCTTAAAACAAGAAAGTGGGAAGAGGTAAAACCGGCACTTAAAAACATGGTCGAGGCGGCAAAAGCTTTACGGTAAAGCAAAAAACGATGGTAACGGGTAATATACTCAATTATTGCCCGCTATTTGATTCATCCGGAATCACCGCAAATATATTGCTCATTCAGTAATTACCAAAGTTCCTGATGCTGAACCTGACTCTCTCTTTTGCACTGCCGAACGGCATCTGAACGGATTCGATCAGTTTAAGGCGCGGGATCAAACCCGCGCCGTTTGCCACCTGTATTGACAGCCCGGGGCGGGCATTAAGTTCCAGAAGCTGAGCCCCTCTTGTTTTATCAATTACTATATCCGCGCCAATGTAACCCAGACCGCTCATTTCGTAACAACCTGAAGCCAGTTCCAGAATTTTTTTCCATCCGGGAATTTTGATATTCCTTATATCGTTATCAGAATCCGGGTGTCTTGTAATTGTTTTGGAAAACCAGACCGCGTTAACAGCGCTGCCTGTGGCAATATCGATACCTACACCTACAGCCCCCTGATGAAGGTTTGCTTTGCCATCTGAGACCCTGGTTGCAAGCCTGAGCATTGCCATTACAGGATAACCTTTGAAAACTATTATTCTTATATCGGGCACACCTTCATACGAATAATCTGAAAAAACAGAGCTGATCCTTATTATATCCTCAACTATCACTACATCGGGTGAACCATTCAACGAATACAATCCTGCTACAATATTTGACAAATGCCTTTTAAAATCATTTTTTGATATTACTGCACCCGAGGATTTTATAAAACTGCCATTTTTCTGTTCTTTAATTATCCAGATACCCTTTCCACCCGATCCTCGCGACGGCTTGACCGCAAAACCATTTAATTCTGACAATACAGGGTCTAACAAGTTTATATCATGCTGAGTGCGAATAATTGATTTTAAGGCAGGTACAGGAATGCCATGCACATCGGCCAAAAGTTTTGTTTTTAATTTGTCATCAACATAAGGATAATATTTTCTTTTATTGTATCTTGCGATATAGTCCCGGTTTCTTGAGTTTATCCCTAAAATACCGGACTGTTTTAACGAACAAGGACTAATTATCTTCATTTGCGGCTGCCTTAAAATCCCGGAATCGATAAAGCTCGCTTAGACGATACCCGGTATAACGTCCCAACAGCATGATTCCGGCAAGAATAACAAGACTAAGCTCTGGAAAGTTAAAGGTTAGGTGGCCTGCAAGAGGCATAGTCATAACAATATAAGCAGCAACAGCCACAAGAAGGCTCCCTCCCCCCTGTTTTAAGACTTCACGGCCGCTCTCTTCCTCCCAAAGTATTGAAAGTCTTTCAATGGTCCAGGCAATTATTATCATTGGAAAGAATGTAATTGTCATCCCGGTACTAAGCCCCAGATGATAACCGGCCAGACTGAAAAATGTTACGAGAATAATAACTATAACTATCAGTGTAGCAATTCTTGATACGAGCAAAAGATTAAGATAAGAGAGATAAGAACGTATAATCAGTCCAACAGTAACGATCACTATAAAACTGACTATTCCCTGAAAAAGGGATGTTTGAACAAAAGCAAGCGCTATTAAAGCTGGCATAAAACTTCCTAGAGTTTTTATACCAGCTATCAACCTCATAAACACAACGACAAAAACCCCGAGAGGCAGTAAAAAAAGAAACTTGAACATTCCTTGCTCCTCAACAGAAAGCGAATGAACACCGAGCCAGCTTACACCGCTTTGGCCGATATCTGTTGCCGCTATATCAAGAGAGGAGAGTGAAGACTGAATCATGGAAAATGTAACACGTGAATTACTTCCGCCAACTACATCAAGCAGCGAATCACCTCCGCGCTGCCACAGAAAATACCCGGGCTGCAAACCCTGCTCCTTGTTTACAACATCAAAAGAGATCCAGCGCCTGTCTGAAAAAATTTCGATCAATTGAACCGGCTGCTGCCGCCTTCGGGCATCTTCGAGTAAAAGCCCTTGTGAAATGCGAGCAGGAATACCAGCGTAATTAATAAGCTTGTAAAGAAGCTCTACCGGTTTATAAGAAGATAAAAGCAGAGCCGCATTCTCTTCAGGTTCCGGGTTGTTTATTATCTCGATCAATTGACGGGTAAAACTTTCGGGAGTACTTGATTTTTCTCCTGCGGTCGATACCACATAGCGAGCAGCAACATCTTCTGTTTCGTTCCAAAAAACATTATCAGCAACAACCGTATCACTTTCCTGCGGATTGTAATCGTAACCGGTTTCGACAAGCTGTATTTTATAGTAAAGAGTCTGCGGACCGTTTACGTTATTCCGTGACCACTCACCGCGTCTTTTACCATCATTCTCAATTATGGCAAAACCGTAACCCGGAGAAGCCGAATTCTCTCCAAGTATTTTATAACCGGGAGGGTTTTCAGGTAGTGTCAACGCGGCAAGAACAGGTCCACTTCCGGCTTCAAAATCTACACGTGCCTCTAAAAGCCAGGCCTTCTTGAATTTGTCAGGTGTCAGAGGTATTCCAAAATATGTATATCGTGCAATAGCAAGTCCAAAGCCCAAAGTCAGTAAAAGAGCTATGATTATATAGAAACTTGTTTTCGATGCCATAAAACCTTCCAGGTCCACAGTGTGACGCGTTTTACGATTACTGACTCTGAAATTATATCTTAAAGTTGCTAAAAGTTGTAGAGCTTACTCCTGTTTGTCCGATGGACGTACAACCGGCACCTTTATCTTTTTGTTGCTGTTCTTTTTCAGATCAGGCGGACAGATGTTTTTTTTACTTACATCGACTATCATGAAATCCTTAAGAATATTCCGACCAACCAGAACCGGAAACTCAAGATGCTTGCGATCGGTTAACGAAAATTCCGCAGTTTGACTAATAGTACCAATCGTATAACGGAAATTCACAACAATCCGCTTTTCGGCCTCATCATCGTTTGATTGAACAATTTTTACTTTTCTGACAATAGGTCTTTCAACAGTAATAATCTTTTTCGGTTTACTCACGACTTCAGAATCTTTATCTTTAGATTTCTTTTTGGATCTCTTTTTTTTAGGCTTTTCTATTATTTCGATATCGAACCGCACCCAGCGCTCGCCGTCTCTTTCAAAACGGGTAATATTGTCGGCATGAATGGAAGAGGTCACGGCTCCGGTATCGATACGTGCCGTAAAAACATGATCAATCTCTTCCAGATATATCTTCTCGATCTCGCCTACTACAATCTTTTCTGCAAAACAGGATATTATGGTAAAGTAGACCAAACCCGCTGCTACAAAAATATTTATCAATAATCTGTTAATAACAGCACCTCAACGATTCTAGTAATTATTGGTCACCTTAAAAATTAAACTTTTCGCTAGTTCCCTGTTATGAAATGTCACACCATATAAATTTATAAATGGCAAACTTAAAATATTAACATCAACAGCCAAATTGAATAACTTTTAGTCTAAGGTTAATAATTGCAACAATTATTTAGATTACGAATTAGAGTATAACAGATTATTCTGATCCACCCAGGCGGATGAAACATTTTCATAACCGTAAGTGATACAGTATCGTTATAGAACTATCTATAATTATATTGAATTATCATTGACAAATTATATTACTATATAGTAATATACGATATAAAACATTTTCAACTCCAGGGGCAATATGACAACAAAAGAAAAAGCATTGGAAATAATCGCCTCAGCACCATCAGCAGTTTTAACTACAATAAACAGTGATGGATATCCTGAATCACGGGCTCTGCTTAATTTGCGGAATACAAATCAGTACCCATCACTTTCAAAAACCATAAATCAGCTTGGTGATGGAAGCAAACTGATTTTTACCACTAACACAGGTTCATCAAAGATGTCTCAAATCATCAATGACAGGAGAGTCTCTGTCTATTACTGCCTTTCAGAATCTTTCCGGGGAGTCTGGGTTTCCGGTGATATTGAAATCTACTCTGATCCATCAGAAAAGACTGCTTTTTGGCAACCGGGCTGGGAGATTTACTATCCGCTTGGTAAATTTGATCCGGATTACACTATCCTCAGTCTTGATCCCCGCAGAATACGTCTGTATGAAAACCTCTCTGTTAGCGAATGGAGATTAAGCTAACAATGATTAAAAGGAAAGGCGGATTCCTTATATCAAAAATACATCAGGTTTCTGGCAGAATTTTTAACCGTATTCTTCAAGAAGAGGGAATAAACGGAATAAATTCAGCGCAGGGGAGGATACTCTTCGCTCTTTGGGAACAGGATGGCATTCCCATCACAGCTTTGTCCAAAAAAACAATGCTCGAAAGATCGACACTAACCGGTATGCTGGACCGGTTGGAACGGGATAGTTTTATTTGCCGTAAACCTTCTCCTGACGACCGGAGAGTCTTACTTATACATCGTACAGATAAAGACAGAGATCTTGAACGAAAATATAAACAAATATCCGAAAATATGTGCGATTTATTTTACAAAGGCATGAGTAAAGATGAAATTAATCTTTTCGAAGCTAACCTCGAACACATACTTGATAACTGTATCGAAGAGGAAACAAGAAATGGCTGAAACTTCAAGTTATAATAGATTCTCGAAAAACACTATCGTTTTTTTAAACGATATTTTAACCAACAACAAAAAAGAATGGCTCAATGACAATCGTAACCGATATGAAGAGTTTCTTTTGCAACCCATGAGACAGCTTGTTAATAATTTGGCACCAACAATATCGATAATTGATCCCCAAATTGATATAGAGCCTAAGGTCGGTCGTACAATTTCAAAAATTTTTCGTGATGTTCGTTTTTCTGCCGACAAATCCCCTTTACGAGCCAATATGTGGCTGACATTCAAACCAAGAGGTAGTGACGGGCGAATTACACCATCTTTTTATTTTGACCTGTCATATAATAACTGGAGTTACGGTATGGGATTCTATTGCGCTGCACCATATGTAATGAGGTTGTTTAGAGAAAAAATTATGGCTCAGCCAGATCTTTTTCTGAATGCAGTCGGTACTGTATCCACCAATTTTGAGGTGAACGGAGAAAAATACAAACGGCCTCCTGTTATTGACTATCCTGAAAATTTAACAGTGAAACAGATTCAGTATTTAAACCCCTGGTTAATGAAAAAGAGTTTTTACTGGTCATGTACCAAAAATCATGATGAAGATCTGTTCAGCTCTGGTCTTGCGGATATTATTAGTAAAGATTTCATTACACTTGGCGAGGTTTACAGCTTTCTGATAAATCAGTGATAAACATATATTAACTACCTCTATTAATTAACATTTCAACCAGGCTGCATATGCGAGCAGTGAGCTTGCGAACGACCAGCATAGGAACTTGCGAAAAATTCCTTTAAAATAGGCACTTAAACGAGGTCGCCTTTTGAAAAATGGTAATTTTTCGGAGTTCCCTATTATCAGTAATTATTAAAATTGGATCTTTAAGCCGAATCAGAAAGCCCTGAATCGCACACTATACGCGATTCAGGGCTTTATTTAAACAATTACGGAGCAGTAATCCAGGAGGTAAATTACTTTTGATCCGTATCAGATCTGAGTGATAAAAAACGCTGCAACAGAATAAACGAAAAGATAAGCAGGCCAATAATTATATTTGTCCACCAGGAAGACAGCGTACCCTGAAAAGATATAAAAGTTTGGATCAGTCCCAGAATAAGAACTCCGACCATTGTGCCCTCAACAAAGCCAACCCCACCTGTCAGCAAAGTGCCGCCGATCACTACAGCCGCTATGGCATCAAGCTCCAATCCCTGAGCGGCAGCCGCGTATCCGGAAAGTGTATATACGGCATACAACAATCCGCCCAATGCGGCAAGGGTACTGCTCATTGTATAAACCAGAATTCTGGTTTTACCTATTGGTATCCCCATTAAATTAGCCGATACAACATCTCCGCCAAGAGCATAAATATTTCTGCCAAAACGTGTATAATGCGACACATAAACACCGGCCGCCCAAACCATAATGAAAATTATCGAAATCAATCGGAAGTTTACACCACCACCAAAATTAATACCCATTGTGTTAACAGCTAAAAACAACTCATCCCTTATCGGAATTGACTGAAGATCGACCATATAGGCCAATCCCCGGCAGAGAAACATTCCAACAAGAGTAACAAGAAAATCCGGTACAGCAAAAAAATGTATAACTGCACCCATTACTGTTCCGAGAAATACTCCGAACAGCAGACAAACAAGAACCACCAGAAACGGATTAATCTGATACACCTCAAGCAGCTTTGCCGACAGGATACAAACAAAAGCAACTACTGATCCAACTGATAAATCTATGCCTCCCGACAGTATAACAAAGGTCATACCCACCGCGATTACGCCCACAAAAGCGTTATCAAGAAACAGATTTAAAAAAACGCGAAGAGACAAAAAATTATCGTATAGCATTGCCCCCATGGTATAGATAAGTATAAAGACAAATATTGTCGCAAATAACGGAATATAATTTTTAATAGTTTTGAGTTCCATCAGTTCAGCCCTTTGTTTACCGTTTTATCTGTTTTCCTGTTAGCAACAAACACAGAATCCACTATCATCTTTCTCATATTTGATGATTGAACAAGAGTAACGGCCATAACAACAATTGCCTTGAAAACAAGTATCTGTTCAGGCGCGACTCCTCTTGACAGGATTGTGGTGGTAATACTCTGAATGATAATTGCTCCAAGAAGAGTTCCGAAAAGAGTAAATCTCCCCCCCCATACGGTACCTCCAATTATTACAGACGCTATGGCATCAAGCTCGTACCAAAGTCCGCAATTATTTGCATCTGCCCCCTTAATATCGGCAGTGACAATAAGACCAGCCAGCCCCGCGCAAATACCACAAAAGAGATACGAAAAAAGTTTTATAACTCTACTGTTAATTCCCAAATAAAAACTGGCTGTCGGGTTCGAGCCTACAGACTCAATGAAAATTCCCAAAGCCGTTTTACGCGTTAAAAAGTTTACCAGCACAAGCATCACAATCACCAAAATAACTGATACGGGCAGCCCCAGCAAAAAACCGCTTCCTAAAAATTGAAATTCCGGATATTCGAAAGTTATTATCTGTCCCTGCGTAATTAATTGAGCTATTCCACGACCGGCCACCATTAAAATTAACGTGGCGATAATAGGCTGAATTTTGAGATAGGCTACAAGAATTCCGTTCCATAATCCTAATAATCCGGCAACTAAAAGCGGTATCAGAATTACAGCAAATAACGGCGGAAGTGTACCGTATTCAATAACGCCCTTTGTGTAATCCGGTCGTATCATATACGCCGCAACGGCACCCGAAATGGCCATTATAGAACCAACCGAAAGATCGATACCACCTGTAGCGTAAACAAGAGTCATCCCGATCGCAACAATCATTACCGGTGCACCTCTGTTGAAAATATCAACGAAACTTCCAAACAGGTGACCGTTTTTAATTTGCATATTAAAAAATCCCGGTGTAAAAAACATGTTAAACATCATAATAAGCAAAAACGCAGCCAATGGACCCAATACGCGTTTGAACTCTTCATTACTAATAATTTTTCTCATAACAGATTTCCGTCCTCGGCTTCACTCGTTACATGGGCAATTGTGGCCATTATTTTTTCACTGCAAAGGCTACGACCGGTGTATTCTGTAATTTTTTTTCTGTCACGCAAAACCGCCACCCTGTCACAGCAACGGACTAATTCATCCAGCTCGGAAGAAATAAAGAGAATTGACATACCCAGGTCCCTGAATTTTAATATGAGTTTCTGTATTTCGAACTTGGCCCCAACATCGATTCCACGGGTTGGTTCGTCAAGGATCAGAAACTCAGGATTTGCTGCCAGCCACCTGGCAATAATCACTTTCTGCTGGTTTCCACCTGATAGTCTTGAAACATTTTCTTCACATGATGGCGCCTTAATACTAACCAGCTGCATAAACTTCTCCGCTATCTTGCGCTGCTTTTTTAGCGAAATATATTTTAAAAGACCTTTTTTAACCTGTAGAGCGAGTACTATATTTTCCCTTATTGTTAAGCAAGGAATCAGACCTTCCAGCTTCCTGTCTTCAGGGCAATATCCGAAAGAGTGCCTTACCGCATTTTTAGGGCTCAAGACAGATCCGCTCACGCCTTTTATTACTGTATTGCCGGAATGAGGTTTATCAATCCCGAAAAGAAGCCTTGCAATTTCGGTACGTCCCGACCCCAAAAGTCCGGCAAGCCCGAGCACTTCACCTTTTTTTAGATCAAGATCAAAATGCTTCATGGATTTTCGTCTGGACATGCTTCTTACCGAATAGAAAACATCTTTTTTAGATTCATCCGAACTATTTAATTCAGCAACCCTGTTTTCAAATGCCGCCAGTTTTTTACCCAGCATTTTGATAATCAGCTCATGCTTCGAGATTTCATTTGCCCTGTATTCACCCACCGACTCACCATTACGTAAAATTGTCAGGGTATCACATAATTCAAGAACCTGATCCAGGAAATGCGATATAAAGACTATTGCCATGCCCTCATTTCTAAGTTTGCGTATAACGTTAAAAAGCATATGGGCTTCATCTTCGTCCAAACTTGATGTAGGCTCATCAAGTATCAGAACCTTAGCGCTTATATCCAGCGATCTTGCTATCGCGACCATCTGTTGAACCGCTGTTGAATACTCTGAAAGAAGAGCAGTTACATCGATATCCAGATCCAGCATCGCGAGAAGCTCACGCGAACGCTCATTTATCTTCTTCCAGTTTATTCGCCCCTTGCTTAATGGCTGACGACCCGCAAAAATATTTTCCGCGACAGAAAGGGTCTGAATAAGGTTTATTTCCTGATAAACAGTACTTATTCCTCTGTTTCTCGCCTCCGAAGGAGCGGCAAACACTACCCTCTTTCCTTCATAATATATATCACCATGGTCTGGAAGATATACTCCTGTTAGACATTTTATCAATGTTGATTTCCCTGCTCCATTCTCACCAAGCAATCCGTGTATTTCTCCCGGAAACAGATTAAAATTTACTTTATCCAGCGCGATAACACCCGAAAAAAACTTGGTTATGGAAGTACAGCACAAAACGGGTTTCTTTATATTCATATATTTGCCAGGTTCCTTACTTAATATTTTCTGTTAGGCAGCTCCTTTTCGGCCACCTCCATCGGGAAAACTCCTTCATCTGTTACTATTCTTTTAGGGATTGTTTCGCCCCGGATAAGTGCTTCAACAGCATCGTAAAACTGCGGCCCCAGAAGCGGGCTGCACTCCACTGTTACATTAAGTTTTCCGGCTGCCATCGCTTCGAAGGCCCCTCTGACCGCGTCAATGGATATAATGATTATGTCTTTGCCCGGCCGCTGTCCATATGCTTCGATTGCCTGAATCGCTCCAAGCGCCATATCATCGTTATGCGAGTATAGAACATCTATTTTTTTACCATCAGATTTCAAAAACGCTTCCATTACCTCTTTTCCCTTGGCTCTGGTAAATTCGCCTGTCTGAGTCTTTATAATTTTAAAATTAGGATGTCCCGCGAGAGCATTACGGAATCCTCTGTAACGATCGTTAGCCGGAGCAGAGCCGACGGTTCCCTGCAGCTCGACAATATTAACAACATTCATTCTTTTGTCAGGTCGTTTAACCCTCTGATAGTTTTCTATCAGCCATTTGCCAGCGCGTTCTCCTTCAAGTATAAAATCTGACCCTATTACTGTTACCCAAAGCGACTCATCGGTTTCATCCACCGCACGATCTACCAGAATAACCGGAATTCCAGCCTCTTTGGCCTCACGCAAAACCGGTCCCCATCCGCTCTCGACAACCGGGGAAAAACCGATAACATCGACATTTTGCGCGATAAAAGATCTGAAGGCCTTTATCTGGTTTTCCTGTTTTTGTTGAGC
This sequence comes from Spirochaetota bacterium, assembly GCA_016934935.1. Classification (GTDB taxonomy): domain Bacteria; phylum Spirochaetota; class UBA4802; order UBA4802; family JAFGJZ01; genus JAFGRW01. The sequence continues at coordinate 4,996 of JAFGRW010000113.1, read as the reverse complement.
ATCGGAGAACTTTAACTGTATGTTACGTTTCTTCGCCTCTGAAATAATTGACTCTGTATTTGCGGTTCGCCACGCGCTTTCAGCGCCAATCTGCGCGAAGCCCACAACAATTTCCGAAATATCCTTAGGCTGGTCAGAATCAGCAGATTGACGGCAGCCAGTTTGAAAAAAGAGAAGGCCGGCTATAAGCAGAGCATATTCTAAAAATTTAAGCATTAATATCTCTCCCGGTTTTTTTATTAATAACTCAAAATGGAGCAATTATCTGCACACTATCTTATTTTGATAAAGAAAACAATGATAAATGCTGAGTTAACCACGATAAACACAAAATAAACTCTCAGCTAATCATAAGGCTTTACCATTATGCGGTACAGAACTTTACCGACTATATCATAGTAAGCACAATATATGCCATTTTAAATTTATTCTGTTTTTAAGTGTTTATTTCTGAAAAACACGCCAGTTTTACAGCTGCAATGGTTTAAAGGTCATATATTTAGTACTGCCCCTGCATTGTAAGCATTTATCTTTTGAAATTTATATAATCATGTAGATTCTGATAGAGCGCTATGGATGTCTACATAAGATGTCTTCTGCCTGATATTTTTTTATCTTGCAGAAAAATTGTTAATATAGTACATTAGAAGAAAATTATGTATAATTATTGCACATATTTTTTTATTATATGTGCAAAGAATAGACACTGCCAAGAGGCTGCTGTGAACAGAATACTAATTATTGACGATAACGAGAAATTATGCGTAAGCCTTAAACGTAATTTTGATCAACGCGGTTTTGCCTGTGATTATGCGATCACTCTGCCCAGCGCTATGAATCTGATTAATAACAGTGAAATTAACCTGATACTTCTTGATGTAGTCTTTGGAGAAGAGGATGGCCTGGATGTACTGAAACTAGTTTTAGACAAGAAACCCGATATACCTGTTATAATGATCACAGGTTTTGCCACAATTGAATCCGCTGTAAGCGCAATCAAAATAGGGGCGTTTGATTATATTCAAAAACCTCTAAATTTTGAAAAACTGCTTAAACTTGTCGAAAACGCTATACGCATGAGTCAGCTTGAACGGGAAAACAGCGAATACAAGAAAATTGTAAACAGGCTATCACCGAAGATCATTACAAAAAGCCCTGCCATGATTAAGCTTTACGAAAGAGCCCTATGTATTGCCCAAACCGATATTCCCATTCTGATTCAGGGCGAAAATGGAACCGGCAAAGAATTATTGGCTGACTATATACACGAGAACTCCCTATACTCCGCAAAAAAAATGCTTAAAATAAACTGCGCAGCTTTTCCCGAGAACCTTCTGGATAACGAACTGTTTGGACACGAAAAAGGAGCCTTTACGGGTGCTAACTCGGTTTATAACGGAGTTTTTGAACGCGCCAATAACAGCAGCTTAATGCTGGACGAAATTGGAGACATGGAACTAACAACACAGGCGAAGATACTGCGGGCAATTCAAAACGGAGAGATATCCCGTATTGGCGGATCAAAAACCATCAAGATAAAAGTTCGCTTTATAGCGGCCACAAACAAAAACCTTAAAGAGATGATAGACAATAATGAATTCCGTAATGATCTGTTTTACAGGCTTAACGCAGCAACTCTTCAATTGCCACCACTCAGAGAGCGCAAAGAAGACATTCCTCTTCTTGTGGAGCATTTTATTAAAGAATTTATACTAACTAATGATAGTCAGATAACAGGAGTAAGCACTACCGTTATGGATATCTTTATGCGTTACGACTGGCCCGGCAACATAAGAGAACTTCGAAATGCCATAAACTACGCGGCTGCTCTTTCAAAAACAGGCGAAATACGACAGAATGAACTTCCACCGGTTTTTGAAGAAGTACCCTCCGTTAATCCTGCAGAAAGCCCTCTTGATATTAACGAAAAAAATGTTATTATAAAGGTTCTGGAGCAGACACGTTATAACAAGAAAAAAGCTGCCGAGCTGCTCAATATCAGCAGGCGAACCTTGTATAATAAAATTGAAAAATACGGGCTTCAGCAATGACAGGAAAAACATCGTTAAAACTTTCCAAAATATGTTATAAAACCGAAAACGTACCTCCGCTGAAATCGATAAATCTTAACCTTGAAAATGCTACTATTCATGCTATTATCGGAGAACACGGCTCAGGTAAATCACTGCTAAGCAAAATAATTGCGGGCCACCTTCGATTTACATCCGGCACGATAAACTACCGGGGTAAGCGATACGGTCCGGCAATGGTAAGAGAGCTGCGTAAACTTCCATTTCAACTTTTGTATCAGTCGTTTCAACTGCTCGATAATTTTTCGGTCGCACATAATCTTCTTATTCCCGACATGATGCACTATTTTTCCCCGTTTCACAAAAAACATAACTTTGAACTTGCCTGCCACTACTTAAACAAGTATCAAATCAATATCGATGCAAAAACCCTGATACGTGATTTAAGTATTTCGAACAGACAGCTTATATATTTAATACGCGCGCTTATACGAAACCCTGAACTGATTATACTGGACTCGTCCTTTGAGCTTATGACTGCGTCAGATATTGCCGTCGCGAAAAGAGTGTTAATTGAATCACGCAATTGTGGAACAACAGTTTTGTACTTTACCAGCCGTATCGATGAAGTGAGTGGTTTCGCTGATAATTTATCCATACTTAAAAAAGGCTCCATAATCTGGAGCGGCTCGGCCAAAGATATTGACAGAATAAGCTTAATCAAAATGTGTTACACTGAAATATCAAAAAACAATGAAGAGCCTACCTCGGACCAGGAATTCTATGAACTGTTCAAATTTAACGAAGCTATTATACATAACCTGCCTATAATAATTCTGATTGTAGACCCTAACAACGTTGTGCGCATGTGTAACCAGTCGGCAAAACAGTTTTTTAAACTTCCCGATGACAAAATTACACCTTTTTCACTTAAGGACAGAATCGGGGGTGATAATCAGCAAATATGGGAACAGATAGAAAGAATTCTGACCCCGGACGAAACCAGGGAAATATATAATGTCAAACTGCAATACTCGGGTGAAAATTATACATTTAACATAAAGTCTTTCCCCATAAGCGACTCTATACACCGAATTGGTCACATGCTTATGATTCAGGATGTATCACGTCAGGAAGAGCTGCGCGAACAGGTAATTCTTTCCGAAAAACTCGCCTCCGTAGGTCTTCTGGCAGCCGGTGTCGCGCACGAGATAAACAATCCACTTGAAATAGTTTTTAATATAATCGGGTATCTTAAATACAACACAAGTTCACAGGAGCATCTGGAACTGCTTGATGATCTGGAAGACGAAATGTCGCTTATAAAGCAGATTGTAAGCAACCTTATAACCTTTTCCGACAACAGTCGTTCGGCATCTGAATATTTTGATATTAACGAGCTTATAGACAAGCTGATCGGCCTTATTGTATTTAACGCAAAAAAGAGAGATATTAATATAAGTTTTAATCAAAGAGCCGAGCATGCCTTTATTACCGCCAACAGAAACGAGATGCGCCAGGTACTGCTTAATCTTATCAGAAACAGCATGGAGGCAATGCCTGAAGGAGGCATTGTCGAGGTTGCAACAATTATCGATGAGAAGAATCCGGACCACCGCAATTTAAAAATTTCAGTTCAGGACAACGGCTGCGGTATTAACGACACCAGTATGAACAATATATTTTTACCGTTTTACTCCACAAAAAAAAGACAGGGCAAAAATCTTGGTCTGGGTCTCTCTGTCAGCTACGGAATCATCGAAAAACTGCAGGGATCTATCAATGTTAAAAATCTTCCTAACGGAGGTTGCTGTTTTACCATTCAAATACCTCTGGATGATAATACAACGCAGATATCCTGATGTTTTATAAATATTTCTTTAACCGAGACCGGCATGTTTTAAAAAAACCAAAAAAAATAATTTACAGAGTCGCAATCATTCGGGGATATTTTTTCCCGATTTTTATATGGCTTACAGTTATTGGTTTTATCAATTTTTAAAGTATATCTTTGTCAAGTAGAGGTATATTACTCGCTATCCAAACTCTTCAGCAGCTCATCCGTTTCAAGTATGCCGGCTCCCAATGAAGAAAAGTCATCTATTTTTTTCTTTCGCCTCTCTTCAGTTTTGGTAACTACAGCATCTTTAATAACAGTTACACGGTAATCCCTGTTTAAAGCCCCTCTAACTGTTTTATCAACACAGTATTCGGCATCGGCTCCGGCAATATACAGATGATTAATTCTGTTTTTTATTAAAAAATCTTCAAAGTCTTTATTCGAAAAAGAGTCAGCTATATACTTCACAAAAACGTTGTTGCCTTTGATCTGTATTCTGCTGTCAGTTAAAAAACCTTCACTCCCTTCACGTAAAGATCCGTTTGTAACCATTTTCATAAAAGGGTTAACCCCCTTAAATTGCTGCATAATATATACAGTTTCCATTTTACCGGAACTAATAATCTTATTTACATTCTCAATTGCTCTTTCCGACTGTTTAATGTTCAAAGATATTCTGCCGTCTTTTTGTGTGATATCGTTCTGTAAATCGATTACAACAAGAGCAGGATTCTCTTTACCGTAATCTGTAATTTTTTCACCTATAGTTACTATCGATGACTTGTACATAACATAAGACGCGTGAAAGAAGAGTGCAACGAGAATTACAACAACAACTGCCAAAGGTAATTTAATTTTTTTCATAAAATCTCCTGATATTTTCTCACAACATTATTAAAACTTCATGTTGTTTTGTGATTTCAATAATGCATCGAGATAATTAAAATCACAAATTATATGTAAAATATTTTACTGATTCTAGAGCTTTTTTTAAACTGTGATTTTTATCCCTGTCCTGTTCTGCTTCGTATAACCAGCTAATCGAGTAGGAGGTAGGTAATTATTTTACCTACCGTCCTCTCACACCACCGTGCGTACCGTTCGGTACACGGCGGTTCTTTAGTTT
>JAFGRW010000112.1 GCA_016934935.1 Spirochaetota bacterium | reverse complement strand
TCCCATTCCGAACACAGAAGTTAAGCCTCTCATCGCTGATGGTACTGCATGGGTGACCGTGTGGGAGAGTAGGTCGCTGCCGGGATTTAAATATATTCATATCTCTTCTACCCAATACTGCTTTTCATAAATACTGATTTTCTTTCTAGTTTTAACCTTTTCCAGATATATTTGTGCGGTTCTGTCGTTTGGATCCATATTTATTGTTTTTGCAAATTGCTGTTCTGCTTTTTCAAGGTTTCCAAGCATATAGTTGCAAACTCCGTTTTCAAAAAAATCCTTTGTAGACTCTCTTAGATCGCGTGTTTCAGAATCAATATGTTCAAAAATCTCGTATATAGCTTCTCCGTCTTCATTCAGATTAGTTGTAGCTTGCCCGAGTAATCTGAAAAATAACGGACATCTGGAATCAGTATCTGCGACAAGGTAATAAAAAATCTCTCTATTAATTATAAATTTTACTTCCAGATCTTTTCCGATTTTTTCCGAGTCGTACATCTTTTTTATACGATCACCTGTAATAACCGGCTGCAGGGTATCGTCTGATCCAGCAAGAGCAATAACGAATCGGGATTTATACATTACTATTCGGCTCTTGATTGATTGGTCCGATATCTGAATCCCTTTCCGGTTATATTTTTGTATAAAATCAAAGGCGTTTAATGCCGACTTATATGCTTCGATTACGGTTCCAGTGAATAGAATCAACATGCTGTTTTCCCGGTAATAGACAGGGATACCATTCTGTTCTTTAATATGGGAAGTTATCGACGCATAAACCGAGTTAAGCTGTACGAACCACTCCTGTTCTTCAGATTGTGAAAAAACGTTGCTGGTTTCCCTGGAGAATATTAAAAGCAGCAGAGTACCGTCGAGCATAATGGAATCACCGCTTTTCAGATTCTCAACGGGTTTTCTAAAGAGATCTAAAAGCCCGGACGAGTAGAGACGCTTTCCATAAATGTACCTGTTAGTAGTTTGAATATTATCTGATCGGGAATTATTGTATGATTTAATAAGAGTTATATATCGGGCTGCAACAAGATAAAAAATATACAGACCTAGTATAAAATAGAAAGCCACTGAAGATTCATTTAAGAAAATCCGTAAGAATGTATAGTACCCCACGTAAATTACAACAACAGATGTAAAAAGAAGATCGGCTATTGTATTATATTTTCTTTTTACACGAACAGCCAGCGTAAGGAGTATCAGTATGGATTGCAAAACCATATAGAAATATATTATATAAAGAGTTTTTGAAAAAACCAAAGAGGATGAAAAAAGAATTACCATACAAGTTATATACATTGGAGTCAGAATAAGATGTGTTTTTAAATTTTTAATTTTGAGTAAGCTATTCATAAGATAAAAGAATACCGAAGTCAGGGCAAGAACACCTGAAAGGTACTCGGCTTTGAATAAAACCGGCCAGACCTTGTTTTCAATAAGGTTGTAGAGAAAATGTTCCCGCTCGAGTAAAATACGAATAGCAAGTAAGATAGCAAACAGTATCAGAGGAATCATATCCCGGTTTGAATTTGTGAAAAAACAAATTACAAAAAGAAAAAGTACAGCGAATATAAGAAATCCTGCAAGAATGAAAATCTGGGATAAACTGGTGATTAAATCCCGATTCAGGCTACCATAGTCTCCAAAATAGAGGGGATCCCAAAAGCCGCCTTGATTGTCGTGATAGTTAGAAACCTGAATAATTAATTCGTTTGTTCCCTTTTGAAGTGAAACAGGTACAAGTTTAGTCGAAAACTGAGGTATTGAACTAGTCTTAGTCGAACCTACAACTCCACCATTGTTTACAAACTGGCCGTTTAACCAACAGATATAACTTGATCGAATCGATCCGAATTTGATTGCCAGCTCTTTTTTGTTATCTGGAGTAATTATTATAAGTTTATATGTTGCATAGCCCGTACCGGATGCCCTTTTCCTGGTTAAAGCGCGGTTCCACAAACCGGGAACAGTGGCATAAACATGATCAGAATCTGATTTGGATCTGTCAGATGGATAAAGTAGGTAGTTATCGTAAAATATCCAGTTGCCGCTAAGGTTAATAACAGGAGAGCTGTCTCTGTCCCAGAGTGTCAGATCAAGTATGCCGTTTCGAACAGCCGGCTGTTCGGTTCGGGAAGAGGGAGCGCAACCCACTATTGTAATCAATAGAATAGCGGCCATCAAAAGACGCGGCATAAAACCTCCACAGACAATATCAGCAAATATACAACCAAGATACAGAGCAGTTAAAAAAAATCAAACAAAGTGGAGGTCAATCATGTAGATCTTTTCAGCATTAATATCTTTTTTTCTGTTTTTGCCATCTGGTCGCGCAGGGTCGCTGCCTGTTCAAATTCAAGTTTATCGGCTGCTTCGAGCATGTCAGACTTAAGTTCCATACAAAGTTCTTCAAGTTCTTTTATGCTGCTCGATCTATAACGGTTTTTAAATTCTGATACTACAGTCTCCTCCATATTAACCGTGCTGTACTCTCTTTCTATAATGTCGTAAATATCCTTGGATATTGTTTTGGGTGATATGTTGTTGCTTTTGTTGTATTCTGTCTGGATAACTCGACGCCTTTCAGTCTCGTTCATTGCTTTTTTCATCGAGTCGGTTATTTTGTCGGCGTAAAAAATTACGTATCCATTTATATTCCGAGCGGCTCTACCCGCCGTTTGTATAAGGGAGCGCGCAGACCGTAAGAAACCCTCTTTGTCTGCGTCGAGGATAGCAACAAGTGAGACTTCCGGTATATCAAGCCCCTCCCGAAGCAGGTTGATTCCGATCAGAACGTCAAATTCTCCTTTTCTAAGATCACGAATTATCTCGACACGCTCAATAGTTTCTATCTCAGAATGGAGATATCGGCATGCGATTCCGGAGTCTTGCAGATAAGTTGTAAGCTCTTCAGACATCTTCTTTGTCAAGGTAGTAACTAGTATCCGTTCCTTTTTTTCTACTCTTTTGTTTATCTCACCTATAAGGTCATCAACCTGATTTGTGGCAGGTCTTACTTCAATTACTGGGTCTACAAGGCCTGTTGGGCGGATCACCTGTTCACCGATTATTGCGCTTTTTTCCAGTTCATAATCGCTTGGGGTCGCTGAAATAAAAAGAGCCTGATCAATGATATTTTCAAATTCTTCAAAATAGAGAGGTCTGTTGTCAAGAGCACATGGCAGACGAAAGCCGTAGTCTACAAGGTTCTGTTTCCGGGATCTGTCACCATGATACATTCCTCGAACCTGGGGCAAAGTGACATGTGACTCATCAACAAACATCATGTAATCGCCTTTGAAATAATCTAAAAGACAATCGGGACGTTCTCCAGGTTGTCTTCTTGAAATAATCCTGGAATAGTTCTCAATACCTGAACAGTATCCCATCTCGGTCATCATTTCAATGTCATAACGGGTTCTGCTTTCCAGCCGTTGAGCCTCAACAAGTTTACCCTTTGACTGAAAGAATGCTAATTGTTCGTTAAGCTCTTCTTCAATCATACGAACGGTTTCCTTTATGGAGCCGGGCTCAGATACGAAGTGTTTTGCCGGGAATATATTGATGTATTGCAGCTGTTTTAAAGCTTTGCCCGTAACAGGATGAAGCCTTGAAATTGACTCTATTTCATCTCCGAAAAACTCGACTCGTATCGCCTCTTCCTTGTAAGCTGGATAGATCTCTACAATATCTCCCCTGACTCTGAAGTTGCCTCTTGTGAAAGAGATATCGTTTCTGGTATACTGAATGTCTACAAGCTGTTCTAAAAGAGTATTTCTGTTCATCTCTTCACCGACCTGCAGATAGATCATCATTTTTTCGTATGTGGTCGGGCTGCCTATTCCGTAGATACATGATACTGACGAAACAACGATAACATCTTTACGTTCAAGCAGTGAAGAAGTAGCTAATAACCGTAATCTGTCTATTTCATCATTAATCGATGAGTCTTTTTCAATATAAAGGTCTTGTGAGACAACATATGCTTCGGGTTGATAATAGTCATAATACGAGACGAAGTACTCTACCGCATTGTTGGGGAAGTACTCTTTGAATTCACGGTAAAGCTGCGCAGCTAGAGTCTTGTTGTGAGTAAGAACAATCGTTGGTTTTTGCACATTTTCGATCAGTTTAGCCATTGTAAAGGTTTTTCCTGAACCGGTTACACCAAGCAGAGTCTGGAATTTGTTGCCACTCTTAAGGCTTTTAGATAAGGTATCTATGGCGCCAATCTGGTCACCTGATGGTTGGTAGGGGCTGACAACCTTAAATTTGTTCATATCATTGTCCTGATTAAAGTATGATCTAATCATCGTGTGGTATGCTTTTTGCCTTGTCAAGAGTGAAAAGAAATCGGCATGGGATTAAGTCTGACTTGTTACTGTTTGCTGTGTATAACTGATTCCTGGATATTGAAAAGCTAAAGCGGTTAATAATACTAATTATTGTATTTTATCGATAATAAATTCTTGACTAATAGTTTTTTAAGATGCTATGTAGCATTAATAATATTGATTAAGGAGAACTTACATGGCTTATAAAATAACAGATTCATGTACTTCCTGCGGATCTTGTGAAAGCGAATGCCCTGTAGAGGCTATTTCTCAGGGTGATTCTCAGTACGAAATCGATGAAAGTGCATGCACAAGTTGCGGTCTTTGTGCCAGTGTTTGTCCGGTTGATGCTATCATAGAAGGATAATCATCGGCTAGTATTGAGTTGTTGTTAATTAGGGCTGCCATTTGGCGGCCCTGATTTTTTAGCTAATCTCCACTCCCGCGATTGTAATATCGTCACTTATGCAATCGGCTTTGACTTTACTGATATAATATGTCAGTCCTTCCATCTTCTTTTCTACAGATTCCTTTAACATGGTTTTCAGCATTTTTTCGAGATGTTCTTCACCGATATTTGAATCAACTTTTTCTTTTTTTATTTCGGTAAGCCCGTCTGTAAAAAAGAAGAGTTGGCTTTTTTGAGAAAGTGTCAATTTTTGAGGAATATAAACCGCAGTATCCGTAACACCGAGGATATGTCCTTTTGACTCTACACGCATAAAGGTCTCTTTTTCGGGATGGATTACGTATACCGGAGGATGCCCGGCGTTTACATATTCCATTGAAGATGTTCTTTTATCAAAGATTGCTCCAAACATGGTTATCAGCTCGTGCCCCAGATACTTATTAATTAAAAAATCGTTAATGGCATAAAAAATTTCTGTCAGTGTTTTGCCCTGTTTGAAAAGAGCAGTAATAAGTACGGATGTGGTGGAGTGTAGCATGGCAGCCGGTAGACCGTGTCCGGTAATGTCTCCGATCATGATTGCTGTTCTGAATTCGTCAATTTCTACGACATCAAGGTAATCTCCAGTAACCTTGTTGTATGGGCGGGTATATAAAGATAGCTCTAATCCAGTTTCGGAAGGCACATAGACAGGGAAAAGTCGCATCTGAACATAAGATGCGTTATCAAGATCCTGTTCGTATCGGCTTTTGATTATTGATTGGTGAATAAGAGACTCGTTTTCGAGTGTCTGAAAAGCTATTGATCCGGCTGTTGAGATATATTCGTATTCCGATTTAAAGTAAGGGATTCGCCGAACTTTTTGTGTTAAAAAAAAGAGTGCCGTTATACTGTTTCTGAAAAAAACGGGTACAATAAGATAGTATTTATCCATATCCGGGGTTTTGCTCATAAATGAGTCTATTTTGGAATTATATAACATGTCACGTTTGATAATATCGTTATTGTTTCTGTAATGCTCGAATAAAGGGTTGTCGGAATCCAGAGTCATGACAAGTTCGGATGACTTAAGGGTATTGTTAAGTTGTTCTGAACTAAAAACAGCCAGTTTGACAGATTCGACATCAAGATGGAGTGAAATTTCACGGTAAATTCTGGTTATTCTTTGTGAAAAATCTATGGGCATTACAGAAGTTTCGATGATTCGCTGCAAGGAGGAAGTCTGTAGATCTTTGCCTGATACTTCGTGATGATGCTTGCCTGACTGTATAAATTTCCGGCAGGCAAGAGCAATGTTGAGCAGGGCGAAGAGCATTGGTAAATATAAAAACCTGGTAATCTGACTCATAAAAAAAACACCGGCAAGTAGAATGGAAATTAGTATTGAGGCTGCTATATCAATTATTATCAAACGGGAGCTGAAGTTTCTGGTTATTAGCTCGCTTATCTGGCTGTTTTCTATAAGTGTTTTGCCGATAACGATAGGGGCAATTATTGTTAAAAGGCTTGTTATGCTGACTGGTATAGGAAAATCAAAATTCAGCATGGGAATAATCAGTAGAAAAGGAATATATAAGCCGCAAGTTGAAGCGGCCAAAAGAAAAAGAAGAGCCTTGTTGCGGTAACGGTTACCTATGTTTTTTACTATCGCGGTTATCCCGAATATAAGTGAGCTTCCCAAAAACAGATAAAGATAAATTTTGAAATAATGAATCACTTTTAATGGAGAGACGACGGTAATTATTGTAAAAGCCGTTATTAAAAAAATAAGTGCAACTATAGCCTGCATTACTTTTGAAAATTTAAGCCGCGAAAGATGTAATAAAATTCTGATAATTATAAAAGCAAATAAAAAAGCACAGACGAAAAGCGGTGCGCTGTTTCCCGAAATAAAATAGTGAATTGTGCTGAAAAAAAAGAGACCTAGTGCTGTTGATGCAGCCGAGTAGTATCGTGATGACGAATAGAGCCTTTTGGCAAAGTATAAAATAAGCCCCCAGATGAAGTGCAGGTTGGCTATTATCAGTATAAAAAAACTGAAAATAAAAAAATCACTGTTAAATCGATTTTGCCGGAACTGGATTGTATGGTTCAGGTCTTTTTTCTTTATCACAGCTTTTCGAATGTCTGCCCTGGTTTCGAGTATTGCCTTTAGCGGTGAGCCAGTAACAGGTTTATCATTGATCGAAACTATGGCAGCTTTAAAAAGGTGATCCTTGTTAAACATATCGACAGAGTGGTGAAGTGTTGAATCTACGATTACTCGTGAAAATGGATATTTATGAGCAAAGTCGTACAAGGATGTAATAAAATATATATCAAGAAAGAGAAGTATCGCCAGAGCAGCTACCTTGCGGATCCACGCGTTTGTTTTGTAATTACTGATCTTGATCATTACGCGCTCCTGTAAATTTAAAAAGACATAGAAAAAGATTTTCACGGATACGGTTTTCTTCAGATAAAAAATCGACCAATGCTGTTTTTATTTTATCAGCTGTATTATTGCGATTCGATACAATTATTTTATTTACTTTCTCTGAATGAGTGAGAATAAGGTTGCCTGTGTAGCGGTTCATATAGAGGCAAATATCGTTTTCCTGCAGACGTGTAGATTCGGTAAGTTTTGTGAATCCGTCTCTGAAAAGCCAAGGTGTAACTTTTGTCTCGTTTATAAAAAAGAAATTACCGTCACTGTTAAGCGAGCTTACAAAAAGGCGCGGTGAACTTTCATACATTCCCTTATCGGCTAGTATTTGTCTGGCCTCGTAGATGGACTGCTCTATGTTCATGTCGGATTTTATAAATGTTTCAAACAATACAGCAAGTGAAGGCAGAAAAATCAATGTGGATCTATTGTCACGTATAATTGTGTACGAGATAAAATAGATGGAATTTTTGTATCGGAACAGATTGTAAAACCGATCAAAAAGAATTGAACTCATAAGGAAATAGATTACAGCCTGTGCGTGAGGCATAATCCGGTTGGCCATTGGTAGAAATGAACGTTGAACCCTAAGCTCGGTTTTTCTCTCTTTTTCCAACTCTATTTTACGAGTCATCTCTTTCCAGAAAGCGGCGTTCATGGACAATGAGGCAACTTTAGAGGCGAAAATCTTAAGTGCGGAAAGATCATCATCAGAGTATGGTGATTCTCTCTTGCCAAGAAGAAGAGCGCCTGTAAGAATATCTGAAAAAAACATTGGAATTATGATTTCGGTGTTAAGCCGTGTCATTTCTGAAAGCAGTCTTCTTTCAAATTGAAGAGCGTCACCGATTCGGTTTTTTTGAATGATATCTTGTGGCGTATTGAGTACCTCAAGAAGTATGTTGTTATACTCAAGTTTTTCGATGGCTGTGAAAGAATCCGGCTTAAGAGTTTTTAAATATAGGGTGTATTCATCTTTTTCCCGGTCATAAAATATCATCCGGCCTTCTGAAAGCGAAATAACGGATAGCAGTTTATTAAACTGAAGGCTTAGCAGCTCATCAATTGAGTCAAGCTGAATGATGGAATCAATCGTGTCAAGGTAGAGCTCTGTACGTACTTTTTTCCGTTTTAAAAACGGCGTGTTGTTTATAAAATAGTCAATAATCGGAAATAGAACAACGGTAAAAATTATTATGAAAAGTATGAAATACTCGACCCGTACGTCCAAATCTTTAGCCTTATATGCAATAGCTGTCAGTAGGGCTGTAAAGCTTACGTTTACAAGAACTGTATATGCTTTTTTTATCACGGAACAATATAATCCTTAATATGCATGTAAACCTGTTTTGCGGTTTCATCAGGAGAAAGCGCTGCATCAATCGCAACGGTATTATCAGGAATAATTTCTCTGTAAATTGAATCAATTAATCGCAGCCTGGTTGGCGTTTCGAAACATTCCAGATTATTGTTCTTTTCCCGTGAAGCAACTCTGTTATATGCAATGTCTGGATCGATATCAAGAAAAAACAGAATGTCCGGTTCAGGAAGATTAAGAGATCTGTTGCGATTAATTATATCTTTTGCTTCAGAAAAATTTTTTGATTGGTAAGCTGCCGTAGAGTAGTAGTAACGGTCAAGAAGAACAATATTACCCGATTTTAAAGCCGGTATAATATTTAACGAGGCGTCTTCAAGACGATCGGCCATAAAAAGATCAAGCAGAATGTTTGCATCCGGTTCTTCAGCCATACAAAGCAGAGAGCGGATTTTTTTGCCGTGCGGGCCACTGGTGGGCTCTCTTAAGGAAACAGAATTTATTCTTTCCTGGGAAAGTAGAGATATAACATTATTAATCAGGGTTGTTTTGCCTGAACCGTCAATACCCTCAAATACGACAAAAAGCGATTTATCTGAAACTGTTGTCATGCTATCTTTTTGTAATGTCAATTTCTGGAAATATTTTTTCACAAAAAATTATGGATCCACCCACAGCTCCAAGGCTGTGACTTAAAAAACCGACAAGAGGTATCATACTAAGCACCATGAAGCTGAGACCAAGCCCCATGACGCAGTAGCGGTAATGCAACAGCAAGCCAATCTTGGATCTGAATGTCACAGCTCTACGATCAAGCGAAAGTTCCAGAAATGGGGCTCCAAAAAAAAATAGAAGTGATAAAAAACTTAGCACGGTGAAAAGAATATTGCCGGCTATCGGTATTATATTCAGTGCAAAAATAACCAGGTTGAAAATCAAAAATAGCATAAGCATTTTCAGAGCATTTGTAAGGGCAGTCAGGGTGTCAGACATTATTTGACGAAAGGTAAGCTTTTCTGGTTCGTTTGTGAGCAGATCTTTTTCGACCTTGGCCGAAAGAGGGTCAAGAAAAAGCATATTGATGATCATGCCCGTTATTGAGTACAAGAAAACAGTGGCGATAATTGTAACAGCAAAAAGAAGTGATCCGGTAACAGAACGGAGAATCACAATATACCACTCACTTCCCCCGGGCAACACTGTTTTAATGTAAGGGAAAAGTTCAGTAAAAGCGATATATACCAGCGCGCTTAATAGTACAATATTAATCAGAAAAGGGATGATAAAAAATTTTACATATCCTTTACGCTGACGTATAAAAGAGAAAGCTGAAAAAGGCGCTTTTAAACTGTCGGCAAAACCGTTAAAAAAACCTTTTTTTGTTTTATGATATGAAATCTGTTGTGCCATAATCTCCTCCTGAATCGACCTGAATAAGATTGATAATGAATGAAACCAATGTCAAACAGAAAACAGAAGCTTAACCAACTTTATTAAAGGCGGCTTTTGTAAGGCGATTCATTATGGCAATGCCAATACCTTTTGATGGTACTCTTTCCACGTATATTGTGTCGGGTGAAAGCTTGTCCAGTTTGTGCAGACAATCAAATAGTTGTGAGGCCGCCTGGTTAAGTGAACCGGTCGCCGAAAGAACAGTTGCAGCCATAAAAGGTGAATTATCCCTGTCTTTTCTAAATGCCAAAAGGACCGATTTGGAAGTTGCTTCCGATGGTGTTTCACCTTCGTCAATAAGTACAACGGGTGATGCAGGGGCATAATGCGAAGGCAGTTGACCAGGGGCATCTGGAACTTCTGTTTCGTTTGAGGTAATTACAGGCATATGGACAGTTTCTTCAATCTGTTTCGGGGTTATTTTGCCCGGTCTAAGAATAACTATCTTGCCGTCAAGCTCTCTAATTATGGTCGATTCGACGCCTATTTCGCATGGGCCGCCGTCTATTATCGAGTGTACGCTTTGTTGCAGATCCAGAGTGTGTTCCGGCCGGGTGGGGCTCAGTTTGCCAAAAAGGTTCGCGCTTGGTGCCGCCAGTGGAACACCGGCTTCCTTTATAATAGAAATGGCAACAGGATGGGCAGGCATTCTTATTGCTACGGTTTGAAGACCGGATGTTATAATCCGGGGAACTTTCTCGGATTTGATCGTAACTATTGTCAGGGGGCCTGGCCAGAATTTTTTGGTTAATCTCTTTAAAGCCGGTGAAAGATGATCTGTTAAAATCTCAAGCATATCATAATCTGCGATATGGCAGATTAGCGGGTCAAAAAATGGACGTTTTTTTGCACTGAATATCGAGGAGGCTGCTTCGGCATCAATCGCGTTTGCGGCAAGCCCGTAGACCGTCTCGGTTGGAATAATAACCAGTTTCCCCGCACGAAGAGCGGCTGCAGCGTCCTTGATATGGCTTTCTGTTGCCGGAAAAATTTTTGTCTTATAACTCATTGTTTTTGCACACCTTGGAAAACCATTGAGCTGTATCGGTAACTTCACGTTCGAATGTTGTGAAGTTTACTTTAACGAGCCCGGATCTTTGTCGAGTTGGATTAATAAGCTCAAAGCCGTCAATAAAACTTTTAACAAAAAAACCTTCAATTTTACCACCGTTAGCAATTGCGTCTGCTATGGCAGATAGTATGTCACGGTAAAAATTAATGCGGTTTTGAGCATCTTGATTGTCTGAAGGATATCCAACATTTGCGAAAAGTATCTTCGGATTACCATACTCGGTTTGAAGTGTTTTCAGGATTCCGTTAATAGCGGATGGGTCATAACTGATTGTTTTTGAATATCTGTTTTCGAGTGCGGGATACTGAGTAATACTAAAAGTTAAGGGATCGTTAATATTCACGTTCACAATTTTGCTTCTTACATGAGTGTATCCGGAATGCGCGAGAGCAATATAGTCGTACGAGTTGTGGATTAGCATTGTATCTTTAGGCCGTAGATTTAATCTGTTTTGACTGTAAATTTCCGATTCGTAAACCGCCGGGTAATAGCCTTTTATTACAGGATCCATAAATAGTTTTACAAGGTAAGCTTCGGCGTTTGGATGTATTCTTGAATCTCTTTTTGTTGGGGTAATCAATGGAGGATCCATTCGGACACCTAATCCACAATAGTTGCCGGAATTTGCCTCTTTTAGAGTATAGTAGGCCATTGCGTGAGCGATAAGCATGTTGTGCGTGGCGACAAAAATTTTTTCAGGTGCGATAACCCCCGGAGGCATTGCGCCAGTACGGTATCCGTACTCGATTTCCGTTAAAGGATCTTCTATCGTAATCCAGTTTTTTATTCTATCACCAAAATGGTTGGCGCAAATCCCGGTGTAATCGGCAAAGGCAGTGCAGGTCTCCCTGTTTAGAAATCCGCCGTTTTTTTGAAGTCTTACCGGCAGATCATGGCTGTATAGAGTTACGGACGGTTTTATATTATGTTCAAGAAGAGTATCTATCAGGCGGTTGTAAAAAGTAATGCCCTTTTTGTTAAGGTTCCCGGTGCCATCCGGAAGAATACGGCTCCAGGCGATAGAAAAACGAAAGTTTGCGATGCCAAGTTTTTGCATTGTTTTTATATCAGAGGTAAATCTGTTATAAAAATCAGCTCCGTTTTTAAGGCTGTCAGCAAAACCTGATCCGTTAAACGCGTCCCAAATTGACTCTTTTTTACCGTCAATAAGGCTGGCTCCTTCGGTCTGGTAGGCCGAGATTGAACTGCCAAGTATAAATGTTTGGGGAAGTTTTATACTCATGAGTGAACAGCGCCTTTGGCAGATAATAGAGGTACAAAGCGACCGTTATTTTTTGTTACCGATAAGGGAATTCCAAAAAGCGAACTTAATACATTGCCGTTGATAGTGTCATCAATCGAACCTGTTTTGAATACACCACCTTTCTTTAACATAAGGCAGTGACTAAAAAGCGGGGTGATCTCTTCGATATGGTGGGTTACATAGATAAGCGCGCCTTTATGGCCATCAAGCATTTTATGCAAAGTAATCAGAAGGTCTTCACGAGCAGCAATATCAAGAGCCGAGGCTGGTTCGTCAAGAATAAGAAGTTCCGGACTGTTAATGAGAGCCCGGGCCATCATGATTTTCTGTTTCTCTCCGTCCGAAAGATGCGAAAAAAGGTCATTTTTACGATCCATAAGACCAGTATGTACGAGTAGTTCTTCGGCTTTTTCACGTATTTCGTTGTGAGGAGCGTCATAAAGACCGATGGTCGCGAAATGGCCGCTTATAACAAGATCGATAATTGTTTCGTTAGGGAAAACCATCGAGCGTAATCCCGAAGCGACGTATCCGATTTTTTTACGTACCTGCCTGATATCGGTGCCGGTTTCACCTTCGCCGAAACGGTCAATGGAGCCATGTGAGTTACGGCGGTAACCTGTAATTATTTGCAGCAGCATGCTTTTGCCCGAACCGTTTGCTCCAAAGAGAATCCATCTTTCGTTCTGGTTAACTGTCCAGTTTATGTTCTTTAGAACGGGCGGCAGGTAAGGATCAGGAGTACAACTGATATTTTTTAGATCGATAATTGTCATTTGTGCTACCTGTGAAAAATATCGGATAACTGTTTTTTTAATCCGGTAAAGAAGGTACGTACTTCGTAAAAAGAAATATTGTCACGAGCTTTTTTAATATTAATCAGTGTAGATTCGTTTACTATTGACCACAGGCTATGCTTTTCCGGATATCCGGCGAAATAGCTTAGATCCAGCTGAAATGCTCCTTTAAAACTTCTTCCACCTCCATCCGGGGTTATGGATTTGATGATTCCGTTAAGATCCAGTTCGCTGTTCTTGGTTCGAAAAGATGCGTCCAGTGTTATTGAATTTTCAGAAGTTATCAGTGCAAACGCAATAACTGTGGTTACGTTTTCCTGTTCAAGCATATAGTCGGCAGTAATTGCGAGTGAATCCCTTAAAGTTTCAGGAATAAAACCAAGACCCGAGATTAGCCAGCTCTTATAGTTGGTGCTGTTAAGCATGGCTTTGCTGATTAGAGTAAGTGTCTCTTCGGAATATGGCATATTATCCAGCAAATCCAGGATTTCTTTGTCAGCGATTTTTTCCATCTCGCTGAAAGCTTCTTTGTCAGTTGTTGAAGCGATGGTCAGATTATCGGTGTCGGTTTTTATTCCGTACGCCAGTGCTGTGGCTATTTGCTGTCTGATTTTATCGTCAAAGAGGTCGTTTTGTTGCAGCAATACTCCAGCAAGTACCGTAGAAACGGAGTTAACATCTTCGGGATACAGACTGTATTCGGGATTTACACTGCTTTCGGCACGTGTATGATGGTCAATATGTAAAACACAGGGGACTTGTGACGGAATGTTCTCTACAGCCGGATTCTGGTAGTCAACTACACAGTAACCGTCATATTCATCGAAATCTTCAGGATAGTTATGATTAAGAGTAATATTCAGTTTGCTGATCAGCTCCCGGTTTTGTGGCAAAGATATAGTTTTGCCGGCAATAACGGTGCAACTGCAATCGCAGGTTTGAGCCATTTTCATCAGGAAAAAAGATGAAGCAATAGCATCGGGATCAGGTGACCCCTGGATAACAATCAATAGATTATTATATTTATGGAAAATATTCAGTAAACTTGTTTTTATCTCTTTGTAGTTCAGTTTGTTCATTGTTTATTTCATCTCTTTTCTATCTGTTTACCATAAAACTGGTTTATAGCTTAGTTATCAATAAATAAAAATAAAGATATTCTTTGTGTTTTGTTTTTTTTGATTTGGGTCGATTTAATAGTGATAACCTTTATTAATAAATTTTCAACAAGGAACTTGCGAAAAATTCTTTTATAAGCGGAAAAAACAGCACTTTCCGTAAAGCGCTGTTTTTCCTGCGGTTTTTTGAGCTTGCGAGAAAAATTATCTTTAATTTGGCTTTTGACAGCATAGCCGTTTTAAATAAGGTAATTTTTCGAAGTTCCCTGATAAATGACCTCTTTGGGAGAAATTGTAAGTATGAGTAACGAGAGTAAGCAGAGTGTTTTTCAGACATATGAGCATGAACGCGCTTTTAAAAATATTCAAGTGCTTTTGTCTGATGAGTACAGCATAGAAGAGGCAGCGGAACGAATTATCGAAGGAACCTTTATGGGGATGGATATTGAAAAGAAGGATTCCCTGGACAGATTCATAGATTATGTCGTATTCAAGGCTCGTACAGGAGTTCCCTATATCGAAAACATGGCTTACCCTTCGATGCGTTTTGAAAATCGTGAAATGGAAAAAAAAGTAAAAGGTCTGATAAACGAACATCTTATGCCGGAGATTGTAATCAAGGTTTTGAAGTTTTTCGCGCGAAATATCCAAAATTCTGATAACAATCTCCATCTTGCGGCGCTTATAGATAACGAATTGATAATAAACTCTGTTTTTGAAACCTTTAAGACATTCAGGGAAGATGTATTTGTAACTGATCGGGATAAAAAGACATTAAACGTAAAACGTATACAGCAGTTTTCGGCTCATACTGATCCACGTTTTTCTAACCCTCTTGATGCGGCGTGTCGTTTCAAGTATATTCTTGAGTATTTTGCTTTGCGTAAGAATGTATCGCATATTTATACGAAAGAAGATATTCTTATGGCGGTTTAACTGTATTGAAGGTAGTTACTGTTTGTAAGTAAACCTGATAATCGATTTTGTACCGTTTTCACTGCTTATTATAAAATCACCTTTAAGTTGTTGAACAAGCATGCTTATTAGAGTGAGTCCCAAACCTTTCTCCTTATCGGGAAAGGAGCTGTCAAAGCCTTTGCCGTTATCTGAAACAGTCAGAATTATTTCGCTGCCGTTATCTTTTAATGAAACATCTATTATGCCTGTTTGGCGCCCGTCAAAACCGTACTTCACCGAATTAGTAACAATCTCGTTGATGATTGAACCAAGGTTAATCAGAGTCTGAATGTCGAGTGGTGGATTATCTATTTCAACGTTTAAGCAGATTTTCTCTTTATCAGGGAAAAGAGATATTATTGAATCAATAAGCTCTGTGATATAGTTGTTTGTAGAAATCGTGCCGTAATTGTCACTGATAAGAAGTTTGTTATAGAGAAGCTTCATGCCGTCAACGCGTGAAGTTGCTTCAAGCAGAACCATTTTGGACTCCTTTAACTGCTCTTTGTCGGCCTGTATCTTCAGGAACTGGGATATAGAAGTAATATTATTTTTTATTCTGTGATGCACCTCTTTTAGAAGTATTCTTTTCTGATCAAGAAGTTCTTCGTTTCTTTTTTTTGTGATATTCCAATCAGCGAAAATGGATCTGATACCCAAAGTACCAAAGAAAAGCAAAACTGATATGGCAAGGCCGGCTACGTGATAGTCTATATTTCCATCCAGCCGGTTATCCATTATTCCGAGAAGTGAGAGGATACGCCTTACACCCATCAATATCGCAGCCGAACTTATCATTATCCATGATAACCGGGCACCTGTAATTCGAATTGTGTACAAGGCTATCAGGGCAGTAAGGATCTGAAATACGCAAGAGAAGCTAACGAGAAATATCTCCATTTTTATGTCCTTATAGTGTTCTGATGATATCAAACAGTAAAGTAGTAACTGCTTTCAGGTATATCAACAAATAATCCGGATTTTATTGCATGCCCTGGATTGCAAAATCTTACTGTTCTATTGTATGTAGACAATGATTTTTCATAAAATAAATAATCTTTGACATGGGAGTTTGTAAATATTCTTCTAGTCAAATTACAAGGGAAAGGGCGGATGCTATGCCATATATTAATGAGATTGTATTGGTTATTGCGATAATATTCGCTATTCTTGGCGTTGCCGGTTGTGTTATACCGGCTATTCCTGGTCCTTTTGTAAGTTTTGGCGCTTTATTGATGCTTAACTGGACTAAATTCGCGGATGTTTCGATCTGGGCCATAATTGTCTTTGGTTTTTTTGCCGTTCTAGTAACGGTTCTGGACTATGTTTTACCGCCGATGGGCTCTTTAAAATTCGGAGGAACCAAGAGGGGGTCTGTAGGCGCAACCATTGGGCTTTTCGTAGGTATCTTTTTCTTTCCACCCCTTGGTATTTTTATCGGGGCTTTCGTGGGAGCATTTATTGCGGAAAAAACTGGCGGTATGGAGACCGATCCTTCGTTAAAAGCTGCTTTAGGAGCTTTTTTGGGAGTTATAACCGGCGTTGTAGTGAAGTTTCTGCTTTCAATTTCCATATTTGTATTTATGACCGTTTATACAGTAAGCTATTTCATGAGCTGATATCTGATATTGTGATTTATAACAGATCAATAGTTGATATTATTTGTGTTTATCGTTATTCTGCGACTCATTGTTTTTGCCGCCAAAATTCCGCCTAGAAAACCGAACAGGTGACACTGCCATGAGACGCCAGGGTATTTTGGCAGAATGCCGAATATCATACCGCCGTATAAAAATGCCACTAGAATCGATGTTATAATGGAAATCGGTTTCCGTTGAAAGTAGCCTTTTAATAAGAGATATCCGAAGAGGCCAAAAACAATACCACTGGCTCCAATATGTACTGTGCCGGATGAACCGGTTATCCATGTGCCCAGTCCGGATGTTATCATGGATACGGTAAAAACAGAATAGAACTCTCCCGTACCGTTGCGCATTGAAAGATATCCAAGTATAAGAAATGGTACTGTGTTAGAAGTGAGATGAACCTTGTTAGCGTGCAGAAAAGGAGCAAAAAAAATACCTATCAGGCCGGAAACAGAGCGTGGAGCTATTCCGTAATGCAGTAGTGAGTTGTTAAAAATAAAAAAATTTACAGCTAGCACAGCCCACATTATTGCTATTAGTGTTAACAAGGTCTTTATCTTTTGTGAAAATCGGTTCTTTTTCATGGCTATGTTCCTTATATTATAGTTGAAAATGAATACTGTTTTACAAAAATACAAGAAAAATATATAAGGGTATAAAAAATTGTAATTATTAGCATATTATATATACGGAGAACAGCGATGAGCAGTTATGAAGAGCGGTACGCCGAAGTAATCATCAGAACCGGAGTGAATCTTTATCCCGGGCAATGTCTTAATGTGACAACCGGTTATCACAACTATGATTTCGCAACTGTAATAGCCGAGGTTGCTTATAAAGCCGGAGCTCGTTATGTAAATATCGATGTTGTTTCAAATAAAGAACGGAAAATACGTATTAATAATTCTGAATCGTGTTATCTGGAATATGTGCCGGAGTTTTCGGTGTCCCGTTACCATGAGATGTGCGCGGACGACTGGGCCTTTGTACGAATCGATGATACAGAAGAGTTATCAGTGCTTGAGGGAGTTGATCCCGAGAAACTGAGCATTATTGAAAAGGCCATGCGTAAATCCAAATCGGTTTTTTATAAAAATCTGTTAAAAGACAAGATCTGTTGGTGTGTTGTGTGTGTTCCTGGTCCGAAATGGGCTGAACATCTTCTTGGAAATGAGTCAATTGACGACTTGTGGCAGCTTTTGTCTCCCATTTTGCGTCTGGATCATGATGATGCTGTCAAAGCGTGGAGTGAGCATGGTGAACGTCTGCTTGCAAGGCGAAGAATTCTTGATGAAATGAATATAAAAACATTGCATTTTAAAAACGCTGATACAGATCTTAAAATTGGTCTTACCTCAACATCAAGATGGCATGGAGGCCCCTCGTACACGCTGGACAAACGTCTTTTTATTGCGAACATACCGACAGAAGAAGTTTTTACCACACCGGATTTTCGCAAAACCGAAGGATATGTAAAGGTAACCCGTCCATTGAAGGTTCTTGAAACAATGGTTGAGGGAGCTTCGTTTGAATTTAAAGACGGCAAGGTTGTTAACTTTTCGGCGCAGAAAAACGAAGAGGTTTTGAGAAAGTATCTGGATATTGATGATGGAGCTTCCTTTGTTGGGGAAGTGGCGCTGGTGGGATGTGATTCTCCGCTTTATACAAGCGGAAAAGTCTTTGGTTCCATATTGTATGATGAAAACGCTGCTTCACATATTGCCCTTGGAAGTGGGTATCCGTCATGTTTGTCAAATATGAACAGCCTGCATGGCGACGATGATTTGAAGAGTGCCGGCTGTAATGTTTCACTTGTACATACCGATTTTATGATTGGTTCTGAAAGTATGCTTGTGACAGCCGTATGTGAAGAAGGTAAGGAAGTTGTTGTTATGGAAAATGGATTATTTGTAATATAAGGGGTGTTATGATTTTTAAAAAGAAGAAAAACACGAAGCGTATACGTCAATGCCGTGAACGGCTTGAAAATTGCGCGTCAGTTCTTGAAACAAGTAAAAAGCGCATTTCGGAGGCATTAAAGGCTTTCGAGACCGATGAAAACTGTGAAGTAATAGCGCCAATAAAAACACTTGTGGACAACCTGGTGCGTCTGGAGGATTATGTAGAGGCTGTTTTAAAAGAGATTAAGGGTATTGAAAGCAATAAGGATATCGAAAAAATCGAAAAAGAAAAAATAGACCAGATTGTAAATCAGGCTGACGAGATGAGCGTAACGGCTCTGCAAGCGGTTAGTAATTCCCTAAAAGCCTTCAATCCCGATAACAGTGATTAAAGACTTTTAAGTGATAGATATTATTATGGTTGGCTCTTGACTTCTTTTAACTTGGTTTTTAGTTCGCTTTCAAGTTTTATAAGTTCGACTTCTGCGTTTTTACGTTTTGTTTTTCCTTCCTGCTGGATCTTGATAGTTTCTTCTATAGTGGAGAGAAGGTCATTGTTGACTTTTTTCAATGTCTCTATTTCGACTATTCCCCGTTCGCTCTCTTTTGCAACTTCTATTGTACCGTCTTTAAGCATCTCTGAATTTTTTTTCAGAAGATTGTTGGTTGTTTCGCTTATCTCTTTCTGCAGTTTTAACGCCTTGTCCTGTCTGAAAAGGGTTATGGCGATAACAATCTGATTTTTCCATAGAGGTATTGTGTTAAGGATGGAGCTTTGTATCTTCTCGACAAGTACCTGATCGCCGTTTTGTATAAGTCTGACCTGTGGTGCTGTCTGTATCGATATCATTCTTGATAGTTTAAGATCGTGAAGTTTTTTTTCGAAACGGTTAATCAGCTGGGAAAGGTCGTGATAACGCTGCGCGTCGGCAGGATCATTTGTCTGATCGGCTTTTTGCTTGTATTGAGGTAAAACAGTGGTATTCAGCTCTTCGATTTTGTCTTCGCCTGCTGCTATATAAATGTCAAGATTCTTAAGGTAAGAGAGGTTTTTCCCGTACAGATTATCAAGCAGAGTGATATCTTTAAGAAGGTTCATTCTGGCTTTTTCGAGCTCTTCAATGATTTTTTCTATTTGAACAGAAAGTTTATCGTATCTGGCAATGAATCTTTTAGCCTTATCCATCATGTCTCCGATTATAGGAAGGGATGCCATGAAGCTGCCTTTTGTTGAGAGGGAGTCAACATCGATATCCTTTACGGTCACCATAAGGTCGGTCAGAACCTCTCCTACAAAACCTGAATCTTTTGAACGAACCTGATCGAGTATCGTATCGGAAAAGTCGGATATTTCTCTTTGGGCGCCCACTCCGTAACCGATTACCTCATCGGAATTGTCGATATTAAAACCTTTTTTAATCTCTTCTATTTTAGCCAAATCTTCGGGTAAGAATTTCGAGCGGTCAATAAGCTCTCCTGATTCTCTTTTTTGAAGCATTCCGTCTGCCATAGTATTCTCCTTTCGTATACTTATTTCTCTATTGTTTCTTTGGGGCGCTTAATATCGAGCCCTTCCATTTTAAAGGTTTTTTCCAATAGTTTAATCTCTGTATCAAGGTCCATCACGTCGTTAGAAAGAAGTTTGCCAAGCTGAACTTCAAAAGAGTGTTCAATGTTATCGAGCATGCTCTCTGTCTTTTCCAGAGTTGTCTTCAGTTCGGAGCCTGCGGCACCGTGATTAGAAAGTTGGACGTATTTTTCGAGTATGGTTATTGTAGAGTCAAGATAATAGTTTAAAAACTGTCTGGCTGCTTTTATATCTTTGGGATCTTTTTTCAGGTTCTCAAAAATACGGTCGACTACATCGACAATTCTGTTAACCTTTTCGCGTATTTCACGTTTGGATACCTTTACACGTAGTTTTTTCAGGGTTTGCTGTTTATCAAAGCCTTTTTTCAGTACAGCACGAACTTCCGCGTTTTCCACGCCGTTAAGATACATACTTGTTTGAAGCTCGTCTTTTTTTCGTGCCTTGCGAAAAATAAGTATAGCGAGGGCAATAATAATGGGAATAAAAAGAAGATGAATCATATAAATAATAAATAAGACTACTGATATGATTATTATAAAAACAAGAATTACACCAATCATGAACTACTCCGCAACACTATGATTATTCCATAATATGGTACAAAATATGAAAGTCAAGTTACTTTCAACGAGCATTAACAAAGTAGAAGAGGCTTTCAAGCTCTACATCGAGATTGATATATTTGATTATTACATCGCCGGTATCTTTTAAGGTAACCGGGGCAAAATTCATAACAGCGAGAATTCCGCTCTCTTTAAGTTGATCGAAAACTTCCTGAGCGAACCGTGCCGGCACTGTGAGTATTGCCACCTTTACCTCATTATCGCTGATGTACTTATTCATATCTTCAAGCGGAAGTATTGGAACAGGCCTGGACGGTGAAATTTTCTTGGGATTTGAGTCAAAACCTGCACATATTTCGATATTTTCTTCTTTGAAATTCTGGTAATCCATTAGTGCTTTAGCTATTTTTCCACAGCCTACAATAATGGCGCTGTTCTTATCTTTTTTTATCAGGATTTCATTAATGCGATCAATCAATTCGTTGATATCGTAACCCGATTTTTTATTACCTGTTATTTTTAGAAGTGAGAAGTCTTTTCTTACCTGTGTCGATTTTTCACCAGTAAGCTCGGCAAGAATATTGGAAAATACTCTCTCTTCGCCCGAGTTCAGAATTCTTTTTAATACATTTTTATACCGTATAAGACGGATTATCCTTTTTCGATTAATCATTTGATTCGCCGTTTGTTTTTTTATGAGGAAGCTTCATAGAATTATTATGTTCAAAAAGATTATTTGAACATAAGTATTTACCGGAATGAGCATGTCTGTATCGCCGGCCATTTTTATACTGTTTGTAAAAAATACCGATTGATGAGCTTATGCCCATTTGTAAAAGGAGATAGAAGATTCCATAAAATGATTAATTTCGATTACTGCTTATTTGTCAAGTATAAGGGCTAAAATGTGACAAAAATCACAAAAAGAGTTAATGCGTCGGCTATGTTCTTTTTTCTTTGACAGATGTGAGTTGATATGATTTATTGAAAATACTTTTTGGAGGTTGTTGTGAGCAGAGATAGTTTTAGACAGGCGATATTTAATGT
>JAFGRW010000016.1 GCA_016934935.1 Spirochaetota bacterium | reverse complement strand
ATTCCAAGGTTCCACTGGATTCAGATCACCCCACAACCCTACCCGCGCGATCCGCGCAGAATCCTCAAGAATTCGAAGGGTATCATTTTTCGGAGCATACTGCCGATACCACCAGGCAAAGCCGTTTTTAACGAGTTCTTTATTAAGAGTGGTACCATTTTGAAGTACTACCTCCCCTAAAACTCTTCCATACCGATCTTTTCCGTGAGAAATTACTGTGATCTCTTTCCCAAATATCTTTTTTGATGTGAAAAGCTTCGCTTTTTGGCCGAACGCCTGACTCTTTTCCGGGCAATCAATACCGTATAGACGCACTTTTATCTGTTCCTTCTCATGGAGGATAGTGAAAGTATCCCCATCTGATACGGAAATAACTTTTCCTGATAACTGCGCATTAATTGATAGTAAGAGTGAATAGATAGGTATTAGTATAAATTGCTTTAGTAACATGGTGAAGGTACTCCGTCTGAAACAACAATCACTTTTCCTGAAAAAAGACTACTTGTCGTATCAAAAACTGGAAAAAGAATCCAATCAGTTGAGACGAACCTCAGGTTGGAATGTACCATGTTACCCTTTTATCAACGATACCATTCTCTCAGCAAGACTGATGAGTACCCCAGCCTGTTTCTTTTTATCACCATCAAACATCTCTAACGGTTCCTGAGGGTTATTAACGTGTTGAAACTGCGAAATGCGCGGATCGAGATGTGCAATCGATTGTTCCACATGTAAAAACAGGATTGGCGTTCCTTTTTCCTCAGCCTTTTTTAATAGTTCGGGTAGTTCATGTTTCATGATAAAATCGGAATTGAGAAAATTCATCGATATCAGGCATAAACCGATACGCGCAGAATCGAGCGCCTTCTGAATCTCATCTCTCCAGATTTGACCAGCTTTTAATTGGCGGTTGTCTATCCATGGGTCTATTTCAAAACCCATGTTGCTGAGTGCATGCAAATATGGCCATACAATTTCACGCCATTTAGAATCCATATGTGAATAACTAACAAAAATTTTCTGTTTCGGCATTTTCTTTTCCTTTGTATAATCAAGTAACTTCTGCCGTTGTTCCCTGTCAAGATTCATAATAAATCTGATAATTTCATCTTCCGTTTGATCGGCACGTCTGGGATTTACTCCAAACGGTTGTTTTATATCTTCGTGTAATTGGATAGACAATTGATCAAGCGATACTACATTTGACAAAATATACGCGATGTCAACATCCTTGAACGTAATGTTTTCGCAAAGAATTTGATATTTGCGACCCTCCAGATATTTTTGCAGTCTTGATAGATCAAACCATGAAGGTTCTTCACTCTCTTTACAGGTATCACAGCAGCAGGGAAGCAGCAGTTCCCGTGCAGCATTTCTGAATGACTGCCGGTGAAGGTCATCCAGTGTTTTACGAATATATGTCAGGAATTCACGCGAGGCATATGCATCTCCCCTGACATCTATATCGATCACCTGTACGCCTGATGTATCGAGATCTTTTTTGACTATAGCACGACAACCGATAGCATCCAGTATTACCCCGTTTGCCCATACCAATGCGCAATTATTTTCATGTGCGATATTTTTGTACATTCTGACTATAAACCGACTGATTATTCCCTCTGGCATGAATGGATACCGGTACCGGAATGAGAGATTCCGTTTACCCCAGTTATGTGCGATCTCAGGAGCTATGTTGGGAAGCAGTCGCGGAGCAATAAAGCTTTGCTGGCTATCACCATCGATCGGATAAATAAGATCGAACTCCTTTTTCTGCATCAATAGCAAAAGATCGTTTTTTTCCGATTGGGAATAAGCATCACCCCATGTATCAAAAAGCCACTGTTTCGTGAACTTCCCTTTCTGAAGGTCCAGTTTTTTATCTGCAAGGATCTGGTATACCGCTTTTGTCAGCCAGGAAGTATTAACATATACAATGTTTTCGAGAGTAATATCATTCCGGAAATGCTGGATGATACCAAGGTCGTTGAGATAGCCGCACAACTGCAGTTTGTCATTTTCATCTACGATACCATGTTTTTCACATAGATCACACATTTCCTGAAGTGTTATATGATTTTTTGAGGTCATCTTTGCCAAGTCGTTACGCACTTCAACCCAGCCGCCTGGCAGTACTTGACCTACTTGAGGAAGAGAACGGAGCTGTTGCATGATAGCCCTCTCTATGACGGTCAGACGTCCGTCAGCGGTATCGGCCAGGTTTACACCATAAAACTTCAGGTCAAGAGAATCACCATACCGGCTGCTCCAGACTTTTTCATCAAAACCGGTTGATGTGTTTATGTTTTTTTCATTGCGCACAACTATTACGGGGCATTTATGCCCACCGAGTACCCTGATAATATTAAACCAGTAATCAAGATTACCTTCCTCTTTGCGGTCATCGAGCAGCAGAATATAGAGCGAGCGTTCAGTGAGAAAGAACTGATGGATATAGCACTGAATAGTCTGACCGCCGAAATCCCAGAAATGTGCCTTAAACAAGCCACTATCTGTCTCTAAAGGAAAACTCCAATCTGGTACGATATCAATACCCAGTGTTGATTTTTGTTGCTGCTGGGGGACTTCGAAGCTGGGATCGATAAGCTTGCGCATGAGTGATGTTTTTCCGGCTTCGGGTTGTCCGACAAAGAGAGTTTTGGCTTCATAGAGTTTGGAGGAGGATGCAGCAGTTTTTAATAGGTAACGACGGATACTTTGCGCGTCATCATTCAAAATATTGGAAGGTATTGAGTTGATTTTCCATAAGCATGCGTCTGTATACAAGACATTTTTTGCGTAGATAAGAAATGAGATATCACTGATTTTATTATCACTAAGATAGAGCGATGTGAGGCCTGTAAGGTCCCGCAAAAAAGACCAGTCACTGATTTTATTGGATCTAAGATCGAGTGAAGTGAGGCCTGTAAGGTCCCGCAAAAATGACCCATCACTGATTCCATTATAGCTAAGATCGAGCGATGTGAGGCCTGTAAGGTCCCGCAAAAAAGACACGTCACTGATTCCATTATAGCTAAGATCGAGCGATGTGAGGCCTGTAAGGTCCCGCAAAAAAGACCAGTCACTGATTTTATTGGATCTAAGATCGAGCGATGTGAGGCCTGTAAGATCCCGCAAAAAAGACACGTCTCTGATTTTATTGGATCTAAGATCGAGTGAAGTGAGGCCTGTAAGGTCCCGCAAAAAAGACACATCACTGATTTTATTACCACTAAGATCGAGTGAAGTGAGGTCTTTAAGGTCCCGCAAAAAAGACCCATCACTGATTCCATTACCACTAAGCTCGAGCGAAGTGAGGCCTTTAAGATCCCGCAAAAAAGACACGTCTCTGATTCCATTATCACTAAGATAGAGCGAAGTGAGGCCTTTAAGGTCCCGCAAAAAAGACACGTCTCTGATTTTATTACCACTAAGATCGAGTGAAGTGAGGTCTTTAAGGTCCCGCAAAAAAGACCCATCACTGATTCTATTATAGCTAAGATCGAGCGAAGTGAGGCCTTTAAGATCCCGCAAAAAAGACCAGTCACTGATTCCATTATCACTAAGATAGAGCGAAGTGAGGCCTTTAAGGTCCCGCAAAAAAGACACGTCTCTGATTTTGTTATGCCTAAGATCGAGCGATGTGAGGCCTGTAAGGCCTCGCGAAAAAGACCAGTCACTGATTTTGTTATGACTAAGGTCGAGCGATGTGAGGCCTGTAAGGTTTCGCAGGAAAAAAAAGCTATCCAAATATGGGGCTGAGAGGTGCAACTCTTTTAAAAGCGGCAATTGAGTTATAAAATCATATTTGTCGGAGTCATTGAACCGCATATATAGAGAATGCAAGTATTTCAGTTGCACAATAAGGTCTTCATTCCTGCATGCAGTATTATCTAACCGTAAAGCAATAACATTTTCATTATCATCGAGGACATATCCACGAATACCCCATTTTTCAGGATTGCTATTGAGCTCCTCGAGAGTCATCCGCTTAAACGGGACATCTATTTCCTCACCAATTTGCGAGATGATATGGAGATCGGACATATATAACTCTTTTAGATAAAAAGGATTTAATTATTTGTTAAAAGTTTTCTTGATAAGAAAATAAGTAATGGGTGATATGGTGTAAAGGATATAGGGGTGAGCCTGCTAGTGTATCCCATTTCAAAAAAATTGTTGATATGAAGCGTTCCCCGCTGAATCTGCATGACAGTACTTACTAATCCGGGAATGTTCGGTTCGATCGTCTATATAGACCTGGTAGGCATTGACGAAGCTACTGCAAAGAAAAAACTACTCGATGAAATCACTATTCGAGTTGAGAACCGAAGGAAAAAACCGGAAAAAAAGCCGTCGTTTCAAAAGATTAAGAAGCAATCAGTCAGGCCAGGTCCATCATTTGAAATGATTCCCGTTGCATTTCGATCACTTCGACTCGGTAGCAGAATTGACGAAATGGTTGGTCGTGAAGATGCACTCAAGTGGCTGGAGGATCAAATAATAAACAGTGAAAACAGTACCACTGCCCTTTCCTCAGTACATGGTGCCGGGGGAATAGGAAAGACCTTTCTTGCAAGGGTATTTGCCGAGAAATTCAAGAACAAGACCAAATTTCTGCCAATATACCTCGGTGAGACAAAACCGTTCGAAGCGGGAATTCAACTGCTCACACTGCAAAATTATGATGTGTCGACGATCGACAGTGAAGAGAAGCTTCGCTCTATGCTGCGCTCATTTTATTCAAATGGAGAAGGGGTTGTACTGATCGATGACGTTCGTACTGAAGATGCCGAAATGCTCTTTCCGGAAGTAACGACATGGAAAGTTCTTCTCACCACACGATACAAGGATATTGCCAGTAAACTATGCGGAGACCGGAATGTAAAAGAACTTTCTGTATTGAGTCCCGCTGAAGCGATCACGCTGGAATTATGCTCAGCTAATCGTTCCTCGGGGTGACGAGTAGTTTGTCCCACCTTGTAAAGTTCCGGATCGGACGGATGTGATAACACATACAAATAACCCGCTTTCATTGTTACTCCTGAAATACTCTAAATAATTTTGATAGAATTTTTCTTTTTTGCTTCAAGTTTAAGGTGAAAATTACCATTATTATTTAATATTTTACTATAAAATAAATTAATAATCGTTCAAATCGAATGATTTCATCGTAACAATGTTCAACATTGTTAGAATAATGATTTAGCTTTACTGAAAATTGTAACGTACGATACAACACTACAAAAGAGAGCAACGGTGATCTCTTCAGCTTAAGTTTTTATCGCGTTCATTGCATGTTTCTTAATGATCATACACTCCTCTTTCTTAAATCCAATTTCAAGAGCAAGCCTGAAAATTTCGGTAGAACATTGATGTATACTCAAGTTAAATTCTCGTATGTTTTTTCGTAACATTTTAAGGAAGCCATTAGATACTTCCAATTCGAAATCATTTTCTTTCTCAACTGATTCACAAAATTTTGCGATACATTTTTTTGGTAAATCAGGACCGGATATGAAGTATTTAAGATACTGTAGAAATTCCGGATGTCTTAACATGGCACTACCGTACAAGCCGTTTTGCTCGAAATAATGTTTAGGCGAATTTTTGTAGTTCCCAGCATAATACGGATCTGTAAATATCTTCATCCTCATTTCCGGAATAGCATTTCTTCTCTGAAGCAGTATAAACAGATACATCATCAAATCTGAAAGTTGATTTTCTTCTATCCAACATCCCGGAATTCTGCTTTTTTTGATAAGTTTTCTATATAGTAAGGCTTCTTTTTGAGTTAATTTGATTTCTTTGATATATACTGACTGCCTGCTACATTCAACCATCGCTCATATCCTCTACTATCGCGTTTCACTCAGTATTCGGTAGGTTTTCACCGAGAAGGAATTATGAACCGTTTTGCAAACTGATTTACACAGCACACCATACTCAGGAAGCTGGATTTCGATATAAATACTAGTGCCTGCTTCGACATTAAACGGAATCAGCACTTGATCCATGAAAAATGCCAAGCTTGTATGCAGCTCACTTTTATCCAAAAGCTCTCCCTCACTTGTCCGACAGAAGACTTTGACGAT
The DNA here is from genome assembly GCA_016934935.1 of Spirochaetota bacterium. Taxonomy (GTDB): domain Bacteria; phylum Spirochaetota; class UBA4802; order UBA4802; family JAFGJZ01; genus JAFGRW01. The sequence continues at coordinate 12,343 of JAFGRW010000016.1, read as the reverse complement.
AGTGTTTCCAGTCACTCCTGTAAGCGTAACTTCATAAGTAGCTCTAAATCCGCAATAAACAATAGTTGAATCCCATTCAACGGCAACCTTCGTGGGCATAGTGTAACACCGTTTTTTAGGACCTTCTACAAGACAACCTGTTGTACCCATAACTCTTCTTTCTCCTACTGAACCCCTCAGTAACAAAGGAATTTTAACTGCCTTTATTCAAAATATAAACAAGGAATTTGAACAGCGATGTGACCGTCATCACAAAAACGCATTTATCTGATAATTTTTTCAAAAAAGGGTACAGTTGAGAATGCTCTATCCGTAAATGCCTTGGTAAAAATGGGAGCGAGTTTGATTTGTAGTGATTATAGTGAAGCTATACTTAATGACTTTTTAAGCGTTTTTACAGGCATTAATTAACCTTTTCTTGTATAGAGATACGGAAAATCTCATCCATAATATTATATAATGCAGATAGTTTAAATATCCTCTTGTTAATATATACGCATATAATGTATATTACGTATATACTGACATATGATTCATTTTGATTTTATAACAAGGGGATTTAACTATGGTCAGGTCCGCTTCAATATGTTTAGGGAATAATAAAGGTACACCAAGAATTTACCTGCAGGGTAAATGGCTGAAAAGGGCCGGATTTAAACCCGGCAACAATGTTTCAATACGGTTCGGTATAAATAAATTAGAAATCTCAATTGATCCAAGTGGTACCAGGAAGGTTTCAGGTAAAAAAGATGGTACCATTCCAGTTATAGATATCCAAACAAAAAATTTAGAGACATCATTCAGGAACGTATCCTCTTTCCAATTAATTGCTGGGAATAATTCAATAACAATTACCCCCTCTCACATTGCCATTTTAATGAGCACCAGAGTACTTGTTCCTACTGAAGCAAGCATGTTTTCAGGGGGAGGTATTCTTTCGATGGCGGCAAAATTATGCGGTTTTGAACCGAAACTCGGGATTGAAATAAATCCAAACTATGCAGAAATTTATGAAAGTAATCATCCATCTGCAGTCATGTTCAATATGTGTGTTTCTCAAGTGCCATATGAAATGCTAAGCGCATTTAAACCCATTGGTCTTTTTACCGCAGGTATTCCATGTGAACCATTTTCTCAAATCAGACGAAACAGAACCGGTTGTTCACATCCAGATTCTTTCATTCCAGAATCACATGAATTAGGAGATATGACTTTCTGGGCATTAAGAGGAATCGAATCTCTGAACCCTCATACTGCTATCATTGAAGAGGTTCCAAATTTTCTAAAAAGTGGTGCAGGAAAAATCCTTATCCATGTTTTAAAGCGCTTATATCGTTACGTGGAGTCAAATGTAGTCTCTTCAGTTGATTATGGTTCTTTATGTGTGAGAGAACGCGCGGTAATAGTAGCGCAAGATAAACCGATAAATTGGCCACAAAAATATATAGCTGACAAAACTTTGGGCGATATACTAGACAAGGATAATGAAGAATGGTTTGATCGTGAATCAAAACCATGGTTGTTTAATCATTGGGATAGTCAAAGGGAAAAAGGAAATAGATTTTCAAGTAAAATTTATGATTACTCGACAAAACGCGTGGAAACAATTAAAAAGAGGTACTTTTCTCAGCAGGGAGATAATCCGGTGATAAGACATCCTGTTTTAGAGAATACGTACCGATGGTTTAGTATTGATGAAGTCAAAAGATTACATGGTATTCCGGATGAATATTACTTAGGTGATAAAAAAATTACAGCAGGAGAAATCCTAGGTCAAGGAGTAGTACTCAGTACTTTTGCGTACTTGATAAAAAACATCACAGGCTCCTTAAATAATCAGTCAATTACATCTATTATCGAGGGGCCCGAGTTGCCCACATACCCACACCGGTAAATAGCGGATGCCTAATCAATTTGAACCGGCGTGGATATATGGACAACTCTCATCTCAATTCGCAGGCCGTGTTATCAACCGCCTTCTCTTCACGAGCTCTATGTAGGGAGGCTCGTTTCTTTCAGGCCATTGATAACACTCTTCCCTATTAGAACGCTCCTATCACCCCTACCCCTCAAGGGGATCTGACTGCCGTCAGTTATGTCGATTAATATCTTGCAAAGCTCGTTTTACCATAAGGGCCTTCAGCACGAACATAAAGATAGTAGTAGCGTTGACCTCCGTTGATCTGAATCGTTTCACCGGTCAAGTTCAGTGGATGAATGTTATTATCAGGCCCCGTGTACCAATGCCATTGCGCCCCAGTTCCAAGCTTACCACCGATAACCTTAGCTCTGACAGGAGGGTTGCATCCAGCCTGATGAGCACCACAATTATAAAAAGGTTCCCATGATATGCCGGTCGGAGCTATGGAATGAACCACTTGTTCATCTTTCCTAACTTTGTAAGCAAGTACATTTGCATAGGGGAAATTATGATCAAATCTTCCGGAACTTTTGACAACACCTTCATCTACTATGAGATTTTGGAAGTCGAACTTTGCTTTCAAGAATTTATCTACTTTTCCGACCCAGATCCAATCATACCCGTTTTGGGCAATAGGTCTAAACCATTCAATCATAAGGTTGTAATTTTCAAGTTCCTCGAAATATTGGAAATTGAAATCTCCAACAATTACTGGCACAGTTTCGGGATAAAAAGGAGAATTGATTGCATTTGTCTTTATAATTTCTAAAAGCCTTTTTATTTGAGCAGTTCTTTGACTCCTCTGTTCCTTATCATGCGATAAATGGCATGTGTAAAACGGTATACTTATTTGATTATACATAAACACACCTTCAAGCATATAACGTGGGCCACCTTTAAATTGCATGCAGTTCCATACACCTCTACATTTTTTCCAACTATCCCTTCCGATAGAGTGTAACTTCGAATGTTTGAGTGTTAATTTATCCCCTTTACCAATTAAATTTAAACTGTTCATGTGCTTGTATGTGAACTGAACTGAACTTCCAAAAACTGAACGTAATGCAGTTACTAAGTGATCTGCAGGGATATTATCTTCCTGAAAGCCATAAATCTCTAAAGGATGAATGATTGTCTGTGATTTATAAGAGGAAAAAACATCCACATAGTGATGAACTGATTTTACACTGTTGGGACCAAGATTGGAAGAGCGAAATGTAAGCACGAACGAGGAAATAAAATCTGCTGCTGCAGTAGTGGTTGTAGTTTTGCTCCCGTCGACAGTCGACTCCAATCCTGTGGGTGAATTACAACCAACCATAAAAATGATGCTCACAAAAATGTATAGAGAATTTGCTCTTCTTAAAATAGAATCCATAATAATCTCCTTAAAAAGGTTAGAACGGTCATTCTTAAATATACTATCAATCTTTCTTTATCCGTAAACATTATAAGAATAGTCAGCCTATGACAACTTTAATCTGATGGTATTGATAACTGTTTCTACTGATGTCCGTAAAATGTAAATATTTTCCATATTCTTATTTCATAAGTTTTTTCCTTTCAGTTGAGTGTTTGACAATGTAGTTACATCCTTTAATTAATTTATTGAACATTTAACTTATTTCACTATCACTCGGAATTCTACACGTTCCTTTACTCGGATCTTCTTCACAGCATTGTCATCTCTCCTTCAAGCAATCATTCCAACTAAAGTAAAAAATAAACAAACATTTGCTTTTGAACGCGATATTACTCTCAAAGGATGCTTCACTTACAAAATTCAGTTGAAATTCTGGTAAATATCGTGAATAATTCATGTGAAATTCAGTATGTAAGAGTCGCCTGTTAATTTTTTTTCAGTAAAAGCTCAATGAGAATTGGCTCATGAATCTTGAAGTATGTTCATAATCGACAATCGTATCCTCATTTTGACAGTTTGAGTGTGTTGAATCGTCGAGTAATATCTTAAATTGATAACAATTGAAGGCTTTATTGAGGAGATGAAATCGAATCACCTGAATGGCTTAAAACATTTTTTTTCAAAAGCAGTAAAAACTTATCATGAATAGAACTTCGTATTTATTTGGGAGGAAATACACCTTTGGATGAGCGCTTACCTTAAGTCTCCACCGGTAACTATCATAAAAATTTTCCTAAGTTTTTTATAGTCTTCGTATTTTAATTGTTCGGCCATTTCACTTGCATCAATTTTTGTTGCTTTATCATATATGGATTTTGCTTTCATTGCATAGCAGTAATCGTTAATGTCTACTACTTCAACCATTTTAAATACATCATTGAGTCTTCGTGGCGAATCTATAATTTCGTTTTTTGTACTCGGGTTACTTTGTATCGAATTAAAGATATTTTCAATAGTTTCTTCTTGTTTTTTTTCAATGATGAGTTTTGCCTCGACAACACATCTATACTCTGTTAATGTAACACTTTGATGTTTATATCTTTTGAAAATGTCCTGATGTTCATCATCCTCAATCTGTTTAAAATCATTTTCCTGCAGCCCCTTGTCCTTTTTTTCAAAGGATTTGATCATATTTGCCAATAAAACAAATTCATCAATAGTAATGTTTTCGACGCTATAAAAAAGGGCATTGATACTCTTTAGATCCGAAAAGTTCTTCTGAAGGTCCTTCCACTTATCAGGGAATTTATCCTTAACATTCTGTACAATATCTAATTGGCTGCTTCCCTGAGAATTTACAACAATATTCTTTAAATAACATATCCCCTGATAGTCAGTTGGGCTGCATGGTACGTATGTTTTGAATACGTTAGTGAAGGAACCGGAATTATTAATACCAATAATATTGCACATGGTATCATTTGATATCTGCGATTTTTTATTTCTGTATATTTGCTCGTAACTTGCCATAAACGCTCTGCAATTTTCCCAGGTGTCTTGGTTAGTTTTTCTACGTTTAAGTAATTCATCAATGGTGGTTACTGACATATCAGTGATTCCAGTTGGAATGTTTTTTGGTTCAGATTTCACTTCTTTTTTTAAGGTAACATACACTTTTAACTCTTTTAATTTTTTATCAAATTTCTGCCATGCCCTAACTATTGTAGGAGTTGACAGCAAGATTAAACCCGCAATTATGCATATGAGAACAGTCTCATATCTTCTCAAAGTGTATCTATTTCTTCCAAGACTTAAACTACTTATTATGAAGTTCGCTTTTTTAATTAACTTTATGCCTGTGATTATAAATATCCTTGTAGAATCGCATTCTGCCGGTGAACCCGACTGAAGGTTGAAACCGAAAATTAAATTCATCTCAGGAGTGTTCATCTGTGGCATTTTTCCAATTTTATAATCGGGCTCTCTAAAATCACGATTAATTGACTTAGTAATAGTAAAATTGGGAGCTTTATCAGGTACAACAATTTCCGATTGTAAAATATAATGCGAATTAGGTTCTTGTGGAATCGTATAGCCCGGAATCCATAACTTCAATTGAATTTTCAAAAATTTTTTCCCATGATCCTCAGACGTATTACTAAATTCTATTCGGATCGAGTCATAGTCAGAGATATCGATTTTATATATAGAATCATTCTTGCATAAAGGATCGCTTTTTTTTCTATAAAAATCAAAACAGGTACCCGCAAACATATTCCTCTGAATGAAAGAAAATTTATTTTCTTTACAACATGATATGACAAACGAAGAATCAAGTGAATAAATCTTTTTCAAGAGCAAAAAATCTGAAGTATCTATTAAACCATCTAATAACAGCATTGTTATTCCAGAAGAAACAATTTTTTTAACCGTATCTTTTTTGGAATAGTTAATGTTGCTCAACCTCTGCATCAATTCACAGAACCTATTTTTCTTCAACGTGTGTTTGAACACAATCTGCTTACTTGTAGTAGTGGTGTCTACAGAACTTAACGATTGCCCGCTTCCATCCAGACTATCGCTATAGTTAGATATGACATACCGAATAGTATCCTCCGGATAAAGGTTTCTTTCACCTGGCTTTAATAGAAACATAAGAACAAATGCAATAGATAATAAAAGGATCGATGAGATATACAGTAACTTACTATAATTTTTGTTCATCGTATTTTCGCTAAATGAATTCCTCAAAATCATTGATTATAGTTTCTTACAATCTAATATACTTATATTTGAAATAATAGTAAGGGGAATTTACAGATTTCGAAGTCCACAGTTGCCCACATACCCACACCGGTGGATAGCGGATGCCTAATCAATTTGAACCGGTGTGGATATATGGACAACTCTCTGATTTAGCGTGCAACCCGCGTTATCAACAGCACTACACTTCACCAGCTATACGTAGTGGCTGGTTCCGCTCCGGCCGTTGATAACGCTACCTCTTTCCATCCGTATTTTTTCCCCTTGAAATGTATTTACATTAAAACATATATTACTGATACCTCTTATTTTCCTACTACGCAAGGGCCCTCCTTGCAATTATATGGGTGAAGCGGAAGCGCTGGAATTTATTTCCGGCGTTTCTTTTTTGATTTATTCTCTGAATAAAAAATGTCTTGATTTGGTCTTTGTTTTGATGTATCGTTAATAGCGATACATCTTATGGAGTAATCTATATGAGCATGAATAGAAATGAAATGATCATGTACTTACATGAGTTTGATTCGGACCTTAAAATGCCGGTTACCCTTGTTGTTTGTGGAGCCTCTGCAGCTATTTTAAATCATGGATTAAAACGGAATTCTTTCGATATAGATGTGATGAACACTTCTGTGCCTCTTGAATTATTGAAAGAGAGTATTGAAAAGGTTGCAAAAAATCATCGTTTTGACCATAAATGGTTAAATGATGACTCAAAAATTATCTATACCCGTTTATCGAAGAACTATGAAGTGGATACAGACATAATAGCAAATGAAAAGTTTAAGTATCTCAATGTACATGTAATTACTAAACCGGATTTTATAATCACAAAACTTGCTTATTATGATCAAATTCGAAACAAAGACATTTCCGATATAAAATTAATCGAACTTGGAGTGGATGATATTAAAAGGTTTTACAAAAAGGTAGATAAAATCTCAATTTCACGGCAAATCGACGCACTTAAAATCGAATCTATCTTTAAGCAAATTCGACCAGAAATGGTGAAAACATTGGAAGGTTATTCCTTCCATAGTGAGAACGATATATTTGACTATTGCCGACAAAGGTACTCATTTACTCCACCCGATTCAATTATGCAAGAATGGAAAAGCTCTTTATCTTCAATGGATACTAAATCGGGGTTGATCATTGCCAATATTGACTGGAATGCAGCAGAGCAAATGCAAAAGTGTACTTTAAATTTACATATCGATAAACAATACAGAATTTCCAGGGTAAAAGAATATGGATTTGAATTATAGCAATAAAGATCTTGAGATCCTCTACAGTAAATGGAAAAAGTTGGGGTGGGGTGTCACAGGTAATATTTATCCTGATGAAATTGATATAGAAGCATTGATTGCCGAAACGACGATAGCTGCTCGCTATGATGGGAGGTTGTTCCAATGGTTTCGGACATGGGTATGTAACTATGCTGATTTAATCAACAAAAAAAGGCTTATTCGATATCTGAATGAGGCAGATACTGCTGTTTTAGGTGCGGTTCTTGAGTTGGCTATAGAAAACGGTGCGGACCCTAATTTCACCATCGTAATAATCAAATGTAAGCCATACGAAGAACCACAACTGCTCTTCAAAAATGTTAATGAACTCCCCTTCTATATTAATCAGGAAATCAATAATTCCCACCCTATTTACAAAAAATGGGGTTTGTATTGTTCGGAAGTAGAGTTTTACACCGATGCACTTTATACCAGGGATTTTGTATTAAATAAAAATAGACTACTGGCTCTAAGATCTGTTCTTGGAGCAAATATTCGTGCAGAAATACTCTACAATCTTAATGTAGGCACCGGAATAGCGATTAAAAAGCTCTCAAAAGAAATAGGATACTCGTACAGCAGTGTGTATATGGAAGTCAGAGCCCTGTTAAAAAATGGTTTCTTATCAGAAAAAGATGAGGGACGTAACCATAAACTCTTTTTAAGCACAAAAGGAGATATGCTTGCAAATCAAATTATTAATTCTCTTTTTGTACAATAAGCGGTAATTCTTATATGGAACAATTACGTCCCTTAAAACATATCCAGGAGTATAGTAAAAAATACCCCGATTGTTGGAAATCACTGGATTATTTGCGGAATTCAGTGGATAACGGTGAAATTGTATGGGAAAAATGGTGTTTTCTTCCGATAGCAGCGGCATATTCTTTGGTTTCAGAATTTCACAGGAATGATCCTATGTGGCAATTTAAACATGGAATGGATGCTGGTATATTAACAGCTCTATATACCTGGCGGATCTCCCAGGGTATTTATAAATTTGATTCTGATTTTTTTGATTCCCTGACATCAACACCAATTGAAAAATTACCTATTGATATACTGTGCAGGTTGCCGGAATGGTGTGTATATATAGAATCAAACGGATCTATTCATTATCCAGGCGATAATGACATCGTTTATGGTTATTATGTTCATTTGGAACACGATATGAATGATGGCCGGACCGAAGTACGCTTCGTGTTTGATACGGAAAAAGGTCTTTTTACCTTTCCTCTTCACTTAAAAGAAACAGTTGACAAGTCAATACTTGCATGTTATGAAGAATCCCAGAAGCACTTAAATACCCCCTTAACTACTCTGGAAAATGATGTTTTCGATATCCATAAAAATGTTATTACAAAAGCGATATCTCCCCTACTCTATTTATGCTCCGAAAACCAGGATATAAAGTTGAATGGGAAAACTGACATTTCACTTAAAAAACCGCTTCCAAAGAAAACAAAGAAAGGAATCAGATTTTTCCCTCCGGAAAAACCTTCTTTTTTTGAAGTGGGATTTAATGTAGGAAAAACGTTACGAAGTTATTCAGACGGTAGTGCTTCAGGAACTCACAGCGGCCCCAGGCCGCACATCCGGCGGTCTCATTGGCACACATTTCTATCCGGTAAAAGGGATTCTGACCGAATACGATCATTAAAATGGCTCCCACCTATTCCAGTCAATTTTGATGGATCTGAGGTAACACCAACCATACATCATGTATAAAATATGGCAGAAATCAAAAAACATTTAGTGAAACTTCTTTTCAAGTATCGGATGAAATTATTAATATAGATCGGATAAATTATGAAACAAACAATGGTCTGTTCATGAAATAATAATTTTAACACCGAAAGTAAATATGATAGCAATCGTCCTGGCTGGTTTGGATAGGGATTAGAATAAAAGAAAAAAGAATAGAATTTGTTCATTTCTAACCTCCCAAAATCCAGAAAAGCATTGAGCAAAAATTAAATCTTTAGCCAGCAAGTACATTCACTTGCGTTACCGTGTATATTTTCCGACCAAGATGGATCAGATAATTGGCGTATCATTGTATTATTGAACTTTGCAATGTCCTTTCCAATATTACCATGTACAACTAATGTTCGATCTGTTGTAGCATTGAAATTACCAGCGTATGCTAAATATTCATCGGAATAATTTTTAATTAGCTGATCAATAATATAATGGCTGTCAAATATTCTTCCAGATGGGATTTTTTCAATAATTGTTCTAATCACGTTCTGCATTCATCCTCCTTTCCATCATGTTTCAAGTTCTTTCTTTTTGATATTACTGACAGTCAAGTTAGATGGTTAATGTTATACAGGCATTATTAAGCCTGGCGTGTTAGTTAAGTTAAGAAATCTCTAAGTTCTTTTGTCTTCATTATTTCTACCTTAGCAGTAGCTGTAATTTCGCCTTCCAATATATTTTTTATTAGACCGTTTTAGCGGCTAATGCAGTTCTCATGCCTGAATTTAACATACTTGTAATACATACCGCTCCTCAGCTTAAGTTCAAAATCAGAAAAGAGAGCACCTTTTCCTCCGAGGCTTCTGATCCGTTTTATTTCAGGCTCAATGTCCCTTTTAAAATCCAGATTCTCTGTACTTACAATTAGATAGTACGCCTCTACACCAATTGTGGTATCGAGCATAAATGTGTTCGTTGTATACGCTTCGTTCTCCATGATACCCTGTGCTTTGAACTGTTCTCCAAAAATGGAGTAAATGTTCTTTGAATCGACTCCGATTATTAAAGCATTACAGTCACTACCTGCTTTGAAAGAAATGGAAATTTTATCTCCAGAACAGCATTGGTCGCCGATTTTTCCTGTCCTTCGATTTCCTAAAGCATCCTCGATCTCATAACTGAGCGAAAGTGGAATAACGCGAATTACCGGATCTATAACGGGAATATGTATTGGAAGGATTCTGCAGAAGCTTTCATATGGCTTCCTTCCAAGCAGTTCAATGCGGGCAGCGATGAATAGCACTAGTAGTATTGTGACTATAACAAGGATTCGCACCGTCATGAATTGTCGTAAAAACCATTGTACTGCTTTTTTTTCATAAAATTTTTTAATTCCTTCAACGGAATCAGGATGTTTCCTTTTGTTGGTCTTCTTGCTTCTTGATTTGTTCATCATCGTTTCCTGATAGCAAGGGGAAAATCATCAAGCAGGATACCGTCCGCCTCAAAAATCCGGGGTACTTGAATTACTTTGTCTTTACTGTTTTTTGTAAATTTTTCCACGTTTTTAACAACATAGTTTTCAAGCTCGCCGAGGTCAACAAATTCAGGATTTTTCTGTTCAGGAGCATCGCCACGTAAACCCTTCAACAAGAAATAAGTAAAAACTCCTTGCTGCAATTTATCGTCCTCCCATGCGCTCTGCGAGCCACGACCAGAGGTGAATATTACCTTATTTTGCGGCATCTGTTGAATTCTTTTCCCGAACACATCCTGATTGAACCCACCACTCTCATTGCCTTTAAAGCCGACGATCCCTGTTCTGCATGCGTCGAGAAATGTGATAATATGTTCCGCCCTGCTGTCGCGTATGAGATCCCGCAGAGTCGAATATGCAAAGCCTGAACGGTTATCGGATGGTAAAAAATCGTAAGTAAGCAGATACACGTCCTCTGGTTTGCTTGGATGGCTTCTGCCATGTCCTGAAAAAAAGATAAACACAAGGTCCTGTGGTTTAGCTATAGTGAGCACTCCTGAGAGGGCGTCATCAACAGCACCGCTGGTTGCCTGTTCATCGACAAGGCAGGTAATTTCCCAGTTGCCGCCGCTTATCCTGTCATCATCGAGTATGCTTTTGAACGACTCCGCATCCTTATGACAGTATTTAAGATCTTTCAGGTTGCAGTCGGTAGTCCCGGTTGCAGTAAGATTTTTATAATCATGGATCCCGATTATTATGGCGTATTTTCTACTATAGGTACCGAGTTCCTTTTTTGTGGGTGGTTGACTAGGTTGTATCGCCGATGGCCCTTTGCGCCCTCCCAGTAAGAGCGGACTGATCGAGACTTTTCCTTCAACACATGAGATGGATGCGGTTATAGAATTCGATTTGAGTTTTTTCTTATCGCTTGCAGTTATGATAATGTTGTTTCCCGGGGTGTTGATGGGTATAGGGATTTTGAATGTTGCTGTATCTTTTTCTTCGGGATATTTTGGTATCTGGATCGGTTGACCGTTGTTGAGACAGAAAATGTCGTTCCACGGTTTCTGGCCGCGATATTGGCAGATCAGGACAATGATCGGATCTTCGCAGGATATTAATTTGTCTTTGTTAAGCCATTCGAATTCCGGCGGCAGGTCGATACCGATTTTTGTTTCCGGCGCGGCAATTCGGTCTCCCTCAAGAGCCATAATTTGTTTTATATATTCAGGCCGACTGAATTGAGCGGCATACTGCTCAAACCCGTATATTTTATTGCCGATTCGCCAACTCGCGTATTTTTCTCCCGTTGGAGAAGAAACGTAGTAACCTGAAGGGGAAACAGTGATAAAATCGGATTTATCAAAAGCATGGCTTGACGCAAGAAGGCTGCCGTCCGATACACGCCAGTATTTTATGCTGCAATCCCCACTGCCCGAAGCCAGCGTCTTTCCATCAGAGGAAAATGAAACCGAGTAAACATCAGATGAATGGCCTTCAAGGGGGCGGATGAGTTTGCCGCTCGATACTTCCCAGAGCTTGACCGTTTGGTCCCCACTGCCCGATGCCAGCGTCTTTCCATCAGAGGAAAATGAAACCGAGGAGACAATAGATGTATGGCCTTCGAGGGTGCGGATAAGTTTGCCGCTTGATACATCCCAGAGCTTGACCGTTTTGTCATAACTACCCGAGGCCAGCGTCTTTCCATCAGGGGAAAATGAGACCGTGACAACATAAGTTGAATGGCCTTCAAGGGTGCGGATGAGTTTGCCGCTTGATACATCCCAGAGCTTGACCGTTTTGTCCCAACTACCCGAGGCCAGCGT
>JAFGRW010000111.1 GCA_016934935.1 Spirochaetota bacterium | reverse complement strand
TGGTAAATTCACAAAATTTCGGACACCGTTTCACTAAACTTTCGGACAGCATTTCACAAATTTTTCGGACACTGTTTCACTAAAGATTCGGACACTTTTGCAATTTAGTGAAATGATTTTCAAAAATCGCTTGGCGAAATCCTTCCTCATTGTCTCCCAAAAATTAATTTAGTATTAGTAAGTTACTCCTTTTGAAACAGGATATGGTTATGGTCAAATCAAAAGGAGTAGTGGATGCAGAACAACGGGAGAATGAAATTGCGTGACATCAAAAAAATTATACAACTTTATTACAAAGCCGACTTATCGTGTCGAGTGATTGCAAAAGCACTGAATAAGCCAAAGTCAACGATATCAGATTATATCAATCGATTCAACAGATCCGGATTAACCATAGAGGAACTGGAGACAAAGACTGCTGATGAAATTTATAGCCTGCTTTTTCCATCAGATAGCAATAAGCCGAAAAAAAGGGTATACAAAATAATGCCGGACTTTAATGCCATTGACCTTGAGTTAAAAAAGAGATATGTGACTCGAGAATTGCTGTGGGAAGAGTATAAAGCTCTCTACCCTGATAACCATTACGGCTATACCCGTTTCTGCAATTTGTATAAGGAATGGAAAAAGCGGGTGACTGTTTCCATGCGCATCGAGCATAAAGCTGGTGAGAAAATGTTTTTGGATTTTTCCGGTTTAAAATGGCATATCATTGACAAAGACACCGGTGAATTAAAAGAAGTTGATGTTTTTGTTGCTGCATTGGGAGCAAGCGGTTACACTTATGCCGAGGCAGTTCAGGACCAAAGCAAACCTTCAGTTATTTCATGTACCATTAATGCTATGCAGTTTTTTGCAGGTGTTAGTAACATCCTGGTGCCGGACAATCTGAAATCGGCAGTGACAAAGGCTGACAAATACGATCCGGATATTAACGAGACTTTTGAGGATATGGCTGCCCATTATGGTGCGGTTGTTATCCCCGCACGACCTTATCGGGCAAAAGATAAAGCCAAGGTGGAGTTATCGGTAAAGTTAGTACAACGCTGGATACTGGCCAGACTTCGGTATTTGCAGTTTTTCAGTCTGGCGGAACTGAACCAGGCCATTTTTGATCTTTTAGAGTATTTCAACAAAAGAATCATCAGACAATATGGTAAAAGTCGTTATGATCTTTATACGGAATTGGACAAACCAGCTTTAAAACCATTACCTGACAGGCGTTATATTTACAGAGAATTCAAGTTTGCCAAAGTTAACATCGACTATCATATAGAGCTTAAGGGATGTTTCTACAGTGTTCCATACCAACTGGCAGGAGTAAGAGTCTCTGTGGTTTACACCGCAAGCAGCGTTGAGATTTTCCATAATAACAAAAGAGTTGCTCTGCATGTGCGCTTGTACCGAAAAGGAGCCTATTCCACCAAAGAAGAACACATGGCCTCGGCTCATCGGATATATGCCAAATGGACACCCTCGCGGCTTATCAACTGGGGCAGCACTTTTGGTATCAATACAAAAGAGTTAATTTCAACGATCCTGCAATCAAAACCACATCCGGAGATGGGATTTCGCAGTTGTATGGCTATACTCAATGCTGCAAAACATTATGACAATATTAAAGCTATTGAATTGACCAGTAAAAAAATGTTGGAGTTGAGGTGTTACAAAGTTGCCCATTTTAAGGACATATTGAAAAATAAAACCTGGCAAGATGATCAGAAAACCAACACGCTATTACCGAAAAGTCATGAGAACTTGAGAGGACATAGTTACTATTATTAAACAAAAAGGAACCCTATCATGGTAATGTATCAACAAACATTAGATCAGTTGTGTGAATTAAAATTGAAAGGATTTAAAGAAGCCTTTATTCTCCAAAGTAAAAGTCCTGATTATAGGCATTTATCTTTTGAAGAAAGGTTGGCTCATTTGATCGAGTCGGAAGCTCTCTTTAGAAAAAATGAACGCATGAAAAGATATCTGAGAGCATCAAAATTAAAGTACAGAAATGCTTTGATAGCTGATATCGAGTACAGCGCCTCTCGTAATTTAAAACGAGAGGTAATTGCCACCTTATCAAAGAACCATTGGATAGAACAGGCTCATCACATCATTATCACTGGCGCAACCGGCACAGGCAAGACCTATATTGCTTGTGCTCTGGCTCTTAATGCTATATCCTGTGGCTATACTGCTTATTATAGCCGTATCTCCAAACTATTGTCGGAAATAAGACTGGCACGAGCAGATGGCTCTTATCTTTTTTATTTGAAAAAAATGGCTAAAATGCACCTGTTGGTTCTGGATGATTTTGGCGTTTCACCCATGGATGCCCATGATGCACAGGAATTGCTCGAAGTGATAGAGGAGCGAAGTTGCTCTGGCAGTATCATTATAACAAGTCAGCTTCCTGTTGATCATTGGTATGATTATTTGAAAAACGGAACCGTAGCTGACGCTATGCTGGATCGATTGGTTCATAATTCTTTTCGATTGAATCTGCAGGGTGAATCGATGCGGAAAAAAACACAACAGATAACAGGTGAAAAAAATAAATTGGACGGAGAACTTTGATTCTCATGAATATCGAACATGAAATAATATTGTGCGCTTTAACACACATGTTAGGGAACGGGGGGCAGAGCCGTCGCCATAGTACAGTGCAAAATGGAAAGAAATTGCCGCTAATGCTATTGTGCCCAAGTTTTATAAAAGAAAGAAAAAAAATGAAAACTATTAAATTATTGATTTATTATTCGGACACTTTTGATTAAATTAGTTTTAGAATTTTGACGATGAGGAACTGTCCGAATTCTTAGTGAAATGAGTGTCCGAATTATTTGAAATAACCACTTATCTTCTCTTCATTTAAAAGTAGGTGCAATTTACTAATATCGATTGCTCTCATTAATTGTTTTCGTGCATCCATAACTTTTCTCATTAAGTGTGATTGAACTTCTTTTATAACAATTTCAGATAATATAAGAGGAATCGGTTTTCCCTTGAACTGCTCCAACGTTTTTAATATACCAGATTCAAAGTTAAGTCCTTTTTGATCAAATATTGATGTGTCTATCGTTATTGCACCATATTTTATATCGCTTTTTTTCATAATTATTTTAAGATATAGTTACTT
>JAFGRW010000110.1 GCA_016934935.1 Spirochaetota bacterium | reverse complement strand
CGGAATGACACCAGTCGAGTTCAGAAATATTCAAAATAGTATTAAAATAGAAGAATAAGTGTTTACAGTTTAAAGGGGGCACTCCAAGGCTTCATTTAACATGGCCATTTCAAGATAGGATATTCTGGATGAGCTAAGTAACGTAATAAATCTGTATCGATCGATCCATTTATATTTCGTAATAAATTGTGCACTGGATTGAAAAAAAGGAATAGCTTCTTCAAATTGCTTTTTTTTGACCAGGCGAATACCCCTTCTATGCTGCATAGGTATAACCGACCTTAACACAAATGAAAGAAGAAGATAACAAACGGCGCTTTTTAAAACAAGATTCTGAGGTGAAAAATGATAAAAAAGCAATCCGATAGACGTCATTATCACAAACTGAGGTAATAACGAAAACCACGCGACCTGCCTTAATATAGGTAATTTTGAAGCCATCCGTAACTCCTTTTATGGATTATTTTGGCATTCGAAACTAACACAAAAACAGAATACTCCTGAATATCCAGGCGCAGACAATACCTGACAGTTATTTTTAAGATATCCAGATTTTATCTTATGTATCAGGACGATAAGCCTTGCGCTTCTGCCTTCATATTTATGTTATCAAATCAAAGTCAACTGATTATTGTTATAACTGTCAGTAACTTTTTTTAGAATTAGCACATGATGATGTAATGCCATATTTTTCTTGACCGAAAGACAGGCACCGTATAGATTAATTCAGAGAGTGTAATTTGCTGTAAAAAAGCAATCGACAAGTATAAAACACGGCCAATGTGGTTTTATCTGAAAACACTATATCTTTGAAAATAGTTGCAAGCTTACTCAACAATTAAACAAGATTTTATCACAGTTTCCCAGCCAAAGGCTTTAGAACCGTATACACTGTAAGTATAACAGGACAAATTCAGATTACCCTTCTGTCGCCAGATCAAAATACAAGTATCATTTATTTCACTACCTTGAATATAATATTAAGGAGAAACCATGCTTGATTCATTAAAAACAGTTAATCCGGTACTGCTTGCTTTTTACGCTACACTATTTACATGGGGCGTTACGGCATTGGGTGCCGCCCTTGTTTTTTTATTTAAAACGATTAATATTAAAATCCTTAACGGTATGTTAGGATTCGCATCCGGAGTAATGATAGCTGCAAGCTTTTGGTCACTGCTCAATCCTGCAATTGATATGGCCGAAGCCATGGGTGTTTCTCCGGTTATTCCCGCAATAACTGGTTTTCTTGGAGGCGGCTTATTTCTTTTTCTTGTTGATCGTCTTCTGCCGCATCTTCATCTTGGGCTGAATATTGATCAAGCAGAAGGCATAAAGACATCATGGCAAAGAAGCACTCTTCTTGTTACCGCCATCACTCTTCATAATGTCCCTGAGGGTCTCGCGGTTGGAGTAGCTTTTGGAGCAATCGGCATTACAGGATCATCTGCCACGTTTGGAGCCGCAACGGCTTTAGCAATAGGCATAGGCATACAGAACTTCCCGGAGGGAGCAGCTGTTTCGATACCTCTTCGCAGAGAAGGCATGTCAAGAAGTAAAAGTTTTATTTACGGCCAGGCATCCGGTATCGTTGAGCCTATAGCCGGAGTATTAGGGGCGTTATTGGTATTAACCATTCAACCATTGCTGCCTTACGCCTTATCATTCGCCGCAGGAGCAATGATCTATGTAGTTATCGAAGAACTTATTCCAGAGGCCCAGCAACATGGCAGTTCGGATTTTTCAACAATTGGCGGAATGGCAGGTTTTGCGGTAATGATGTTCCTTGATGTTGCATTGGGATAAATCGGTCATACGGGCACCAAGGTGCCCTGCAGATTCGTTTCATCAGAAAGTACATAATCAGATCATGATATAAAATTATGTTATCCTATAATATTGATTTCTTCATTAAATATCTATTGTATCCTTTTGGAAGATCTTCCAATTTGCTCACTATCGTGTATCCATTTTTTTCATAGAATTCAACGGCCTGAAAATCATGTGTATCCAGATGAGCATTCCGGCACCCTCTTTTAACCGCCTCTTGTTCAGCCATCTTCAGAATTTTTGATCCGAAACCTGATTTTCTGAAATTTTCATTTATCCAGAACCTGTCAATATACATCCAGCCCCAGTATGTTCCTCCTGTCAGACCGCCGATAATCCTGTCGTTTTTCTTTAAAACAATATTTAACTTTCTATGAACATAGGGTTCCGCGTATTTACTGTTATATTTATCCAACTCCTTTTCAATTACAGCAATATTTTCAGAGTTCTCATCATCATCCAGTATAAAATCAAATTCGTTCATTCATCTCTCCCTTTAATGTTTTGCTGTTCGAAATTATCTGCAAATTTACTATAGAAAATTTATAAAATTGCAAAATATAACCCGATTATTTTGATCAAACAGATCTGAAACAGCATCACTTTCGCTCAATAGAATAGAGTATTACTTCGCGTTCTTTACCGCGAAGATTCATTTTGTATTCATTTTTAACACATAAACTATCCCCAAGATCTATCTCTTTCAGCAGATCTCCGGAGACAAGGATATCTGTCTCTGTTTCTTTGCAAATTTCCTCGACACGTGATGTTGTATTTATCACATCACCTATATATGTAATTTCACGCTTTATGGATCCCAATTGCCCGATAACAACCGGTCCCACATGCAATCCGGTTCTAAACCGGGGAACCACACCATATCGCTTTTTATAGTATGCGGATTTTCGTTCGATAATGTCTTTTATTAAATAAAAGCATTTAATACACTTTGCGTTTTCTTTTTTTGTTTTCATGGGCCAGGTAATAATAATCTCATCACCTACATAACGATAGATATCACCATTACATATAACAGCAGCAGAGCTTACGTCATCATAAAAATTATTCAGATATGAGAGAGCTTCGAGATCCCCTGATTTTTCGGAAAAAGAGGTATAGCTCTTCAGATCAAGCATCATAAAAATCAGTTTAACATTTTTTTGTTTATGATAACGACCAAGCATAATATTTGCCAATACACCTTTACCAAAAAACGAGTTTAAAAGCAAAATAAACTGAACAAGAACTATTGCCAAAAAACAAAACAGCAGAATAATTAAAAATTGTGAAATATCAATCTCTTCGTTTCCGTCATCAAAAAAAACTTCCGGCAAATAGATAATAATACCGGCAATAACCGTAATTATAATAAAATATACAATTGAATTGAACAGTATAAGGGCTAAAGGCGGAAGTTTTATCTTTATATGTCTTGAAATGAATATTTCATAAAGTCCGATAATAATCATGATCAAGGCCCCTATTACAGCGCCTATAAGAATATCATCAAGCTCAAAGCCGTCTCTTGGGAAAAGCAGGGTTAAAATATAACTGATTCCTATCCCGACAATTGAAAAAACAATTACCGGCAAATACATTTTTTTTAATCTGAAGGCATTTAACGGATGCATGAACACCTCACTTCTCTATTTTGATAGAAATAACACTTTTAAACCGTATTAGAAACACGATGCAGTTCAGGGCACACGCTGCCATGCCTGTTTATCTGTATACCTGCTTAACATAAAATCAATATACTTCAAAATCAGTAATACTAATAGAGATACTCAGTCCACCATCTACGCTTTCCTTGTAATAGCCAACACATCTAACTTCTACAGGAAAGTTGTATTTTAAATCATATTCTATTTTTATTTCAGCACCAGTCATGGAATTCCGGTCATCAGAATCTATATTTCTTTTACAGTCCGCAGCCACACCTTCGATATATTCATACAGTTCCGAAATAGTTTCAAAATACTTCAAATCATAATTACAGATATCTTCATCAGAATAAGCTGCATCATCAACTATTTCCAAAGTTTCCAATTTTTCATTAGCAACAGTTACCCTGATTCGCGGTTGAGGCCCTGTAAAATCTGAACTGAATTTTTGTGTAAAGAAGTAAGCTGAATAATCATGATCGTTCCATAATTCTCTATTTTTATCGAAAAGCTCCCGATCAAAGTTAAATCCTGATTCTGTATCTTCCATATCAAGCACATCACAAGAACAAATCAGACAAATGATTAATAAAAAAAGTGTTTTTCTTATCATTAAAACCTCCGGACATAGTTAATACAAAATCAGAATCTTCACACAACCAATGCAACCATTGAAACCATTGAAAAAACAATACTTTCTAACCAACAACTTGATCGTAGATACTTCTAATTAGTATCTTTCTATTATTTATGAATTTTTCTTTCCGATATTGATAAATATCTTCAATTGAAACCACACTCATATCATGTTTTTTAGCGAACCGGCAAATTTCGGGTAACTTTGGCATTGTACCATCTTCATTGGTAAGTTCACATAGCACCGCAAACTCTCCTAATCCTGCAATTTTCATCAAATCGATACTCCCTTCGGTGTGTCCTCGTCTTCCCAAAACTCCATTTTCCCTTGCCAATAACGGAAACACATGCCCAGGATGTGATAAATCATTTGATTTTGCGCTGTACGAAATAGTTTTTTTGATTTGTGTTCTCTTTAAAATCGTTTAAAAAGCTTTCAAAATCAGTATTGTAAATATTTTTAAATAAATTATCATGATCATAATTGTGAAAGAGACCTTTCATGTATTCACAGAACTTGTCTTTTCCATATTTTTCAATAAGAAAATCAACAATGCATCCAAACTCGGAATACATAAAGGCAATTCTGTTTTCTGTATTCAGTTTAATACTATCTTCTTTATTTGTTTTGTATAAATAAGGAGGAAAGAAATTTCCGTTTTTTATAATTTCATATGTTTTAATCTTATCCGGATACCATGATGTCCCCATCTGGTTTGTACTGTACACCGCTATTCCTTCCATTAACCATTGCGGATAATAATATGCCGCCACAAAACTCATGTTTTGATACAACAGGACATGTGACAGCTCATGTTTAATATAGATTTCCAGCGAGATTATCCCTTTTTCTGATTCATCCACTGCCCAGGGAGCAACTACCAGACGGCCATTAGGATACGCGTAAAACCTTGCCCTGGTCACATTGCGTCTTAAATAGCTTTTTTTATCAGAGAAAATGAATATCTCCGGCTTACTGCGGAACTTGAGCCTATGAAACGATTCAACACTTTCCGTATATTTATCAATTTCAATATAATCATTATAATTACTGCCATTTTGAACATAGATAATTGTATTTTTTAACTCATGTTTTTCAAATCCTGCAGCAATTGGCGAAAAAGGAAACAGTTTACCATAGAATAAAGCATATATAAATATGATAGTGGTAATAATTGATAAACCGATAAATATATTCCTTTTATTCATTACCATTATATTTGTCCTTCAAATTCTCAATTCTGAAATCGCTTATTTTATGAAATGCATTTATTTATTATCAGGATTAAATTCACTCTTCAAGATTTTATGCAATAAATAAAAATAGATCATCAATGATATTTCCATTTTTTGCAATTATTTTTTAATCCGCAAAATAGCGTAATTCTGTTTCGCTATCAATATGACTCAGACTTGTGCTGTTCAATGCCAATTTTCTATGAATTTATAAAAGTGCTTTCTGAAAGGAATAATTATCTTCCTGTTTTGTATGGAAGTAATTTTATACTGTTATAACTGTGTTCACAGAATTCAAAAGCAATGCCTTTGATGAAAGAGTTGACTATTAAAAATCCGGATTGCAATTAGTACTTGAATGCAGGTATCTAAATAATATTGATTTTATTAATAAATCCGCAAATATGCCTTTTACAGCAAAAAAGTGATAAAGACATAATCACAATAAGAGGTAATATGAATTACAAAATAAAAGTAACAGACGAAGGAAACAATCAGATAGAAGTGCTTAAAAAAATTACAGAGAACCACTACAGGCTCGAATGGACTTTCACACTTAAAAAGGATAGTAATCCAATTGTTTTATCAGAGATGTATAATGATGACTGCTTTGTTATTGTCAATTGGAACGCCTGGGTAAGAGCATACAGTATCTCAAAAAAAGAGCTTATTTATGAAAAAAAATTTAATGGCAATATAAGTTCAAGTGCTGCCCTGTCAAAGGATAATACAGAACTGTTTACAGCATATCGGTGTAAGGATGGAATCTTTCTTGATATAATATCATTAACCGGCTTTTCTACAAAAAAAAGTATATTACTGCCTGATGATCTTAATCCCGGATTTTTAGCTTGCGGCTCTGGTGAAACAGTTCTTTTTTACAAATCAGATGTTGATTCTGGAGAAAAGGCTTCACACGGTTATTATACTGTCAATCTGATTAGTGAAAAAATATCATATACTGAAATGGAATATCCCCAGCTTGATGAGTTTGAAGCAGCTGCTCCGGTTATTAGTCTTAAGCATAATATCGGAGCAATGCCTCTTTGGGATGTTGAAGTAAAAATGAACAGCAGCAATGAGCCTCTTTTTATTATGAGGGTAATGCTTTTTGACCTTAATTCTTTTAAAATTAATAAAAGTATTCCTGTCAGGGAGTTTCGAGCTGAAGAACTCTCTTACAGGGAAAGCTCAAGTGAAGAAATAGCAGAAACACTGCTGAAAAAGGCAGGCAGCAGTTCAAGCGGTTTACTATCAAAATTTTTTCAGAAAAACAGTTCAGACGAAGATAATATAGATTTGGATGAATATTATGAAAGCATGGTTGAATATATTTCCGGCAATCTCTATTCTATCTTTTTTTATGATGAAAAATCATTTTGGGTTTCATTTCGAGGAGGGATAGTCAGACGAGTTGGCTTTAATGGTTCACTCTCGCCGCTTTTTAAAACTGTATCGCTGCCGGACTTTTCAAATGAGCAGATGCAGACTCCTGACGAGATACTCAAGACCTTCCACAGTCACATTGACTCTGTTGATAATAACAGGGTGATATTACAGGCTCATAATGAACTGTATCAAATGGATATTAACGAGTCAGAGCTTACATCTAAAGAAGCCGTTATTGAAAAAGCTCTTTCTGAAAAGAAGAAAGAGCATGTGGAAATTTCTGAAAAGGATAAAAAGAAAATTGAAGACAAAGATTCAACTATTATCGACGTCAAAAACATTAAGTCTAATACGGGATTACTGGAGGCTCTAGATCAGATTGTGGAGTTAACTGCAGATATTGATGAGATTAAAAGCGGCCATCTGCTTATTTTTAAAGTGAGTGATGGCGAAAAGGAACTTCCTGAAGAAGAATTTTTTAAGAAGGCTGTTTCTATAAAAGGTGCCGCAAATAAGATAATTAAAATAATTGATAACTTTACGACTTATAAGAAAGCGTCTCGCCTGTATTACAATGAAGAGACGACAGCCCTGGCGTATGCAGTCTATTACCTGACCGAATCTGACCCGCAATATATTTATTATGCAATAAAATATCTCTCTGTTATTGATGCAGAACACGATTTTTTTAACGGAAACATGCTTTTACCAATGCTTTTTGAAAAATATTCAGATCCACATGGATCGTACCTGAAAGAAGAACTTTCGAAACTTGAAGATGGACAGTTGTGGCTTGAAGGTTATGAAGATGAATAGAGAGGCAAATGTGTATTGGATACTATCAAACGAACTGGTTGACGAAGATAAAGATGCAGATCTAACAGGAGTTTTCGTTACAGATCCAGACGATGATCTTCGTTTTGATGATGGAAAATTAATAAAGGTACAACCGGGGAAATGCACATATACCTTAACTGAAAAATTATCCGGTAATCTGACAGATAACCTAAGCATTGATGAAATTCCGGGTTTTGTGTGGTCCAGTCGGTTATGTGACTTGATGATATCGTTAAATGTTTGTAATCTCCAATTCTTTGACCTCACAATTATTGATCCGGATAAACGAAAATCATACATTGATTATAAAATTGTTAACATTGTTAGAGCGATTGATTGTATTGATTTTGAAAAATCGGAAATGACCTGTTACGATGACGGTGATGTTGAGTTTATTGATAAACTTGTGCTGAGTGAGGATAAAATTCAGGCAAATATGGAAATCTTTCGTTTAGCAAGAAATCTTGAGACAACTGTTTTTAGCGACAGGTTGAAGATGGCTATTGATAAGAATGATATAACAGGATGTGTGCTTTATCGGGTTGATAAGTATAGTATTTAGACTCTATGAGGCTGATATTAAAGATGATTCCATGTATCATAAAGGTCAAGACTCTCATTGTCGGCAAGATCTTCAATCGATCTGATCTGTTTCTTGAAACATTCAACAGCAAGTTCGTCAAACCTTTGCCAGTTTATAATTTGATAATTTTTCATGATAGCGCGTCCTTGTTCGCGGCACCCAATTTAATTGCAATTTTCTTTACAAGCAATATCTTATTATGTCGCTGCCGGTAATAGAAGGTACGTTACCGGCATGTTACAAAAAGGACAATTTTCAACATACTGGCGGACGGCTTTATCAAGGTATTTTTTTATATCTATTTATTTAAATATTCCATATACAGCTGATTTCAAAATAATTTTATTCCATTTTCTTACTCTGCCACTTTTGCATTTCCTGTTTGATGCCGCAAACAGGTCATTCGTACAGGCAATAATAACATTCAGCAAATACTCTATCAGAATAAACTGGACAAGCAGATCAAGATTTCATGTTAATACTCTAGAACCCACTTCAAATCGTTAATTAACGAAAAGCTTTTTGGGAACTTCGGAAATTATTGACTTTATAAATATTACGGATTATGAAAATAATCTGAACATGGAAAGAAAACCGGCATAACAGTAATGAGTATGACCTCCATTGGAGGTCAAAAGAGAAGGAGATAACCGTGAAATATTCAAAAGAGGTGCTTGATTGGTTTGACAACTTCAGGGAGAGCATCATAGACAGAATAAACAGCTTCTCGGAGCTGTCCGACTCAGCAAGATCCAAACACAACAGTATTTCCAATTATTTTGACTGCCCCCCCATCACTCAAAAAAAGAATGGATTTCCCGGCGCAATAGAATATGACATTGACGATTTCTGGGACGAATTAAAGCCCAAATACAGAAAAGAAATCGGCACAAAAGCCGATGCGGCATATCAGGCAGCATTGATTTTGCGTGATGAATTTGATATCGACATCGTTGAAGCCGTAAAAAGAAACGGGCAACCCTGCTATGGCATTCATGACCAGATTAACGACTATGACTGGGAAGAAGAAGAAGAAAAGGGCTATAAAAAACTCGAAACACGTTTGCTGGACAACCAATTTAAAACCGATATCATTCCGTAGGAACCATTCCCAGCCGTGAAGCGTGATAATGGAAAATGGAATATTCCGGAAGAGCTCAAGAAACCAAACTTTTAAATCATTATATTCCTGACAGAAACAAGACCAAGCCAATACAAAATACACTCTAATTTTAATTATTTTGCATTTAAGCCGCTAAATGAGTTTATTTAATTCTATTTTTTTCTGGAAGTATTTTTATATTGGCATAACAATGTTCACAAATTTCAAATTGCTATATCAAGGATATAATTGATGAAAGACAGAGGAGTTATTTTTGATTTTAATGGAACTTTGTTTTGGGATTCTGAATATCAGGAGAGCTCTTGGGATGAATATTTAAAGAATCATAACATTAATATGACGGCATCCCAGAAGAAAGAGTATATTCATGGGCGAAACGGAAAGGATACGCTTGAGTATCTTTTTAAACGGGAACTGAGTGATATAGAAGTAGAGCAATATACAGAAGAAAAGGAACTGCTGTACAGAAAAGAGTGCCTGAAATATAAAATGGAACTTGCGCCGGGAGCCGTAGACCTTTTAAACCATTTAAATAAACAGAGAATCCCGATCGCGATCGCAACAGCATCAGGAAAAAGGAACGTGGATTTTTTTATTGATAAACTGAATTTACTGGATTACTTCTCTGAAGAACATATAATTTATAACGACGGAAAAATAAAAGGAAAACCTCACCCTGATATATTTGAAAAAGCAATATCCAGATTAGGCATAGACAGTTCAAAGACTATCATATTTGAAGACTCTGTTTCAGGAATTCAGGCGGCCATGAATAGCAAAGTTGCGAATATCATAATTGTAAATTCCACAAAAGAGAATTATTCCGGATTCAATTTCCCCATAATCGAACATTTTGACCAATTTGACAGAAACCTGCTGACTTAGACCTATATGAATAATTTCAGCACCATTACCAAAATTTTACTGTTTCATGTAAATGGCCGGCATGCCTGAAATCATTACTTTACAACTCGGGAAAAAATAATATGGATGGACCACTTCGTTCGATCCATCTCCAAAAATTCGAAGATATATCTTCTGTCCAATGTGGCTGCATGTGCAGTTTTATATCAATAACTCCAGGCTGTCAAATCCCGAATCAAGATGGCAATCTATACAGGATTAAACTGAATTAATTTATAGTACTCTACATAATCTATTTTAGCTCCAGGCCAATTCGCGAACTCTTTTTTGAATTGTAAATATATAGAGGTTTACCGATTACATCTTTAACCGGCACAACACCGAAGTGCCTGCTATCAGCCGAATTATCACGGTTATCACCCAGAACAAAAATATGATTATCAGGAACTATACCGTAATCTAAATTTTCCCGAAAAATTGGATCTTCATCATTATACATAAGAGGATAATTTTCAACTATCTTCTTACTGTTTATTATAATATCTTTTCCGTCAATAATAAGATTATCACCGGAAACAGCAACACATCGCTTTATATAAGTTACTGAACGATCATTGGGATATAAAAAAACAACAAGATCACCTCTCTCAATTTTATGTTGTCTGTAAAAATTCTTATCTACTGCTACACTGTCACCTTCAATAATAGCAGGAGCCATTGAACCGGTAGAAATTGAATAAAGCTGAAAGAAATATTTTTTTATTAAAACATTTGCAGACCCTGTAATAAAAGCAAACAATATTATACTTATAATATAAACTGATAATTTATTATATTTTTTTAACTCATAGTTTTTATTTTTTATTGCTGTTACAACGTTATCTATTATAATAAATAGAGTAAAAGCAATAATATACAATCCGACAATTAACAATCCGGAAAAATTATGGGCAATACCTGAAATCAATAATATATAATAGAGCAGATACAGTACTGAAACCAGAATACCGCCAAAAACTACTTTGCCGTTATGCAAATATGCCGTTACAGGAGAAACCAACGCCAGTAAAGCAGAAATAAATATATTACGTTTTTTAGTCATAATATCTCCAGCAGACAATTCTATTTTGAAACTAATATATCAATTATTGTATTCTGTAAAACAAGAATATTGGTCATGGACATCTTGTTGTCAAATCGATCTAAAATCTGATCTATCATTGTCGTCATCGCATTTTTTTTAAAGAATTTATTTCCTTTTCTGAAATACCGGTAATCTCGGCAATTTCCTGAACAGAAAAGCCTTTTAAAATCATTTTTTGAGCTGTTTCAAGCTTACCTTTTGTAATACCTTCATTGATACCTTCAAGCTTACCCTCAAGTTTGCCCTCAAGTCTGCCTTCAAGTTTACCCTCTTCTCTTAATTTCATCGCAGTTGACATAACGATATCTTCTCCTTTTTCCGATATTTGTCGAGTAATAGTCGTCAAGTACTCAGCTGTAATATTCGTCAAACTCATCATATAAGTTAAAAATGACATTATCAGCTGTACATCTTTTTCATTATCCAGATACTCTTTCAACTGAAACATTATATCGTACAGCTTTTCAAAAAGCAAGCTTTCATTACCAATATACTTAAAAATCAGAACCAAAGCACGGTTAAATTCCCGTTTATAGAGCTTGTTTTTAATCGTTTCATCATCATAGCGGGCTACATCTGTTAATAAGTATCTGAAATCCGGAACAAATTGACCCCAGTTTTCATCACAACCATTAAACAGATCTTTAAACGGAACAATCTTCCACCTCTGCTTACCATGATAAAATATTATTGGCACAATTAGAGTGAGATTTTCACGATTTTTTTCCTGATACGACCAGATATTTGTCATGTATCGCAAAAGTTGAAGATACTCATTTTTAGGCTTAAAACTCTTATGCTCAAAAAGGAGCGTAACTGTTACACAACGGTTATCTTTTCTTTTACAATTATAAACCAGATCGATATAGTGATCCTTTAGCTGTTTATCAGTATAACTATTGTTATCAAGCTGTAATGAATCAAGATCAATTTCATTTATTATCTCTTTTGGAAACACTGATCTGATTAAATCCGCGGCATTCTCTTTAACGCTCTCTATCTCTTTGAAGAGCTTATCGTGTTCATTCATTCTTCACCTCCTTTTTCCCTTACCTATAACAACTATTTTTTTGAAAAAAAGGGCGAAGAAAACTGCGATTAATAATGAAAAGGACGAAGTACACGAAGG
>JAFGRW010000109.1 GCA_016934935.1 Spirochaetota bacterium | reverse complement strand
GCAATTCGGATTATCTTCCCCCTGATCGGGGCGATGTCTTCTTCTTTCAGAAGACTGGGTTTGCCAGCTTCGCTGGGCAAACAAAAAGGCCGGAATGCAAAAACAATCCGGCCGAAATTCGATAAAATTTACACAATCACTAAACAGTAATCTCTACTCTGTTACCATCAGGATCCGCAACACAGCTTTCAAAATAACCATCCCCTGTATCTCGGGGAGGACTATACAGACTATAGCCAGCCTGTACAATTTGACTGGTAAGGCTTTCTACTGCTTCCCTGCTCCCAACAGAAAAAGCAATATGGCTATAACCGGTCACCTTATCCGCTGCCTCCCGCTCGACAAGTTCTGTATGGTGCATCAGTTCAAGTGATGGACCCTTATCAAATTTTATAAAATAGCTTGAAAAGCCTTTGGTGTTCTGATAAAGATCGTTGCTTAATCCATCAAAAAAGGCAGTATAAAACTCCCTTGAAACATCCAGGTCTTTTACGTATATTGCTATATGAGTTATAATTGATCTCATTAGAATCTCCAAAATATAATTATTTACTGTAACGGTGACATAAACATTAATAACAGGTCTTTACACAAATAAACCACCGACCTATTTTCCCATACTATACCTAAATATTATTTTATATTAATCGAAGGAGAAATTCTCTTATAATCGAAGGGGATAAAAAACCGTATTTTTGCAGCAAATATCTTTGCCATTTTCTGAATCCGCAAAGGTACAAAATAGTCATAACACGCTCTTTTTAACACAACAATCATCAACGCGTCATAGTCCGATACATATCCGCTATAATATTTCTTGAAAAATATCATTACTATTCACTCGGCTTATTTGTTCTCAAAACGATATTTCAGAGCGATAATGTGCCCCGGAATCATTAAAAAATTCAGCTGTTCCCCTTAACTGAAAAGTCAGCATCCTGATTACACTAATACCTAAGGTATCGGGTTTATCAGAATTAAAACCGTCAGGATACCCCGGCCCGTTATCTCTGTAAAACAGCTCTATTTTATTGTCACCGGTTTGCCTGACCCGGATTTTGATACTAAGCCGGTTATTGTCAGCTGTCGCGTATTTTATACTATTACTGAATAACTCCGAAAGAATCAGACCAATCGGGATAGATGACTCAAGCGGTATTTTAATATCGGGGACTTCAATTGATACCGCATCAGATATTCTTGCGATATCACCAATTATCAGATTACTAATTTGTCTAATATAATCTGAAAGCTTTACATCATCCTTATTACTGTTTTTGTAAAGCTCTTCATGAACTATAGATATAGCCCGTACCCTGTTCTGCAAATCAGATAAAACTTCTTCAATATTTACCGAAGCATGAGACGCCTGCAGATCAATAAAACTTATCAGCATATTAAAATGATTTTTCACACGATGGTGAATTTCTCGAATCTGCAGTTCTTTCTCGCCAAGCTTCTTTTTTAACTCTTCTGTTAGAAGTATGTTTTCCAAATCAGTCTCAATGATATCTTTAAACTGAATCATAAGCTCCTGGAATTTATCATTAAACCGGTTCGTCCGGTCATCAAGCATGCAAAATGTTCCAAAAACCTCACCATCATTCCATTCGATTGGGACACCCATATATGAATGCATACCCAAGGGAGCATGAGGATTATTCTTCCAAAACTCGGTTTCACTTGTATCCTGTACAGTCATCATATGCCTTTTACCGGCAACCGTTTCACAAAACATACCAATACCGAGATTGTCCCGATCATTTTGCTTATAGGGATTGCCAATTGTATTACTTGCCGCAAAGATTTCAAGATGCTCTTTGGTCAAATGGGTAATCAGGCCTGTTGGCACATCAACTATCGAAGCAACCATATCTACTATCTTCTGCCACTTTTTTTGTACTCGTTCAGGAATATCCGGTTTATTTACCCCAATGGGTATAAGAACATTTCTATGTTCATCCTTAACCTTGACCTGAGCGTAATTGACACTGTTTTGTTCCACATTTACCTCAATATGCCGGTTTAATGATATAAAATATATAAAATAAACAGATTTTCACCGAACAAACAGTTAAGTTGGTAATTTTTTAAAGTATTCATACAAATAAAAAACTGTGGTGACCATCTTAAAAAACAATTGTAATTAAAGATATATCATTTTATCTATAAATCCTGAAAAAAATGCTCAACCATTATTTGTCAATATATTAGTAAATCTGAAAATTACTCAATAAAATAATCTTTTGGAAACTTGAATTTGATTACTATTTTTACAACTCTAAACACAATGCTATTAATCGTGCATGAATATGATGCTTTTTATCAAGCCGAATGGAGAATGTTCGGTTTTTTGGCAAAATTCTCAGAAAATACAAGATACAAAATTTTCCTCTACGCACATATACCACTGACTATCGGATGTCTTTACTACTATCATACTGTAATATTCCGCAATAACTTCTGCCTCTGGGTAGTATTTAATATTTTCTCTATTCTCCATCTGATTATTCACCTCATTGCTTTAAGATGGAAGTCTAATGTATTTACAAGCATGCATTCATTTATAATAATTTTGTGTTTGGCAATTACCGGTGTACTTAATCTCGCATTATATAAATATTACTGAACTATTTACCAAATCCAAACCGGAGAAAACCGTCTTGATACAGATAATAAACTTTTTACCTGGCTTGCGAACATATAAAACAGCTCTCTCGCTGCTGATATGCATGTTAATATGGAACATTATATTTGATGAGATCCCATTCTATGCGTGTATAGCTGCTGTAATCACTATGCAAAATTCTCTGCTAACAACTATAGAAAACGGTGCGAACAGAATTCTTGGAACACTAATCGGGGCTGCCGCAGGAGCAACTGTATTGTTCCTTTTACCTGTAAACTTATGGATAATTACACTTTGCTCAATCATTGTTATTCATCTTACATCCCTGCTGAAAAAGCCAGGTGCAACATCCATAGCCTGTGTTGTATTTTTTTCAATCGTTATTAACATAGGCCAATCCGATGCTGTTGATTATATTATCATGAGGATTTTGGAAACATCACTGGGAATAGTTGTCGCAATGAGTATCAACTACCTGATCAAACCTCCTCCAAAGGAGGATACACAAATCAAGCCTGCCTTCAGTCATAAAAAAGCATCCGGGAAAAAAATTAAGGGCAAAAAAATCCGATAAACATCATATCTTTCTGTTTATTCGCTAATACTAAATCCAATCATCGCCTCAGGCGTTATTACCCTGAAAGCCAAAGATTCAGTTAAAAAAAGTTCTACAGTTTTTGAATTATGCCCATGATATCCGACCGCAAAATCCAGACCGATTGTAAGTTCTGTATCCCCTTCACGATCAGCGATAAGCAATGCTCCGTCTACCGACTCGGAATATATCACAGAACCGCCAATTTTTTTTCTGACTGATTCACCAAGAGTTCCTCCGGGAAAGAGATGCGATAAGAACTTATATAAAACAGGACTGACAATAAAGTTAGCATTATCAGTAATACCGGATTTTCTCATTCTTGTCAAAGCTTCACTTACACCATCCATGATGCTGTCTTTATCGAGTCCCATCTTAATCCTGTCAGAAGCGACAGCTTGATTAATTCCTGTTATTCCTGCATCTTTATAACCATTAAAAACCAATTGATCCTCAAAAAAGGCCATCTTCTGTGCCGCGTCAACTACAGAATCCAGATTTACATCCACAGCTCCCCTCTCCAAATTATCAAGATCCCAAATATCGAGCGTAAACATCTTACGAGCCTCGACCAGCGGCATAACATCATATATCCCTGTATTTACTTCACCTTCTTTCTGTCCGCTGGAAATTTTAAGTTTACCCGGATTTACACATGTATGATTAATCCCATAAGGACCTTTTACATCACAAAATTTACGTGCCGAAAGATTTGCAAGCAGAGTATCTTTAGCTGCACCATTAATTTCTTCCCATGCTTTTTCACTGAGCGGAGCAAATTCTTTTCTAAGTAAATTCATATAACTCTCCTATGATAGTAATTACAAACACTACTTTTTCTTAAGACTTCCTATTCCCAAACCTTCTCCATTATCCACGGAGCCGTTCGAACCTGGAGACAAAAATTCTTCCTCAACTTCCTGATATCCCTGTTGATAGAAGCCTTCCTCTTCGGGATCAAGGGCATGCAACAGCCTCAAAAACTCCCCGGCATGAACCTTCTCTTCGTCCGCGATATCCATCAAAACATCCTGAGCAAGTTTATTGTCTGTAGACTCGGCAAGCTGCTGATAAAGCTGTATCGCCTCGTACTCAGCTGCTATCATCATCCTTATCGCCCTTACCAGCTCCTGATCCGTCAGTTTTCTATCATTTTTTAACACGTTGAACGGATGTCCAAATTCAGGCATGTCAACTACCCCCTTTTTTTTATTTATCAAATAACAATACTATATGATAAGGATACACTAAAACTACTGGTTATTCAACAATAATTTAAATTTATAATATAACCATCTATACAGACCATTTACACGATTTTGTTTCACGATCCGATGTATCGGGCATATCATACACAAATCCATGTTTCATAAAAATTATTCTGGCATCGAGTTGCCTTAAATCAGCCAATTCGTGACTTACTACTATAACAGGAATTTTAAAATTTTTCGCTATCATTGATATATAGGGCATCAGCATAAATCTGCGTCTGTTATCCAGTGCTGAAAACGGCTCATCAAGAAGCAGAATTTTTGGTTCAGATAAAAGAGCTCGTCCAATCGAGCATCTTTGTGCCTCTCCTCCTGAAAGATTAGCAGGAAAGTTTTCAAGCAGGTGATCAATATGCAGCAATTTAACAACTTGATCAAAAACCGGAGATTCTTTATTGGCGCGAGGACTAAACAACAGATTTTTCCTTATATTCATATAAGGAAACAGAAGAGAATCCTGAAAAACGTAACCGATATTTCTTTTATATGCAGGCACCATTACACTACTCTCTTTACAATAATAGATCATATCACCTTCAATTATTCCTCTGTCAGGCTTTACTAAACCCGCAATCATCTTAAGCAGAGTTGTTTTTCCACAGCCTGATGGTCCAAAAAGCCCATGTACTCCGCATTCAAAAACCGAATTACATCGGACTAAAAATCTGCCGTTTATCTTTTTTTCGATATTAACACTAAGCATCATTTTGACCTCAATGCATTTAATCTTCTATCGTTCATATTAGACACAACCATTGCTACTACCGATATTCCTATACTTACTGAAACCAAAGCCCATGCTTCATTTTCCTTACCGGGCACCTGAAAAAAAGAGTAAACCGCCAGGGGTATTGTGCGGCTTTGTCCCTCAAGATTTCCGGCAAAAACCATCGTAGCCCCGAATTCTCCAAGACTTCTGGCAAAAGCAGTTACTACTCCACTCACTATTCCCGGACGGATCAGAGGCAGCGTAACACGTAAGAAAACCTGAACCGGTGACCACCCCAAAGTACCGGCTAGCTGCTCAAATCGCGTATCACACATTTCAAAAGCAGTTCTGATCCCGCGTGAAAGAAGAGGAAATGAAACAACCATAGAGGCAACAACAGCTCCGGCTTTTGAGAAAGAGAGTGATGAGCCAAAAACATATTCAAAGAACTTGCCTATTAAGCTGTTTCGCCCAAGTAAAAGCAACAGAAGAAATCCAGCCGTAACCGGCGGCAGCACCAATGGAATATTAATTATTACATCAATAATTGATTTTCCCATAAAAACCTTTCGGGCCATAAACCAACCTGCTAATAACGCAGCCGGTAAACCCAATACAACCGACAACAGGCTTACCTGTAAAGACAAACTTATCACAGACACCATCTCAACGCTCATCATCGGCTCCGGTTTTAGTAATGTATCCGAATTTATTCAGGATTTCACGTGTTGATTTATCATTTTTCAAAAATTCATACAACAGGTCCGCCTCTTTAGATACTTTATTTGTCCTGCATAATCTGAACGAAATCTTGCGATGATAAGACGCTGGTATTTTAGTAACAATTTTCAATTTAGTTGTCCGGCTCGCATTCGACGCGTACACAAAAGCATAGTCAACATCGTTGCTCTGAGCCAGCATCAAGGAAGCGGTAACAGACTGCACAGGAACCAGATTGTTTTTTATTCTATTATAATCAGAAATCGCTTGAATTGCCTCTTTGACATATGCTCCAGCCGGAGCATGGTCAGGGTCAGGTATAGCTGTAACACTGTTTGAATCCTTCATTTTTTTGATAAAGGCTTCAAATATCATCTCCTCAATTCCCGTATTTTTTGCCGTAACCACTACAATGGAATCCGAACACAGGTGAAGCTGCTTCTTTAGAAAATTCTCTGATTCAAGGTAATCAGCCCATTTCGCTGATGCCGAAACATAAATATGGGCAGGGGCGCCCTCTTCAATTTGCCGGGCAAGCGTCCCGCTCGATGCACTGCTTACTGATATAGACACATCATGACTCATCTTGTATAAATCGCAGGCTGCAATCATTGTCTCTGATATTCCGGCTGCAGAGTATAATATGATTTCCTTTTTTTCTGAATGTTTGCATCCGCATAAAATCACAAACAGTAAACACAAATAATTCCTGATAAACATTTTGCACCTCACAATTATATTTTTATAATTATGAACGCAACAAAAGTGCCAAATATCCGGTATTCAAACAATTAACATGATGGAAACATCAGAACAGAATTATCAAAAAAATTATTTTTATAATATTACGATTAACAAAAATGATTACTTTCCATGCTTGATTAACAATAGTAATTATATAATTTTTAGTGAGCAACATACAATACAGCATCTATAAATAATTCTGCAAAATAACAAAAGTACACAAATGTAATTATTGATTTATCATGTTACACTTTTGTATCAGATAAATAAAAACATAGCGATGACTCATCACTATTTTACAATAATGATGAGTCTCAAATATACTTATTCGAAAATATTATTTCCTATTCTTACAAATATTCTTTTTTTTAATCCCTAATAAAGAAGAAACAGATCTCTTTTTCCTCATACCTGATTTTTTTACACTCATTGTCCACAACGGCACACATCATGCAATTACACTCATGTAAAAGGCTGTGATTATATTTATTATCACCCGCCTGAAATAAAGTTTATCTATGGAGGACTGAAATGAGAAAGATTGCAATTTACGGTAAAGGCGGAATCGGGAAATCAACAACAACTCAGAACACCGTTGCCGGCTTAGCAGAAATGGGAAAAAAAGTAATGGTTGTTGGCTGTGATCCAAAAGCAGACTCAACGCGGCTTTTGTTGGGCGGACTCGCTCAAAAAACTGTTTTGGATACACTTCGTGAAGAGGGCGAAGATGTAGAACTTGATGATATAATCAAGGACGGCTATGGCGCTACCCGTTGCGTAGAGTCGGGCGGCCCGGAACCAGGTGTAGGTTGCGCAGGACGCGGCATAATCACTTCGATAAATCTTCTGGAGCAGCTCGGGGCGTATGAGCAGGATCTTGATTACGCGTTTTACGACGTTTTAGGTGACGTTGTATGCGGTGGATTCGCGATGCCTATTCGTGAAGGAAAAGCAGAAGAAATTTACATCGTTGTTTCAGGCGAAATGATGGCTATGTACGCTGCAAATAATATCTGTAAAGGTATTGTAAAATACGCAGATGCCGGGGGAGTACGCCTTGGTGGACTCATCTGTAACAGCCGCAAAGTTGACAACGAATTCGAAATGATCGAAGAGTTGGCAAAATCTTTGGGCACACAGATGATTCATTTTGTACCTCGCGACAATATGGTGCAAAAAGCCGAAATTCACCGCAAGACAGTTATCGACTTTGAACCGACCCATGCTCAAGCCGACGAATATCGACAGCTTGCATCTAAAATTGATTCAAATGATATGCGGGTTATTCCTACCCCACTTTCAATTGAGGATCTTGAAAAGCTGCTTATTGATTTTGGAATAGCAAACTAAGGTATAAAGGAGAATTAAAATGATTTTAATCAGATCAATCGTACGTCCGGAAAAAGCAGATGCAGTATCAGAGGCTTTATTGGAAGCAGGTTTTCCTGCTGTAACAAAAATATCAGTTGTTGGCCGAGGAAAACAACGAGGACTTAAAGTTGGAGAAGTTACGTATGACGAGATTCCCAAAGAGCTTTTATTAACAGCAATTCCTGATTCAGACAAGGATCTTGTGGTTAAGGTTATTATGGAAGCGGCCAGAACCGGTTCTGCCGGAAATTTCGGAGACGGTAAAATTTTCGTCTCACCAATTGATGAAGTCTATACAATCAGCTCCGGCCATAAAGAGGATTAAGGAGATAATTATGAAAGAGGTAATGGCAGTTATCCGAATGAACAAGATCAACGAAACAAAGCGGGCGCTTTCAAAAGCCGGAATCAGCAGCTTTACCGCAACAGGAAAAGTTCTTGGAAGAGGAAAAGGCCTTGTAGACTTTTCATTACTCGAGGGAGCCAAAGCAGGCTACCAGGAAGCCATCGCTCAGCTTGGCCAGGGCCCCCGATTAATTTCAAAGCGCCTTCTTACGGTAGTTGTTCCTGATAACAAGGTTAATGTAACCGTAAAAACAATTATCCAGACAAATCAGACAGGTAAATCGGGAGATGGCAAGATATTTGTTTTGCCTGTCATAGACGCGTTTAAAATCAGAACAAAGGAAAACGGTGATCCGGTTCTTGATAATGATTAAGGATAAAGGTAAAAATTATGTCAAACAATAAGAAAATTACTACTGAAGAAGTCAAAGAGGAGATATTAGCAAAATATCCTCCAAAAGTCGCGAGAAAACGCGATAAGTCCTTTGTAATAAACGAGCCTGGATCCGGACAGGAGATACAGGCCAACATTAGAACAGTTCCCGGCATTATCACACAGCGTGGTTGTACTTATGCTGGTTGTAAAGGCGTAGTGCTCGGCCCTACCCGTGATATAGTCAATATCACACATGGACCAATAGGCTGCGGTTTTTACAGTTGGCTGACACGCCGTAATCAGACACTGCCCGAAAAAGAGTCGGATGAAAACTACATGGCGTACTGTTTTTCGACAGATATGCAGGATGAAAACATTGTCTTTGGCGGTGAAAAAAAACTTCGCGAAGCAATACAGGAAGCGTACGATCTTTTTCATCCAAAAGCAATCGCGATATTTTCTACATGTCCGGTTGGTTTAATCGGTGATGATGTTCATGCCGTTTCAAGAGAGATGAAAGAAAAATTCGGCGACTGTAATGTTTTCGGGTTTTCCTGTGAAGGTTATCGTGGAGTCAGTCAATCAGCCGGCCACCATATCGCTAACAATCAGATATTTAAGCATGTTGTTGGAACGGATGACACTATCAAAACAACTAAAAAGTTCCGCATTAATCTTTTAGGTGAATACAATATTGGCGGTGACGCTTTTGAATTAGAAAGGATTTTTGAACGATTGGGTGTTGAGCTGGTTGCCACATACAGCGGGAACTCAACAATTGACTCCTTTGCAAATTCGCATACAGCTGATCTTAATCTTGTTATGTGCCACCGCTCAATCAACTACATGGCTGAAATGATGCAAACAAAATACGGCATTCCATGGATGAAAGTAAATTTCATAGGCGCCAAGGCCACTGCAAAATCATTAAGAAAAATGGCGCTCTACTTTGAAGACCCAGCTCTTTCAGCAGAGGTTGAAAAACTTATTACAGAGGAACTGCCTCTTGTAGAGAAAGAAGTTGCAGAAATCAAAAAAAGGACTGCCGGCAAAACAGCCATGCTCTTTGTTGGCGGATCGCGGGCTCACCATTATCAGGAGCTTTTCAAGGAACTTGATATGAGAATTATTGCTGCCGGTTACGAATTCGCTCACCGCGATGATTATGAAGGACGGGATGTTCTTCCCAATGTAAAGGTAGATGCGGACAGCAGAAATATCGAAGAGCTCAAGGTTGAAAAAGATTCTTCCCGTTACAAGGAACGCGCATCAGAAAAGAAACTTGAAGAGCTGAAAAAATCCAATCCGGAATTCCAGAACTATATAGGAATGATGCCCGAAATGGAATCAGGAACTCTTGTTATTGACGACATAAGTCATTACGAAAGCGAAATTCTGATAAAAAAATATCAACCGGATATTTTTTGCGCAGGTATCAAGGAAAAATACGCGATTCAAAAAAGCGGTGTGCCATTGAAGCAGCTTCACAGTTACGACTATGGTGGACCGTATGCAGGTTTTAAAGGAGCCGTAAATTTTTACAAGGAGATCGATCGTATGGTCAATACCAAAATATGGTCACTTATAGCACCTCCATGGAAAAAAGATCCTGAAATTGACGCACAATATATCTCTGCATAAAGGAGGCAGTCATGTTATTAAGACACACAAAAAAAGAAGTTGCAGATCGAAAAGCACTGACAATAAACCCGGCCAAGACATGCCAGCCGATTGGTGCTATGTATGCCGCTCTTGGTATCAACGGATGCCTTCCGCACAGCCATGGGTCACAGGGATGCTGCGCTTACCACCGAAGCTCGTTAACACGTCATTACAAAGAACCGGTAATGGCCGGTACAAGCTCGTTTACGGAAGGCGCCAGTGTTTTCGGAGGACAGGCAAATCTTGTCCAGGCGATAAACAATATTTTTACTATTTATAATCCTGAAATTATCGCGGTTCACACTACCTGCCTTTCAGAGACAATTGGTGATGACCTTCCGCAGATAATTTCCAAAGCCGAAGAAGACGGTAAAGTTCCTGAAGGCAAAAAGATTATATATGCAAGCACACCATCATACGTGGGATCCCATATAACGGGATTTTCAAACATGGTCGAAGGCATAGTAAAAGGTTTCGCTAAGCCTGGAATTAAAATCAGTGATCTCTACAACGTTATTCCAGGCTGGGTTGAGCCATCGGACATGGCCGAGATCAAACGCATAATGTCAGTAATGAAGATAAACTCAATAATGTTTCCTGATACAAGCGGAGTCATGAATGCTCCTCAAACCGGAAAACATGAGTTTTTCCCAAAGGGAGGAACATCTTCCCAGGATCTGTCAAAAACAGGTTCAGCAGCCCATACGTTTGCTCTTGGAAGCTGGGCATCAAAAGGCGCGGCAAATCTATTATCCAAAACAGCACAGGTTCCATTTTCTGTATGCGACATACCCATTGGATTAAAAGCGACTGACCGTTTCCTTATGGAGCTTGCCCGGATAAGCGGAAATGAGATAAGCAGCGAACTTGAATTCGAACGCGGACAGGTTGCTGATATCATCACCGATATGCACCAGTACCTATATGGCAAAAAAGTAGCACTATGGGGCGATCCGGATCAACTGATTCCGTTAACGGAATTTTTGACAGATCTGGATATGGTACCTGCTCATATAGTAACAGGTACACCCGGCAAAGCTTTTGAAAAACGCATTATGGAAATTTGTTCTGAAAAAGGAATAACTCCGAACGTAAAATGCGGAGCCCAGGCTGACATGTATCTGATGCATCAGTGGATTTTAAATGAGCCGGTCGATCTTCTTATCGGCAATACATACGGAAAATACATGTCACGCGATATGAACATTCCGTTTGTACGCCACGGGTTCCCCATATACGACAGAATCGGACACAGTTATTTTCCGACTGTCGGGTACCGTGGAGCAATGCGGCTGCTTGAGCTTATGCTTTCGGCAATAATGAACAAGCTGGATCGCGAAGCACCGGAAGAGGGATTCGAACTGGTTATGTAAAATCAATCATAAAGCAGCCGCTGCCGGTTTAAACAATCATTAAACCGTAGCGCTGCCGAATGATGATTATCTTATTAATACCGGTTATTTAAAAAAGAGGCAAACCATGGAAAACAGGACACTTTTAAAAGAACGTGAAAAACATATACTTATTAAAGAGAGCTTCAATACCGAAATCAACTGCGATAAACCTACCCTCGCGGGTTCGGTCAGCCAACGCGCATGTGTATTTTGCGGTTCAAGGGTTGTTCTATATCCTATAGCCGACGCGGTTCATCTTGTTCATGGTCCTATAGGATGCGCTGCATACACATGGGACATTCGCGGTTCTCTATCTTCAGGCCCTGAGTTACACCGTCTGAGTTTTTCAACAGATCTTA
Organism: Spirochaetota bacterium; assembly: GCA_016934935.1. Classification (GTDB taxonomy): domain Bacteria; phylum Spirochaetota; class UBA4802; order UBA4802; family JAFGJZ01; genus JAFGRW01. Next base: position 12,533 of record JAFGRW010000109.1, on the reverse strand, counting down.
CTGAAAACGAAGTTATTCATGGCGGAGAAAAAAAGCTGTCCGCGGCTCTCGATAATTTAATATCAACTTACAGACCGAAAGCAGCATTTGTTTACTCAACATGCATAGTCGGAATTATTGGAGATGATGTAGATGCCATATGTAAAAAACTAAGCAGCCGTTACGGGATACCGGTTATTTCTGTTGATTCTGTAGGGTTCCAGGGAACTAAAAAAGATGGATATGCTGCAGCATGCAATTCCCTTTTCAAATTAATTGGCACCGGCTCAACTGCTAATATTCCAAAACACAGTATTAATATAATGGGAGAATTCAATCTTGCCGGTGAAGCTTGGATAATAAAAGAGTACTACCGTAAAATCGGAATACACGTTGTTTCAACCATGACTGGGGACGGAAGAATTGAAGAAATATGCAGAGCGCATGGTGCTTCGCTCAACATTGTGCAATGCTCTGGTTCCATGATGCAGCTAGCCAGACTTATGGAAGAAAAATACGGTATTCCATACATACGAGTCTCATATTTCGGATTAGAAGATGTGGCTCTATCATTATACAGTGTTGCTGATTTCTTTGAAGATAATCCTGTTATTAAACAAAACGCAAGACAACTGGTATTCGAAGAAATCACCAAACAGCAAAAAGAAATGGAGTTTTACAAGAGCAAACTCAAAGGCAAAAAGGCGGCAATATACGTTGGTGGCGCGTTTAAGGCATTCTCGCTGATAAAAAGCCTGAGGTCCCTTGGAATATCGGTTGTGCTTGCAGGTTCACAAACCGGAAACGCTGAAGATTACAAAACATTAAGAGAACTTTGCGATCCGGGCACAATCATTATTGATGACGCTAATCCGGCAGAACTTTCAAAATTTATTTTGCAGAAAAAAACCGACCTCTTTATAGGCGGCGTAAAAGAACGTCCAATGGCGATGAAACTTGGAATTGGCTTTTGCGATCATAATCATGAAAGACAGATACCTCTTGCCGGTTTTGAAGGCAATCTTAATTTCGCGAAAGAAATTTGCTCATCACTGTTATCACCTGTCTGGAAATTCACAAAAAGCCGTGAAGGAGGCGCTATATGAAAGATGTAACAAAAAACGCATGCCATCTATGCGCACCACTGGGCGCTTCTCTGGTTTATAAAGGTATAAAAAACTGTGTTACAATTTTACATGGTTCACAGGGATGCGCGACATATATTCGGCGTTACATGATTGGTCACTATAGAGAACCGGTTGATATCGCCTCATCAAGTTTCACCGAACATACTGCTGTTTTCGGCGGACAGGAAAACCTGCTAAAAAGCATAGAAAATGTAATACAAACATATGATCCGGATATAATCGGTATCGCGACCACCTGTTTATCTGAAACTATAGGCGATGATATTTCCATGATTATAAAAGAGTATCAGAAAAGAAACATGGAACGGACCAGACCGGTTATTCTGTATACATCAACACCAAGTTACAGAGGAACACACGTTACAGGTTTCTTTAAAACAATTCATGACGTTGTAACGCAGACATCTAAACAGGCAGTCACAAATGCCGGACAAATAAATATTTTTAACGGCCTGTTTTCACCAGCCGAGATCCGTGTAATCAGAACAATTGTTTCCGATTTTTCACTGTTTCCTGTTATATTTCCGGATTACTCGGATACTCTGGACGGTGGGAGCTGGAATCAATATCACCCTGTACCGCCGGGCGGAACCTCCCTAAAAAAACTGTCAAGTTGCGGAAACTCTGCAGCAAGTATTGATTTCAGCTTCTGCCAGAAAGATGAGCTGTCTGCTGGAATGTTCCTGAAAGAAAAATTTGATATTCCATGTTTTAAGAATGCCTATCCAATAGGGATAGAACTCTGTGATAATTTCTTCAAAACTCTTTCGACTTTATCACAAAAACCAGTTCCTGAGATTTACACACAACAACGAGAACGGCTTATAGACGCTTATGTAGACAGCCACAAATATCTCTATGGCCAGAAGGCTGTTGTTTTCGGAGAAGAAAACCTTGTATATTCGATTTGTACATTTCTTGCAGAAACCGGAATTAATGTTGTGTGCGCTGCTACAGGCGGCCCTGCCGGCTCAATTTCAGGATTAAAACTCAATGACTATTTCAACCAGACATCGATACTCGAAGACTGCGACTATGAAGATATAGAAGAATGGGTAATCCATAACGAAACTGATATTCTTATTGGAAGCAGCCGTGGAAACAAAATCGCAAAACTATCCGGGAAACCGCTAATACGATGTGGATTTCCAATCCATGACAGAATCGGTGCTTCCAGGCAGGAATTTCTAGGGTACAATGGCACACACAACCTTTTTGATCAGATAACGAATACTATTATCGAAAGAATGCAGAACTCAATGCCAGCTAACTATGCTACCATGTAAGGAGAAGATCATGAAAAACACCATTTTACATCCATGCTTTGACAAAAACGGTTCCAAACACGCGGGCAGGCTCCATCTTCCTGTAGCTCCAAAATGCAATATTCAATGCGGTTTTTGCAACAGAACCTATGACTGTGTTAACGAATCCAGACCCGGCGTTACTTCGGCGATTATAACTCCGCACCAGGCTCTTCTTTACACACAGGAAATGCTGCAGAAAATGCCGGATATTACTACCATTGGTATAGCCGGCCCGGGAGATGCTTTTGCAAACGGTGACGAAACACTGGAAACCATTGAACTGATACGGAATGTATTTCCTGAAATGTTTTTCTGTGTATCCACGAACGGATTAGCCCTGCCAAAATATATAAGTGAAATTGCAGATGCAGGATTAACACATTTGACCATTACTATTAACGCAGTTGATCCTGAAATAGGCGCAGAGATTTACCAGTACGTTCATTATAAAAAACATCATTTTACCGGGATCGAAGGTGCTGAAATATTATTGGCCAACCAGCTCGAAGGCTTAAGAATAGCTGTATCCAAAGATATAAAAGTTAAAATAAACAGTGTAGTAATCCCGGGTGTCAACGATCATCATATAATCGATATCGCCCGAACAATAGGAGAGCTTGGCGCGGTAACTCATAACTGCATGGGACTGATTACTGTAAAAGATACAAAATTCGGCAATAAAAAAGCTCCATCTCCATCGGAAATAAACGATATCAGAGCGAAAGCTTCTCCCTTTATCAGTCAAATGACTCATTGCGGAAGATGCCGGGCCGACGCGGCCGGACTTATTCACAAACAAAATTCAACAGAGACGTTATCACTTCTTAACTCAATTTCACAAAAATCCGACATCCCCAACAAGCCAAGAACATTATCTGCTGTCGCTTCAGAAGAGGGGCTTCTCATCAATAGACATCTTGGTGAAACTGAAGAGTTCCTGATATACTCGTTATCTGATGACGGAAAGATACAGCTTATAGAAAAACGCACAGCCCCGAAAGAGGGTACACCGGATCGATGGGAAGATCTCTCAAGAATACTGAATGACTGCTCTGATATTTTTGTAAGCGGAGCCGGGTCAACACCTAAAACAGTTTTGGGTAATAACGGACAGACCATACAAATCGTTGAAGGTTTGATCGATAACGTACTAAAATCTCACTACAAAGGAGATTCACTGAAACGGTTTCAGCCGTTAGGCTCGCATAGCTGCGGAGCATCCTGCTCAGGTAACGCTCAAGGATGCATGTAAAATCTAAACCTGTTTTGAACAATATGTCTTAACTTTTAATTTATTCACAAAATAAAAGCTAAAGATAAAAAATAACGGAGGAGCAATGACAAAACCTGAAAAACATATTTTTATTTGCGGATCTTTCCGGGCATCCGGAGAACCGCAGGGAGTTTGTGCAAAAAAAAACTCAATTAGTTTTGTGCAGTATATGCAGGAAGAACTTGCAGACCGAGGAATGGATTCAGTTTTAGTTTCAATGACCGGCTGTCTCAATGTATGCGACAGAGGGCCGGCTATGGTAATCTATCCCGATGGCATATGGTACGGTGGATTTGAATCAGAGGAAGATCTGGATACAATTATGGATGCACTTGAAGAAAATTCAATTGCGGAGCAGTTCGTAATAAATTGATATTCAGACAGTTCTAATCAGCCGTGTGCGTATTCATCGTGCACGGCTGCCATGAGGTTATTATGAAAGATTTTACGAAAGAAAAAAAGAACATTTATCTTATTGATACCACACTAAGAGACGGAGCTCAGGCTGCGAGAATAAATTTTTCATATTCCGAAAAACTAGAAATAGCCAAACTGTTATTTGACTGTAATATAGATGAAGTCGAAGCAGGAATTCCCGCTGCTGGTGAAAAAGAAATTGAATTTATTAATAATCTGATAAGAATAAAACCTTTTAAAACTAAAATATCTGTATGGTGCCGTAATAACTTATCAGATATCAATCATGCATTAGATACAGATGCAGAAATTATTCATATCTCTATTTTTTGTTCTGAAATACTTCAAAAAGCCTTTAACAAAAACTTCACGAAACAGATTGAAGATTTAAAACAGAATATTAAGCCGGTAATTGACTCTGGAAAAATGGTCAGTGTTGGATTCCAGGATGTGTTCAGAACACCGGAAAGAAATATTATTAACGCGCTTAATGCAATATCTGATACGAGCATCTTTAGAATACGGTTGGCCGATTCATGCGGGTGCGCCCTTCCCGATGATTGTTCAAAACTGATAAAATCCGTAAAAAAGGTCTGGGGCAATAAAAAAATAGATTTTCACGCTCATAATGATTGCGGTCTATCCGCGGCAAATTCCATATCGGCCTTTTCCAGTGGTGCGGACTCCGTCTCTGTAACAGTTAATGGAATTGGTGAGCGTGCCGGAAACACTTCACTATCTGATATCGCGTCCGTTGCATTGATTACCGATTTATTTAATACCGGACTGAATTACCGGAATATTAAAGCATTATCTGATGCCGTATCCCGATACAGTCACTTCAGTGTTTCTCCTTTTGCGCCATTAATTGGAAGCCATATTTTCGAACACAAGGCCGGTATTCACGTTTCAGCTCTTTTGAACGACCCAAAAAGTTATCAACCTTACCCCAATACAGAAAATCCTTGCTCTTCCGGTGAATCTTCAGCCAATAACTCCGGCATCGATACAACGCAAACAAACAAATTTCTTTTTGGACAATACAGCAGTATGGGGTGCATTAACGGGTTTATGAAGCATTACGGGCACAGTTTATCGCAGGAAACAGCAGCCTTACTGAAGCAGAGAATTGATGAACACGCTGCAAAACAAAAAACCGATATGGACGGCAGCACCCTGATCTCAATTTATAATGAGTGTGTCGCTGGAGGACCAAATGAGAGATAAAGATCATGAAGCCGGAGATATGATAAATCTTCTTTATAATATCAGTAACTCCCTCTCAACGAATAATGAAATTAAAGATGTTATCAGACCAGTCTTAAACATGATGCTTCAAAAACTCCAGGTTATCAGGGGAATGATTACAATATTTAACAGACAATCCGGAGAAATATTCATTGAGGACGGATTCGGTCTCAGTGATGAAGCCCAGGCAAAAAGCCGCTATACTCCTGGTGAAGGTGTTACGGGAAGAGTTGTCGAAAGCGGTTTGCCAATTGTGATCGAGAATATTGACAATAGTGACATACTGGCCAATAAGACCGGTTTTAGAAATGAATATCACGAGAACCAGATAAGTTTTATTTGTGTACCAATCCGCTCAACAAATCACACAACTGGAACTATTAGCGCTTATAAGATATTCAAAGACAGTGACCAACTGGAAACTGATACAAAACTTCTTTCCATAATTGCAACAATGATATCCAGGGTAATCCGGTTGCATCAAAATGTACATGAAGAAAACATGCTTTTGCTTGCTGAAAACAGAAGATTGTATGAGGCTCTCTCCGAAAAGAAGAGCCATTCAAAGATTATCGGAAACTCCAACTCAATCAGAATTGTACTGGAAATGATTGAAAAAATAGTCGATACATCAACAACCGTACTGATTCTTGGAGAAAGCGGTGTCGGCAAAGAACGGGTAGCCGAGACTATCCACTTTAATTCTTCAAGAAAAGATAAACCTTTTATAAAATTTAACTGCGGAGCCCTGCCGGAAAATCTGATAGAAAGCGAGCTTTTCGGCTATGAAAAAGGAGCCTTTACGGGTGCAGTAACATCACGCATTGGAAAATTTCAGCAAGCAGACCAGGGAACACTTTTTCTTGACGAGGTAGGCGAATTAAGTCTTAACGCACAGACCAAATTATTAAGAGTAATTCAGGAAAAAGAGCTGGAACGGATTGGAGGAACACAAACACACACGGTAAACATTCGAATAATTGCCGCAACAAACCGCGACCTTGCAGACCGTGTGAGCCGGGGGCTATTCAGAGAGGATCTGTTTTACAGGCTTAATGTATTTCCTATAACTGTCCCTCCCCTGCGGGAACGTAAAACCGATATTCCGTTACTAACAGATTTTTTTATTAAATCTCTGAGTAAAAAACTGAATAAAGATAAAGTAACAATTTCAAGAGCTGCTATGGATCTTATGGTTAACTACTCGTGGCCGGGAAACGTTCGGGAATTGGAAAACTGTATCGAAAGAGCGCTAATACTATGCGACAACAGCACTATCCGTATACATAATCTTCCATTAAATATACAGGATTCAGGTACTCATAAAAATCATTTCAGTGGTCCTTTACAAAACCAGATAGACAATATCGAGTACGAAATAATAATTCAGGAACTCGCTCAAAATCATGGAAACGTGTCAGCCACAGCGCAAAAACTGGGACTCACTGTACGCAAGATGGGTCTGCGAATAAAAAAACACGGTATTAATCCAAACCGGTTCAAGAAGAGATAGTTAATTATTTGCTTATTTGTATATTATTTATGAATCTTTAATCCGGTCTTTATTTCAAGATATATCTCTTGTATAAAAACCAAATCAAGAAAAAAGGAGAAGAAACAACCAATAACCCCAACGATAATGAAAATATTACACCTATAACAATCAATAACAGTAATCCAATTTTTTTCAAAATATCCATAAATCTGGAGAATAATATTTTTGCTTTATATTTATTATTACTTATTTGCTTCAAACCATCAACATATTCATCACCCTTTACCTCAACTTCACCATATACATCAATTTTATTATTTCCAATACCTCCTCTGATAATTTTTTTTTCAGATGACACAAAGAGTTCACCATCGGCACTTATTAAGTCATAAGCATTTATTTCTTTATCAATAAAAACCTGTTCATCTGGAACACCATCAAGAATTGTAAAACCCTTGAGTCCCCACTTTCCATCTGCAATCAATAACAGATCATCATAAAATAACAAACCATGTGGATTAAAAAATGATTTAAATGCAACTTCAGATATCAACGGTTTATCTGTAAATCTGTCAATATCCAATTTATAAACTGTTAATCGATCCTGACTGGAGGATCCCCCCATTTCTGTACGTATAGTCGAATAAAGATATCCATTATGACCGATAATCGGATCCCGGGCAATGTTATGACTGATTCGGGCAATTGCAACAGGCATATTACCAGAATCGCTCTTATCCAGGATCATGATAGAATCATTCATCCCGACCAAAAGTAAATCTTCATAAATACTCAGTGTATCATAATTGCTTTCTCTATCTATTAGAGGATTTAAAACTAATCGCCCTTTACTTTGCAACTCAGAAGGAGTTGTTACATCAAAAACATGCAGCTCCCCGGAAGCCAGATAATAGAGAATATCATCATCAAGAATCATCTGAGCCATGGATCCGGAGACAGAAGACGAAGTACTTACTTTACCGCAGGATACGAACGAACAGAATATGATTGCCATGCATATTGTTTTAATTATTTCCATCCTGTTACGACCTCTTCAATTTTCATTGGATCTGTCTCCAGACTACGGTATTTTATGTATGCCTTTGGAGGCAATAATGAGTATGGGTCGTAAATAATTGCGTCTGTTACCCGTCTGACGAAACTAATCTCTCCTTTCGGCAAGAGTTTAAAAATTAGAAGATCAATTAAATTATTTGCAATGATATAATCATCTTTAATTACAATATCACTGTTCCCCAACACAAAAACAAATGACAAAGGTTTTAATGAGCCATTATCCATTTTTTCAATAACATGAAAACCGGCATTTGGTTCACAAACAAACAGATACCTATTGTAACTGATAATTTTCCCTCTCTTTAATATCTCTTTTGGTGGACGTATCTCCATAGATATTATGCGGAACTCGTCTTTTGGCATCAGGATTGGACTATGCGAATCTGCTTTTGATGTATTTATAAGAGCCAGGATACAAATAAAGACAAATACTGTTTTTAGAATAGCAATCGATTTATTTGCTCTGTCGTTTAACCGTATTCCAATATAACATGAGATCGGAAGTAGAACAAGAGCCATACAATCAGTTGGATCGGGCCACAATCTGATTTTGTAAGTACCAAAAACAAAAAAGTTTTGTATATAATTGGAAAAACCAGGACTTATATTGATTATTATAAAAGGCAATACGGTAACCATTGAGAAAATGATAGCCGGTACCGGGCGTGTGATCTTTAGCACCCATATAACAAGAGCGGGATAAACCAAAACATAAGCAAAATCACTCAACTTACCTGTAATAACTTCCGGGAGCAAATTATTGAATTTTAATATACTGTCATTCACAATAAGAAGCAATATAGAAATGAAAAGCACTAAAAAAGCTTTAAACATATTATCCAATTTAAACAAACGCTTTATTAAACAAATTATTTGAAATTTGCATATTTTGCATATTTTGCATATTTTGCATATTTTTCTCAAGAACAGACCTCTTCAATTTGATTACAATACTTAATCAATAATCATGGTTAAAAAATACAAAGATTATTTATTAATAACAACATTTATCTAATGTCAACCTATTATTCATTTTGCACTTCTTTAATAACCCACACTAGACTAAGTATAATTAATTTGTTGACATTTTACTTGTCGCATAAAGTAGTTACAGATATGCTCATACATATTAACGGATCAGTAACAATGGTAAAAGCCTTTTTATCTAAATATCCACTTGCGACACACGAGCTTATTCATTTTCCATTAATGTACCCTGATACATTAAAAAAGTACAGAATTCGCAATATACCTTACGCGTCTCTCGATTTATTATACACCTACGGTCAAGCTTGCGGTGTATCAAAGGGAGCATTACGTACCACACTTTCACGCATGAAAAAAGAAGAAAGTATCATACCGGTTACAACAGACGGTAAACCACGATACCGGGTTGCCCCTCTGCAAATAGAAGTGATGACAAATATGCAGAAGAAAAAAAAAGAAAAGAGCGGCGGGTTTACTGTTGCAATCTTTTCGTTTGAAAAAAGCCAGGAAAGGGAGCGTTCTGTAACACGCTCGCTTTTGCTCTACTGCGGATTTGTGCGATTCGCGCAAAATGCTTATATCAATATCCTGGGAAAGGATGACCAGCTCAGAAAATCACTTAATGATGCCGGAGTTGGAGACAATGTCTATCTCTTCAATATCAGTGAAATTGAAAATTCCGATCTTAAGAAATTACTTAGCTGCTGGAAGATTCCCGAGCGCATTGAACTCCTTAATACTTTTAAAAATGACACAGAACAACTAATAGAGAACAACTCCCTAACCGATGCCGATCTTTTTTTCAGTATTGGAATAGCGTGGGCTGCATATATTATTCATATTAACTCTACGGAACCTCCTCTCCCCTTAAATGTACTGCCTAAGGATTATCCGTATAATAAATTATACAATTATATGGTAAAAAAAAGCATCAAATACAGCAAAAAAATGATCCAATACTGGCGATCATCAAATTCTATTTAAACCATACATAATAAAATCATGGAGGCAATATGATCAAAATTTTTAAGAAAATATGCGATACAAAACCCATTTTACTTATGCTCTGTCTCTTTACAGCCTCTTCGCTCTTTGCCGAACAATACCAATACAAAACTTCGGTTAAGGGAGATGTTTTTACTACAACAATAAATATTGAGAAACTTCCGGGATCCGATAAATATTTACTCTCAAGTTTAGATAAAATGACAGGGAAGAGCCATCAAATTACTCTCAACTCCGGCTACGAAAGCATACAGTGGGTTATCAAAAATACTAATGGAGAAACGATCACATTTAACAGGGACAATAATATTGTAAAAGTAATTGGTATTCACGCGGGAGAACACATAGCAAAAAGCATAAAAATTGATGAGGCCCCCTGGTTTGCTTCTCTCGATTTTGGAATTCAGGCCTTTTGCAAATCAGGGAAAGCTGAAATTAGCTTTTGGGTTATTGATCCAAGCAATCTGAAACCACATCTTATGACACTCACTCGCATGAACGAAGAAACAGTATCACACGCTGATAAGAAAACGCAAACTGTTAAAATACGGATAACTGCATCAGGGGTGCCTGCAATTTTTTTTAATATGAACTACTGGACTCGTACCACAGATGGATTACCAGTACGTTCTGAAACGAAACAGGGAGGACCCTTGTCTCCAACTATACTCAACGAATTAATTATTAACGACTAATTCTATAACAAACTATGTTAAAAAATACTGGAGGGTTTATGTCTAATGATATCATTATTATCGGCTCGGGTATTGCCGGGCTTGCGAGTGGTTGCTATGCACAGATGAACGGTTACAACTCAACTATTTTTGAGCAACACTCACTGCCCGGGGGATTATGTACCTCCTGGGATCGCAAGGGTTACACAATCGATGGCTGCATTCACTGGCTCGTAGGAAGTTCTCCGGAAAGTGGTTTTAACAAATACTGGAAGGAGCTGCACGCACTTAACGGCGTTACCAGTGTCTATCATGATATATTTACAACAATCGAAACCGGTACTTTTAAAGACAAAAAAACATTTATAGTTTATGCTGACACCGCAAAACTCAATTCACATATGAAAGAGATCAGTCCGGAGGATTCAACCGAAATAGATATATTCACTTCACTTATCGATAAATTTTCATCTTTTGAGATGGCCACGGACACACCTCCAGAGTTGATGAAAATCGGAGACTTTATTAAAATGATAAAAACAATGAAGCCTTATATGAAAGAGTTTCGTATGTACCGGAAACTGACAATAGCCGATTATGCATCAAAATTTACAAATCCTCACCTTCGTGAAGGCTTAACAAATATTCTCAATATGCCAAATTTTTCTTTTCTCGGCCTTATTTTTATGCTTGGATGGCAGAACTCCCGTAAAGCCGGTTTTCCTGTCGGTGGATCCCTGGAGTTCAGCAAACGTATAGAAAACAGATTTCTTTCTCTTGGTGGCAAAATAAAATACAAAAGCCCTGTACAAAAAATTCTTACTAAGAACAACCAAGCTATTGGTATAAAATTAGAAAATGGAGAACAATATTACGCAGACATAATAATCTCTGCCGCCGATGGCTATTCAACAATCTATTCAATGCTTTCGGGGAAACACACCAGCAAAAAAATTGACAGAATATACAAGACACTACCTCTTTTTAAACCATTATTTCTTCTTTCAATAGGAGTAAAAAGAGATTTTTCATCACATCCATGCATGGTTATCAAGCACCTACAGTCACCAGTTATTATAGAAGGAGAAAAACACGCCAAATTAGGTATTAAACACTACTGCTTTGATCCTGCAATGGCTCCTGAAGGATCATCTCTGCTTGAGATTTATTACACATCAGACTATGATTACTGGAAAAAACTATCACAAACTCCTGATTTGTACAACAGAGAAAAAAACAAAATCGCAGATACATTAATCGGCGCTTTAGAGAGTCTGTATCCCGGGATTAAACAGGAAATCGAAATGATAGACACTGCAACACCTCTGACCTTTGAACGGTACACCTCAAACAGAAAGGGAACTTTTGAAGGTTGGCTGCTTACACCAAAAACGCTTACCTTAAAAATAAAGAAGACACTTCCGGGACTTAAAAACTTTTATATGACGGGTCAATGGGTACAGCCAGGAGGCGGTATACCATCGGCAGCAAAATCAGGAAGAGATTTAATAGCAATTATTTGCCATAAGGATAAAAAGGTTTTTACAACAACAAACTAATCAATAATTTTCTACAGCTCCGTTAAATAATAAAATGCCCCGATCCACATACGTGAATCGGGGTAATAATAATATGGTCAAGCCTCACGACCGATTAGTACAGATCAGCTGAACGCATTACTGCGCTTACACTTTCTGCCTATCAACCTCGTAGTCTCCGAGGGGTCTTCAGGAGAGTCAAGCTCTCAGGGAAATCTCATCTTGGAGTTGGCTTCCCGCTTAGATGCCTTCAGCGGTTATCCATTCCGAACATAGCTACCCAGCGGTGCCACTGGCGTGACAACTGGTACACCAGAGGTTCGTCCATCCCGGTCCTCTCGTACTAGGGACAGATCTCCTCAAATTTCCAACGCCTGCAGAGGAT
>JAFGRW010000108.1 GCA_016934935.1 Spirochaetota bacterium | reverse complement strand
TTCGGATTATCTTCCCCCTGATCGGGGCGATGTCTTCTTCTTTCAGAAGACTGGGTTTGCCAGCTTCGCTGGGCAAACAAAAAAAGAAACTGATAAACAGTTTCTTTTTTTTTAACAGACTACTTCCATGTAAATTTTAACTTATCTCAGCATGCTATTTGCCTTTTTCAAAGCGGCCTTTATATCGTCAAACAGTTCACTTTTACCAACTACTTCATTTTTTAACAATATTTTTTTTATTGAGCTGTTCACACCGCTAATTATTAACACAGCCTCTTTGTCAGCAATTAGCTTGCGTAATGCTTTTAATCGCATAATGCCAGTACTATCGATTATCGGAACATATCGCATCCGTAGTACTATCACTTTATGTTTCGAGCCAATCCATCTTTCAACGCCTAAAAGTTCCGCAACAGAACCAAAGAACAGAGGCCCATTCATTTCAAATACAGCTATCCGGCTGTCAATTTCCCCGAACTCTGCTGTAAAAAGTGAATCTTCTTCTTTTTGTGACATTATCGGCAAAATATCCAGGGAAGATGCCATACGTTTCATGAAAAGTATTACTGCCAGAATAAAACTTGCGATAATAGCAACAGTCAAATCAAAAAACAGGGTTAAAAAGAATGTAACAAAAAGTACTGAAATTTCGGATTTGTTGGTTTTACATATCATCTTGAAAGACTGAATATCGCTCATGTCATATGCGACAACCACAAGTATTCCAGCTAGAACGGCCAATGGAATATATCCGGCTAATGGAGCTAAAAAGAGCAGCATCAAGAGTAATACAAGCGCGTGTACTATTCCCGCAATCGGAGTGCGCCCTCCATTCTTGATGTTTGCCGCAGTTCGCGCGATTGCCCCTGTAGCCGGTATTCCTCCAAAAAGGGCGCTTGCCAAATTGGCCACCCCTTGAGCTATCAGTTCTATATTTGAACGATGACCAGATCCAATCAGGCCATCTGCGACAACAGCAGAAAGAAGAGACTCCAAGGCTCCTAATAATGCAATACTTAACGACGGCAACAGTAATGCTTTAATCATCTCTGTTGACGGTACAGTAAGCCCTTCAAGCCCTATACTGCCGCTTATCTCACCATATCTCGAACCAATTGTCTCTACCGGAATTTTCAATAAATATACAATGCTGGTAAAAAATATAACACAAACCAGAGCTCCCGGAATACGAGGAATTTTTTTTCTAACAAGCAATATCAGGCAAATTGTCATGATACCGATAGAAGCGGAATAGATGTTAATTGTAGAAAGATGTTTCAAGTAGGATATCCACTGTCCAGCAAATTCTGCTGGTAAATCGTCAATTTGCATACCAAAAAAATTTTTCATCTGAGTCGAGAATATTATAAGCGCAATAGCTCCTGTAAACCCGGCAATCAGATTATAAGGTATATACTTAAGCAGATCACCCATACGCAATGCGCCCATTATGATAAGCATAATTCCGGCCATGGCGGTAGCAGTTAATAAACCAGTTATTCCGTATTGAGCATTAATTGAAAAAACAAGAACAATAAATGCTCCTGTTGGTCCGCCTATTTGCACGCGACTTCCACCAAGAAACGAAATAACAAAACCCGCTACAATTGCCGTAATAATACCACGCTCCGGAGATACTCCACTGGCAATTGCAAAAGCTAAAGCCAGTGGTAACGCAATTATTCCGACAAGAACTCCCGACTGAATGTCTATTATGATTTGTTTTGCGGAAATACCTGATTTAACAAGTGAGAATAATTTTGGGACAAACTGCTGGTTCATATTGCACCTCATGCAACTATTGATAATCACAATGGTTTGTTAAAAAATCTTGTTAGAAACCACGAATAATTTCCTTTTCAACAAAGTGCATATGTAAAAAGTCCGGCTACTTTTCATTCATAAAAAGTGATACAGGACAAATGAACAATGAAACTTGTGAAAAATTTATCTATATTATTGGCAACAAGATTATTAGTTATAAAAAAAGATCAGCCTAAGCTGATCTTTACATACATAAATCCGGTTCATATTTGTACAATGTTTTTTGAGTAAATATATAAATTGCAAAAAAAATGTTTTGCAAACGATTGCCTGTTTTACAATTTACTGAAAACAATCATTTTATAATGAACCAAGAATCTCTTTTTTCTTTTGTTCAAATTCTTCTTTCGAAATAAGCTCCATATCCATCATCTCTTTTAATTTCTTCAACTTAGCAGTCGGGTCAGCTGAATCATTTGAAACCTGAGACGAAGACTGCTGACTTCCCATCATACCGGCCATCATCTGTCCCATGCCCATTCCTGCACCCATGCCCATACCAAGTCCGGCACCACCGCCCTCATTTTGAGCAGCAAGTTTCATAGCTTCGAGCTTTTGCTGATCCGCATAGTTCATACCAACACGCTTTAAAGCCTCTGCTTCTGCAGTCATATCAGCTATGCGATTAATACGTTTCATTGTATTATCATCAAAACTTGTTCCTTCGATTTTAAAATCGATAATTTCAAAACCAAGATCAGAAAATTCTTTAAGCAGTCGCTCTTTAATTCCTGCAGATATCTCCTGTCGCTCTTTATCTATATCAGAATAACCGAATCCTGCCTCGGCAAAATAGTCTGTCAACGGCTCTATAATCTTAGAGCCCATAACATCACGAAATTGAGCTGTTGTGTACTCTGTGCCTACACCCATAATATTGCAAAAGAAATGTCCGGGGTCATTGATTTGAAAGGCGTAATTTCCATATGCACGCAATCCAACTTCAAAATTATATTTTGGATCCATATATTTTATCACACTGGGAGTTCCCCATTTTTGGTTAAGAATCTGTGTTTTCTTATAAAAATAGATACCAACCTTATGTTCACTTTCAAACTTTTGCATAAACTTGCTGATTGTTGTCCAGAAAGGTATATTTGCTGTTTTAAGCTCAACAATACCTTCTTCTTCAAAAAATGCCTCTACTTTACCCTCATATACAAAAATACACCCTTGTCCGGGGTTAACTATCAGCTTTGATGCATTTTTAATCTCATCTCCATCAGAACTCCATCGATAAAAAATAATGTCTTCAGACGGATTATTCCATTCAATTACCGAACGTAATTGCCCTTTTGCCTTATCCCATAGTCCCATTTTATTCTCCTGATTTATTCAGATAGCGGATCGAATAGATTAGCAGCGATCCTTTTTTTTAGTGAATAACTATCAGATAACATATAATCATGGAGTCAGTCAAATATTAATTAACAATACTTGCCCTAAAAATTGCTAACTACTGCATCTGTTAAGAGGGAAGGGGCAATTGATATGGATATTTTTAAAAACATTGATAAAACCAAAAGGGAACTTCGAAAGAGTTAGCTGAAAATTATCAAATGACAGAATATTTAGCTAATGTAAATTTCAAAGTCCCCTTGGTGTAGATCTGATTTTTTTATCAAGATAAAATATTGAAAAGTGGTTAAACAGCAGTGTACAGAAAAATCGGGATAATATCAACGATCCAAGCGGCTCATCCAAAGATTTTCCCATGTTTCAGAATCTTTACGCTCAAGAGAACGTCTATCGGAAAGAAAATAACAAATAATCCCAAAACCAACCAGAAGGCTTCCTCCGGCAATAAGCAGTATAGTCATCCAAAACCTCTCATAACAAGACAAACTGATAACATTACAGATGTTCAAATAAATCCGCACAGGTTTGCTGTCAAGCATTATGAAAAAAAATAACCCTTTCGGGCTATTTTGTTTATCAAGACAGGAAGCCTCTATAATACAAATCATAAGGCATGACAGATCAAATTAAACTTCCGGTCTTAACAAAGGAAAAAGTATTGTATCCTTAATTGATGCAGTATCAACAAAAAGCATAACAAGCCTGTCAATACCTATACCTAACCCTCCTGTTGGAGGAAGTCCATACTCAAGAGCAGTTATATAATCATCATCAACCATCATTGCTTCATCATCACCCTTGTCCCGCATTTGAGATTGACCTTCGAATCTCTCTTTTTGATCAAATGGGTCATTCAGCTCAGTAAACGCGTTGGCAATTTCCCGACCCGCTATAAAAAGCTCAAATCTTTCAACATAATCGGGATTATCCTCAAAGGATTTTGACAATGGTGACAGTTCCTTGGGATAATCGATTAAAAAAGTCGGGTTTTGAAACGTTTTCTCTACACGTTCACCCAAAACTTCATCAGCGATTTTCCATATTCCCATGGACTCATCAGTTTCTATCCCAACAGATTTTGCAGCAACTACAGCTTCAGAAGCTGTTTTAATAAGTGAAAAATCTAATCCTGTTACCTCTTTTATGGCATCTACAAACCTTACCCGTCTCCAGGGTCCCCTCAGGTTTATGGTCTGTCCCTGATAAGGTATTTCGGTACTTTCAAAATACTCTTCTGCCAATCCTGTAAAAAGACGCTCTGTTAAATCCATCATATCCTTATAATCAGCATAAGCCTGGTAAATCTCGACCATAGTAAACTCAGGATTGTGTCTGGTATCTATTCCTTCATTACGGAAATTTCTATTCATCTCAAAAACACGTTCAAATCCACCCACAATTAAACGCTTTAAATAAAGCTCGGGAGCTATTCTTAAATATAGTTCAAGATCCAGCGTATTGTGATGTGTAATAAAAGGTTTAGCGGCAGCACCACTGACAACCGAATGCATCATTGGAGTCTCTACTTCTAAAAAACCATCTGTTTCAAGAAAACGCCTAATAGATGAAACAATACGGCTACGTAAAAGAAAATCTCTCCGAGTTTTTTGATTAACTATCAAGTCGACATATCTTCTTCTATATTTTAACTCGGTATCTGAAAACTCATCAAAGACCTGACCATCCTTTTCTTTTACAACGGGCAAAGGTTGTATACACTTGGAAAGAAGAACCAGTCTTTTTACTTTAATAGACATTTCACCTTTTTGAGTTAAAAAGGTCTCACCTTCTATTCCGACATGATCACCCAAATCATGAGTTTTATACAGGTTATATCCCTCCTCACCCATTAAATCTCTTGCTGCATAAAACTGAATTGAACCCGAAAAATCCTCAACATTTCCAAAAGATGCTTTACCCATGACCCTTTTGGATTTAATTCTTCCTGCTACAACGACGTTAACAGGTTTATCGGCATCAAAAGCCGCTCTTACATCAGCAATTTTATCTTTACGCTCAAAACGGTTAGGGTAAGGATTTACACCGCTTTCACGCATTTTCTTTAATTTTTCAATTCTTTGTTCTCTTATATCAGCCGGTTTCTCACTCATTACAAAGGACTCCTTATCATAAATACAAAATTAATCTTAAATCACTCAGCTTTAATGTATAACTTATCCATCTGCAAACATAATTTTATTTCATAAAATCAACAGCAGTGGCTCCATTATCGAATAATTAATCCATATTTTATTCCGTATTTTTAATTGCAAGTTAATAAATATCTTGAATTATTTCCAAATATAAATACTCTTAAGTTAGTTACGATAAAGGAGATTATTATGAGTAATATTTTAAAAGACATTGGCGAGTTATTTATTTCGGCTGGAGACGAAATCGAGAAAAAAACCCATTCTTTCAAAGAGAAGCATCAGGAAGATTTTGACAAGTTCAAAACAAATGTTAAGCAGGGTAAAGAAGATTTTCAGAAAAAATTCAAAGATGAAATATCATCTGCGAAAGAACGTCTATCAGATGCGTTAAGCAGTTTTGGTTCTTCTTCAAAAAAAGAGATCGACGAGCTAAAAGCTAAACTGGATGAATTGAGCGCAAAACTTGACGAACTCTCAAAATCCGATGGTAATAACAGCTAACAACTCGAAGACTCTAAAACGGTCGATCAAAATGCACTATCTTATTTATAAATTGATATCTTTGCAATCTTGGATATTTAATCAGTTTGGGTATTCACAAATCTAGTTACGCAACAATGAATTATACAGATCTGAAAAAAACTTGTCAAATTCGACACTTTCCAATTAAATATCAACTGGTTTTATAATAAAATTCTCTATTGTTACCTAATTAACATTTTTGATCAACAGATATTATTAGAATTTCTGCAAATGTAATTAGCGTTTTTTCAGGTTTTTCTATCATTAGTTGTCCGACAACAATTCAATCGGAGAGTTATTATGCGAAGTTTTAAACTTATCATATTTATAATGCTTTCAACTTACTGCACCACATTGCTTTCAGAAGAAACAGACCTGGCTGCCGGTATCAGACTTGAAGCTGGTAAAGACGGGAATTATGGTGCTACAGCCCGTTATAAAATAGGTGAGCCCTCTTACCTGGAAGGACTTTTCCTTTTCAATGAAGAAGGTTTCGAAATTTCTGCCCTCTATGAATATCAAATAAGGCCTGAATTTTTTCCTGAAAATTTATTTCTCTTCTTTGGAGGAGGTGCCCATATAGGTTTCTGGGGAGAAGATGACCCAACTGTTTTCGGCCCGGACGGGATTTTTGGAGTTTTGTACTCTGCAAAAGACTACCCCATAAATTTTTCTCTTGATTGGCATCCTTTATATAATATAGTTTCAGAGAAAAAAAAGCGAATGTGGGGCAATAAACTCGGAATTTCAGTCCGCTACTGCTTTTAATAAATTGATTTTTTATTAGCTTGTTCTTGTTTGGCACGTGCATTAAGTTTATAATCTTATTACGCAAAATGGATTGACTTTTTGTCCTTTTGTTTACTATTAATGTATTATACTCCTTTTTTTTATGATTTCATATTTTCAGGTATGCTAATGTCTAACCTTGACAAAACACGAGATAATATAAAAACCAGTCAATTGTCTGAATCAGAGCGTAAGGCTATTTTTCAGAAATTTGTCGAACATGGCGGCAAAGTCGAGGACACAAAACCAAGACGTCATAAAACTTTTGACAGAAACAAGCAAAAAGAATTCTTGCAAAAAAGTGAGGAACGCAAAAATAAACTGGCACAGCAAAAACCAGTAAGAAAAACAAAAAAAATTATCTCCGAAAACATCTCAAACAAACAGTCCTTAACCTCAAAAGGACCTGATTTTTCACAAAATCCTGTAATAAAATTTTTAACTCTCCTGAGAATCAGATTCAATTTATTAATTCATGGCATTACCGATTTTAGTGGCCTTGAAATTAAATCATCGTTTATTAAAAAATTTAATCAAATATATAAACCATCAATAATTGATTTGCAACTGGTATATCTTGATATTTTTAAAAAATCCGGTCATGCTATCTCTGAACAGATAGTTGAAAAACTTGATCGTGAACGCCCTCTTCTTTTTGAGTTAATCGAGTTTGCTGCAAACATTTACGACAGAGAAATTACATCTGACATTATTGATGAATATATCGCTTTTGGTGAAAAAGATTACAAGACTTTCGAGATGGCTCATGCTTTAACTGAATATTTCAAACGAATATATCTTATAATCAACTTTCAGGACACATTAATTAATGCATACGAAAAAGCTATTTCGCACCATAGTTCTTTAGTAAAAAAACCCGACTCTCTGAATCAGCACAAACGCAAAATAAAACAGAGCATTAATATAGTATGTAACAAATTATTCCCGCAACTTTATTGGCTATTCTGTTTTTTTAACTCCGGAATTGTTTCACTTTACGACATATCCATAATTGACCATATGCTGGGTCTTACTGCTGACACGAAACCCGGGTCAAGACAACCGCACAGTCCAAGCAGATTGTCTGCCGAGCTTGCTGTAAAAACCAAAGAGCAAAAGGAACGGGAAATAAGTTCAGAGATGGAGCAGGCTCGCGAAGAAATTAAAAAAAAGAGTGCTCCTGTTGTTCCAGACGAAGTCAAACGCGGCTTGAAATTGATGACTCAGATTAATCGGAACGAGCTTGCAAAAAAATTTATCAAAAGTAATTACATAATTTCGGAGTACAAGTCTGACCCAATCGTCAAATCTTTCTTATTATTCCGCGAATTCGATGAGGAGTATTCCATCTTGTTTACCACAAACAAGATCAAAATTTCCACTCCGTCTGACCGACGTAACAGCTCAGACTACAGATTAAAACTGTCAGAACTGTACAACAAAATTCGCCATATTGACAATCAATACAGGGAGTATTTTTCAACTTCAGAGCTTTACCATGAAACAGAGGAAGATAAACCTATTTCACAAAACCAGTATTATCATTACAGCAAAAGATTAACTGAACTGGAAAACGATCTTAAAAAAAGATCAAGAGATATACGTAATGATCTAAAGAACTATTTCGAGGCCATTATTGATCTTTTTGAAGAACTGCATAAAGATATGGAGGGTCAACAAAAAATTGTAATTAATCCGCAACAGGAAATTGAATTAGACTATGAACTTGAGGGAAATAAAAAACTTAAAGGTAAGAAAATCTATCAGGCACTTCTTGAAGTCATAGACTTCTCTTACGCTTTTGTTTACAGACTCTCTTCCGGTAACGATCTTTCTGAGTCAAGAATAACAAAAGAGGCTGTTCCGATACAGGAATCTTCAACCACAGGTGAAACGCAACCTCCGGCAGAAACAACAGAACCGGTTATTCCCGCCACAACAGCTAATCCAAACGATTCAGAGATTTCCGAACAATCGGATTCAATAATCAGTGAATTAGAAAATTTTCTTTAAAAACAACTAAGTCATGTAATTCGTTTTATCTTCAAAACAGCATCTGTTAAACTTGTTGTATTAATTCTTTCCTTTTTTTTGCCGCTTCTATACGATTGATTCTTATTATTTCTCTTTCAAGGTCCATTGTTTCGTTATCAAGATATGGTGTTGATCTTTTATCCGCTTCCAAAAGTCTTATATAATCATCAGAGAAACAATCTTTAAATATACTTTTAGAAGCGATAGTTCCCTCTTTTTCAAAACAGTTTCCTGTCCATGATCCGACAAAAAAACCGGCTTTAACCAAACCATAACGAATTTGTGGTGCAAATGAATAGGTTGTTAAGTAAGCATCATCTTTCATGCATGCTTGTAAATGTTTAAAAAAATTAATTGTCCAAAGTTCGCTGTTTTTACCCGGAGAATGAGGATCATGAAAAACCGCGTCTACACTGTTTTTTAGATTAATTTTTTTTATATTTTGCCGTGCGTCACCAAAACAAATTTCAATTTTTATTTTATCATTACTAAATGAACCTTTATTAAAAGCATCTTTAACCATTACATAAAGATCATCCCGTTTATCGTTAAACTCAACCATGTCAAGATAATCTGCTATGCCTTTCTCCTTTTCAAAACTTATTATTCGCAAAGAACTAAAGGATCTAGTATAAAAACTATCCAATAGAGCCAGAATATTATATCCAAGACCAAAACCTATATCCAGTATGCATAAGTCTCCACTCTTATTACAAATACCAGAGGGAATAATATGCTTGTTTAACGCTTCGGTGTAGGCTCCATGTATGGTATGTGTATTTTCATCGTATTCAGGAAGGTAAAGTGTCAGACTATCGTCTTCTGTTTTATTTAATATTATTTTTTCTTTCATAATCGATCAGCGATTCTTCAAAACCCTTTGTTTTAAATTTAAAATATCCATCACAATAATAATCATTTACAGTAAATGACAATAGCTCTGACTTCATTTCAAATGAGCGTAAATTTGATATGATTTTTTCTTTATAAATATGATCAGCTATTCTATCTTCTATAACAATAATCATTAACCCTAAAGCTCGATTTCTTGCTTTTTTCTCCAGTTCCTGAATCAGACTATTATCGCTCATTTCGTCAACCCGGCGACCTTCTATCCTGACATAAACACTTAAGTTGTTGTTATGATAGCTCTCTTCTTTTGTGCTTAATCCGGAGCAGGACAAGACAAGAATCGATAAAAAAACAACTATGATCACTCTATTATTGGTTCTCTTTTTCATTTTATTATGATTTTCCGTAATTATTAAGCAATTATTCGATCAATAATAATTGTAATATCTTTCTCGTAATATCCGTCAAATAAAATAGTCTTATAACGTGAAGTCTCCCCTTTGACGATTTTTATGGAAGACTTGGGAATTTTGAAGGTCTTTGAAAAAAAAGCAATACAGGCCTTGTTTGCCTTTCCATCAACAGGAGGTGCAGCCAATCGCAATCTCAAATTACCATCGGCATCCTTTTCCAAAGCATTTTTTGAAGAATTTGGTGTAACTTTAAAAGTTAGCTGATAACAGTTATTTTTCTTTTTTAAATTCATTCCGATAAGCAATCAGTATTATATTAACTTCTTTTTTAGATACCTCAATACCGGCCTCTTCAACTTTATCCATAAAATCATCAATGTCAAGCGAGGGATTACGCAAACGCAGTTTAATTACTGCTTCAACGATATCCGGTTTTACAGGTTTTTCACCGGCAAAAAATCTGTCATTTTGAAAAGCAATAATCGCAAATCTTATCCTCTCATCTTCTGTCTGCAAATTACGGATATATTGATTCGTCGCTTTCTGGTAGTCCGAAAAATTCTTTATTATTCTTTTGTTCTGCTCTTCAAGCTGCATAACCTTCACTTCCAGTTCGTCAAGCTTGTTTAAAAGATATTCTGAATCCCTGCGGGCGACATAGGCACCCGGATCTTTTAACGCCTCTTCTATCTTTTTTGACAGCATTTCTTCGTCAATAAAAACACCCGTCAATTTCATAAATATTTCGCCGCTTTTAAGGCGAAAATTATAGTTTAATACATCCGCGCTGTAATCAAAAACCAATCCGGCCGTCATGTACGGCAACAGATCTGAATCCTTATATTTATATGATTTGGGCACCACAAGAATTCTAAGGGATGAACCTTTGACGTTAAAGATTATCCTGTCAACAGAGATATACTTCATTCCATAGAACTGTAAAGCCAACTTTTCTATCTCGTCAGCTCGAGCTTTTGTAACACGAGAATCCCCTTTCACAAAAAAAACTCGCCCTGCAGGGTCAGTAACTCGCGCAATATCCCGCGAAGCACTTCTACGTACAGAATAATCTTTTGACTCCCAATTATACGGAAACAGATTAGTGGTTAAAAAAATAACCGACAATAATAATATTTTTTTCATTATCTCTCCCGCACCACTTTTAACATAATTTTATCAAAAGGATTAATCCGTGCATCCGCAGACATGGTAACAACTTTTCCATAATATAGATCCGGTCCTTTTTCAATCGTAACAGTTGCTATTTCACTCTCATCACTTCTGAAAATATAGGCGGTATCTCCATCTCTAATTTCATAAGTATCATCGATATACATAATTATTCGATTCTTATTTCGTGCATCCAGAACAAACCCATTTTCACCGTCTCGCTTAACTTTCGAGCTGAAAGCGTAATTATAAGCATTAATCATTGAATTTTTTCGCCTTACACGCTCGATAAGTTTTGTTACAATTCTATCATATATTGCCACGGTTATTTTGGTAAAAGATTCCATATGAAGCAGTGATCGAGGCACTGAATTAGTGTAAGGAACTGTTTTAAGTTTTTTTAGCAAGGCCATTTCATCCGAAACACTTCTTCGTAATTGAGAAATATCATCTTTTGTTACAGCGCGTTCCCGTTGAAGATCTTTTTCAATGCCGGATAAAACCTCTGAAGGAATCCGCACATTGATTACCCTTCGACCAATTATCGCCTGTAAGCGGCTTTCATTAAAGTGTGGATTATAACGATTAACAATCTGATCCAGTTCGTCTTGATGTTTTCGAGTAGTCTCGCTTTTTTGATCCTCATACTCTTTGCGCATCTTGTTCATCTGAAGATTATATAGCTCATCCTTTTCCCCAAGAATCGCTCCGGCAGATTCCACATCAGCACCGGCTTTTTTTCTCAATTTTTCCAATTCTTCTTCAGCTTTTCTTATTTCTTCTTTTTTATTTTCGGCAAGCAGGTCATATTTATCCCTGATTGTTCCACTTTTAGAACGAAATCGTGAATCTACAGCTACCACTTCATCTTTAGATGAAGAAGTAGTAACTACAGATGATTCCTCTGTCACACCGGCCCCTGTGACAGATGCTTCTTTACTGGAAGGCTCGTCATCAAAAACACTGGATTCTTTTTCTGATCCCGTCGGTTCATCGTGCAATACTTCGTCATCAACCGCAAGCAAAGCTTCTCTCTGAGAACGAAACTCCCTGTTCAGCCTTGCTAGTTCATCATCACGCTTTTCATAAATTGCTTTAAGTTCATATTTCAGTTCATTAATTCTTGTCTCAAGTTCTTTTATTCTGTTTACGACATCCAGAGCCTTGATATCTTTAAAATCACTTATATCAACTACAAGATTATCACCCTGCCTTTGCAAAACCACTATCCAAACAAGCGACGCCACAGCAATTGCCGCAAAGAAAAGAAGTACAAATCCATAAAGCCGAAGACTTCGGTTTTTCTGTGTTTTCGCGTATTCCTCTTCAATTGAATAGGTAACAACTCCTGAATCGGGATCATGAAATTCAGCCGGCAAAAATTCTGATTTCGATTTTTCAATAAGATCCCTTTTTACTTGCTTTTCATTGCCCATATGCCTGTCCAGTTTTTAGGAGCAGCTTTGGATTCTGTCCTGTTTATAAATTCCCTTGCTAATGGTAAATTAACCTGTTTAAACTCCTTATTAGCAGATACCCACTTGCCAGCATAATAGAGCTTTAAAGCCTTACTGAAACGAGCGATATCTTTCTTCAGACTTCCTGACATAAACTGTTCAGGTATAGGCCAATATATCTTTTTACCTATTGTTTTTCCTTTGACCTGAACAATATCAATTTCAACAAAAGTTATTCCTCTTTCCGATGTATTGTTCAAAATATCGTCTTTAACATATTCTGAACAAATTACCGGAACACTATATATTCTTGTAAGACCTTCCAGACGAGACGCCGAGTTAACATTATCTCCGATAACGGTATTTGTCATACGTACATAAGAACCTATATTCCCGTAAAAAACTTCCCCTCCGTCCAAGCCTACACCAATTTCTATCATTAACGCGTTATATACCTGCTCTTCTTCCCTTGTAAGACCACCTTTCACTCTTATTATGGACTCTTTCTTCTTGGTCATCTCTAACCGCAACGACTCGGCGATTGACTGTAACTCATAGGCAGCCGCAACAGCTGAAAGAGATTTGTTCTGTGTAACAACTTCATCCATAGTGCCGAACATAGCCAGAATGGCATCACCGATTATTGATCCAATAGCTCCATCATATCGGATGATTTCCCTTATCGCTTTGTCATAATGCATGTTTATCAGTTTAATTATATCTGTACCAAGAGTTTCCGTTATTGTGGTAAAACCCTTAATATCTGAAAATAGAATTGTCAGCTCTTTTTGTGTACCTTCAAGGCGAATTATCCTTTCTTTATAAGCCTTATAAGCTATATCCTTATTGGTAAACCTTTTAAAAATTTGCAGAAGAGTTTCAATTGTCGATGATAACGAGTTAAACGCCATACCCAGATAGGTTATATCGTCGTTAGGCGCGTTTTCAAGATGTATAAGCTCTAACTGCTGATTTTTAACCATTTTCATTATGGAATTTGTTAATATGCCGATAAACCTGAGAAGATGCCCGATAATAAGAATCCCTACAATTGTTAGAACGACTGTTCCGGCCAGAATAACAAGTGAAATCATTTTTATCGTTTCAACAGATTCCTTGTTAAATTCGCCATACTCTTCTGCCCTGAACAGAAAGGCATCCCATTTTGAGTTATATTTATAAATACCGAAATATTCATAATCACCGTTATTGACCGTTAAAAAACCCTGCCCCTCTTTATCCATGGATTCTTTCATTTTCTCAAGAGCTGCGGGGTCAAATTCGTTCCAGACAGGTCCCTCATGAGACGCATCAAGCAGTATTTTTCCGTTAGGTTTAACAGCCAGAAAAACCGCTTTTCGATTTTTCATCTCGTAAAGAGCTTTGCTTTTTATATTGTTTAAAGAAGCTTCGATATTGCCATTAAAAGTCGAAATTTCATAACGGGTATTACTATAAACATGCAGATCTTTAAGATCTTTGGCCAGAATTTTCTTCATCAACATTAACTGATGATTTCTGTTATACATTAAATTTATGAAGTTTGTACTAAGGTTGGAAAGGATAATAAACATAACAAATATTACAATAATTTTAAGACGAACAGGCACAACACGCGTTCTGTTGACGCTTCTAAAAAAAAGACCTCTTACAGTTCTTTTCATTATGTTTTTATCCAATATAATGATTAAGGAATTCCGTCTAACAGATACGGAAGAGTTTAAGGCAAATTAATCTGAAAAAATCCCTATTGGATTGTATTTTACAATGTTTTATAAATTATTTCAATCTTTTTTTAATTAATTTAAAAAAACTACTAAAATTGTTACAAATTTTTACTTAAATCGTGCTTTTTTTATCTATTTCCATAAAAGAAGGACAGTCACATAGACCGTCCTTCTTTACTTTTATCTTGTAAACAAAAGATATGCTAAATTTCAAATTCCTTTATCGATCAATTGCTTATTTCTTCTTATTGAATCGTTATCAGGATCAAGCGTAAGAGCTTTTTCTATAGTCTCTTTAGCAAGATCTATTTTTTCAAGCCTATAGTAACATATCGCCAGATTATTATATACTTCCGCAGAATTGCTGTTAAGAGCAACCGCAGTGGCAAATGCAGTCTCGGCATTTCCATATTTTTTTTGAATCATCAAAACTTTTCCCAAGGCATTATATGCAGCATAATGTTCAGTCTCCGCAGCTATAATCCGTTGATAATAGTCCTGTGCGGCTGCGTAATTGCCACGTGAAGCCATTACCCCGCCATAGACATAAAGAGCTAGACTATTTTTTGGATCTTTATCTAAAACCGCCTTCGCGTATGCCTCAGCATGCGAATTTCTATTAGCTTCCAGATTCATAAGAGCCATATCAATCAGAGGATCCAGACTATCCGGTCGAATCTCCCGTGTTTTTATGAAATGGGTCATAGCCTTATCGTAATTTCCAAGGCGCCAGTGGCAATGTGCAGCCAAAAATCTTAACTTATAATTTTCCGATGAAGGATCCATATCTTTCTCTATTAACAGAACATCCGCAACGGCATAAATAGACTTCATATATTCACCGCGATTATAGAGCTCCAATGCCTCATCATAACCGGCCGACAAAGAAACCGTTAAAGAAAAGACCATTATTACTGAAAAAATCATTTTTTGCATTATCATATCCATACCTTTCAAATATCTAAATCTGCTATAGTCTTACTATTTATAAATTTTATAAAGATCCACTTAAACCATTTCAAAAATTTAGTGTTTTATTTATCTTTTAAAAAGTTCTTATACTGTCAAATATTTATCTATATTTATACATTATCTTTGAAAATTTGCCATATATGACTATTCCTTAAAAATAAATTCTGTTCTACGGTTTTTTTGACGTCCCTCTTCTGTATCATTCGAAGCAACAGGTTTTGTCTCGCCAAAGCCAATAGAGCGCAACCGTTCGGGACTAATACCATTTTTTATCATAAATTCACTAACCGCATCAGCTCGACGCTCTGACAGTTTCTGATTATACTTATCGTTGCCTTTACTATCAGTGTGTCCACGAATTTCCAGTTTTAATCCCGGATTTTTTACCATTATATCCAGAAGGCGGTTAAGTATTGGAAGTGACGATTTTCTTAGATATGCCTTGTTATATTCAAAAGTCACATCCTTAACCACATAAGTTTTACCACTTTCAATCTTTTCAAGCTTAACATCTCGTTTTTTTTCATCTCGATCCAGATCGAATCCTTCCGGTATATATCCGTCAGACCCCACAACAACATGAACATTATCACCATCAGGAACTTTAATTTTTCCATCCCTGACAGGTTGCCTCTCCTTGTAAAGAGGTCTTCCTTCCGAATCCCGCTGCTCAATATCGGCATATGCAGGCACCTTGTTTCCACCCTCATCAGTAACATCAAGATCCAGATCCCGCATCTTGATTTTTTTGTCATCAGGAGGAGAAATTTCTTTATCTGCATAACCCGTTGGATCTTTTTCCGAGGCAGCTGAGTCAGAACCGCTGCCGGGCTCACCATAAACCGAACTTCCACCGGTAACAACTCGCGGATAAGCCTCAGCGCCTATAGCATAAAGATAGTTGCCTGCAGGCAAAAACAAAATACCGTTAGACGCAACAGGCTGAGATACAGCTCCTGGAAAAGGGGTCTTAAACTTCCATAGTTCAGACTTGTCACTATAGTTAATCGCTCGAACCGATCCATACGCTCTGTTGACTCCACCCTTGTCATTATATGCTATATAAAACTGGTCTCTGACCATTACATAACCTGGAGAGCTCTTATCACCAATATCTATACTGTTTTCAATTGAACCATTTTCTGGATCTGTAATAACAAGACGCTTGTTATCTATTGTAAAAATAACAGCTCTGTCTGTAAAACCAGGCAAAGAAGAAATTATTCCACCATAATCTTTTTTCCACAACTCTTTTCCGTTATCAATATCAAGACAATAGAGCGATTGTGAAACCGGGATGTATATTCTTCTTTTATACACAACAGGAGGGAATATTTTAAACGGTTGAGGCAGTCGCTTTTCCCAGATGGTTTTTCCGGTTGCACCTTCCAACAGTAAAACCTTATACTCCATTGTCTGATAATCCATGGATTGAACAATTAAATAATCATCGTAGAAAGTTGGAAACCCTGAATAACTTTTAACACTGCTGTTTTTCCACTTTTCCTTTCCATCTCGAACATCACGTGACACAAATACTTTTCTGGTGCCATAATATATCTCGTTACCGGTTAAGACAGGATCGCTGTAAATTCCATCCACAAATGCATTAGTAGTAGTTCCGCTAAGATCTCCCTTTTTAACGTCCATGGCGGCTGAAGGACTCATATTATAAGCAGTTCTGGCCCATAAAACTTTTCCATTTTTTTTATTAATACAGTAAACAGCAACAGGATCAGTTAAATATATATAATCGCCTTTTATTAATGGATACTTGATCTTGCCTGCAGACCTGGACAGTTTCTTGAACTGATCCGATATTGACCTTACGTTTATTTTCCAGATCAACTTTCCACTGTTTTCATTCAAACAGTAAAGATTTGCTTTTTGATCAATAAAATAGACAAAACCGTCAGAAACTATCGGATTGTAAACCCTGTCTTCGGCCTGATAAAGCCATTTAAGATTACCATTAGGAACCACGATTTCATCATTATTCCCCGTAAAGAAAATATTGCCTTTATAAACAGGCCAATCCGAAGCATTTAAAACCGAAAACCCTACCGCAAAACAGAGAATTGCAATCAAGATTACTGTTTTTTTTCGCATAGCGGCTCCTCCTGGTACTGCTTAAAGATTATCCTATCCCTGTTTACTTGTATATCAACAATTTTTCGGTAATTAATGGCAAAGAGTTTACAGTTTGTCATTTCATCACAAAATTTCCATGCATTGCGCATAGCTCTGATTTTTTATTTAGCACGACCGGAATTTTTTATGAAAGAAACTTGGCAAGTTGTAACGCATAGTAAAGTTGATAATCGGTTAAATCAGTAGTGAGGCGGCTTCTCGTTAGATATTTCTTCACCCAGTACTTCCAGGCTGTTTTCCAGAATCTTCATCCTTTTCTTAAGAGAATCTATCTCTCTATCCTTTTCTATAACCGTTTCGTTCAATATTCTTACCGATTCATCAAGGTAGCTGAATTTAATCTCAAGCTCTTCTATTCGCTCGTCATTAATCATTTATAACCTTCTTGAAATAATCATCTGAATACTCACGTTTCAATGTAGACTCTATTACCAAACGTGCTTTATCAGAAAAATCATCGACACTCTGCTTGGTATACTCCTTTGACTCTATGGGTGAATGTATAAACATCTTAACTTTTCCCGGATAAAAGAGTCTGCTTGTTTTCGGCATAATTTTTTCCATGCCGACAAGTGTAATCGGAACAACCGGTATGCCTATATCAATTGCAAAATGAAAAGCCCCCTTTTTAAAAGGACCCAAAAGCACATCATCCCGCCTGGTGCCTTCAGGAAAAAAAGCAAGACATACTCCATCCCTGATTTTTTGTTTTGCAACGTTTATACTTTCTACTGCCTTGTTGGGATTTTTACGATCAATTGGAATATTTCCCAATTTACGGCAAGCCGTACCAAAGACCGGAACATCGGTAAGCTCTTTTTTCATTACCCAGCGGATATCCCTTTTTAATCCGGCATAAACCGCTCCAATATCCAAAGCACTGTTATGGTTAATAACAAAAACATACGATTGACCCTTTTCAAGATTTTTTTTACCAAATATCTTAAGGCGGATTGGTATAAAAAATGTAAGCAGACGCGAATGAGCTATAGGGAGTACATAGGCGGCCTTTTCACTGAAAACAGAAACAATAATAACACAAATACTTATAAGAGCTGTCATCAACAGTAAAATTGGATAAATAATTATTCGATAAAGAGAGTAAAGAAATTTCATTTAAGTTTCCAACAAGAATTCATATTTATATACCATATAACAGTAACACGTTGTTAAGGGCAATAAAAAAATACACATTCCTGATCTATCATTAAATCATAACTTTAAAATTATTTAAATAATTACTGCGATTTCAATCTGTAAAGTTTTCATGATTAGATCTTGACTTTATCTATACATAATCAAAATTGTTAAAAATATTGTATCTGTCGAAATTTTTTTCAAAGGGTATTATAGTTTAAATGATGATTAATTTTTTTCGCAAGTGCTCAAAAAACCGCTCAAAAAAATCGCTTTAAGGACAGCGATATTTTTGGCTTTATTTTAATTTTTTTC
>JAFGRW010000107.1 GCA_016934935.1 Spirochaetota bacterium | reverse complement strand
TGATGATGGTTTAAGAATGAAGGAAGAAAGAAGACTGTTTTATGTTGCGGTTACAAGAGCAAAAGAAGAGGTTTTCATTTATTCTCAGAAATGTTCAGAGAGTGAGTTTATTTCAGAGATAGGGGAGTTTGTGGTAAGAGAGGAGTTGGGGTTTTAAAGATTCCAGTCTAAACCTCCTCCAGGATTTATCCATGGGGAGGCTCAGAACAGACGTTTTTACATTCTACTTTAAAGGTACAGACTTAGTTAAAGAATATCCCTGTTCACTCTGTACACGTGTAATGACAGTGCTCTCTGGAATCGACATCGTGGATATGCTAAGGGTAACTTCACGTTTCAGGTCAGGTATGGTTTTATAAAAAAGCTGTCGTCCAAGTAAGTTAAAGCCAGATACAGTTGTTTCACCAGCATCTGAACTGGAGAGTTTTATTTTCAAATCACCTGCGGTGTTGAATGAGAGAATGGGTCTCGGGGGGTATTCGACGATAAATTTTCATATTATATTTGTATCGTACGATACAATGATGGGCAGTTGTCAGGATGCCTGGTTAAAATGTTTCCGAAGTATCGAACCAGAAAGAAACTGGTTGCTGATCGGCTCACTGAGAATCGTGCCCTTATTTTAGTTATTTTTATCTTCATTACGTAGTATTACCAAATTTTGTGATGGCGGGTTGAAATTGTACAATTGTGTCTAACGATTTGATTTTGCTGTTGTTACACGTGAAAGTTTCATGGTGATGCGCTATAGATGGGGGGGTAAAAAAATAAATACACGATATTGTGGTGAAAAACGGTTTTCTGCTTGATCCATTCTGTCAAAGTCGGTATATTAGAAGCAAACTTGTAGGTAGTAAAAACCTCAAATTTCCTCTGTTTCGGCAAAAAAAAATGTTCCGAAACTGTGAGTTTTGCCTACACTCTGTGCTGTTTCATAGAGTGTAGCAATAGTACAATTTAAGGGTGAAAATGCGGGCAACTCCTGTTTAGTTTCGAAAAGAATTTGTAAAAAAGTATCATTGTGATACTTTTTGCTATGTTTTTTATTATTTTATACGTACTATTAAAAGATAGTGATCACACAATGGAGCATTTTTCAAAATCTCATTACGATTTAGATGAATTAAAAGCACTTATTGAAAAACCAGAAACTCGTGTTATAACAAAAAAAGCAAGAGTTAATGCTGCAACACTTGGATTTGCTACAAAAGAAGATATTGTAGAGCAGGTTCTTAAAATTAAAAGAACTGATATTTATAAAACTATGACAGTAGATGATGATTATACATTATGGCAGGATGTTTATCGACCAACCATAAATAATGTTGTCTGCTATATAAAATTACAAAAAAGTCATTCAGGCAATGGTGTTGTAATTCAATTTAAATTAAAAGATGAATAAAGGAGTCCGTATGGGTAGTGTGTGTCAAGTTTGCGGATCCGAAAATACAGAACTTGTTGTTCAGGATCAAGAATTTAGTTATAAAGGTCATACCTTAGTTATAAAGGATTATCAAAGTACATTATGTCATAATTGTGGTGAATCTATTGAAGAAAATGAATCCTATGAAAAAAGTATTCCATTATTAAGAGATTTTCATAGAAGTGTTGATGGTTACCTTACAGGGAATGAAATAAGGACTATTAGAAAATCATTTAACATGACACAAGATGAATTCAGTAGCGTTCTTGGTGGAGGAGAAAAAGCATTTGCACGATACGAGACTGGACGCGTTATGCAAAGCAAACCTATGGATAATTTATTAAGAATACTAAGAGACTTTCCAGAATCGATTTCTACTTTAGCTGCCAAATCTACACTCGACGGCTGTTCATTTATTTGCGAGGATGAAGTAATTAATTATTCACCGATAAGGAATCCATCACCCTTTAATTATGTTTTGGAATATAACCATGATCATGATTCTATCAGTTGGAAAGAAGCTGTATAACGTATATGGATGAGTTAAAATTTACATTAATAGATTATTTACTAAATCGCTTACATTTCTCAAAAATTGAGAAAAGAAAAGAACCTGACGGCGATCTTAAACTTAAACCAGTATTCCAGTGTACTCATCATTTGAATGGTAATAATGCAGAGGTGCTATTGAATGTCCGAATAGAAGCAGATAGCCTTCCTTTTATTGTTGACGTTGAATATAAAGGCCTGTTTAGATTCAACCAGGATACCTCATCCATTGCGAAGGATACACTTGAAAAAGTTATCCATATTAATTGTGCTGCTCAGCTTTTCCCTGCTGTAAGGGAAACTATAGCAGAGATTACTCGTAAGGCTGGTTTTCCTCCCTTAATCTTACCGCCAATGAATTTTGTTAGTCTATATAATGATTCAATTGGAAGAAAAAATCTCATATCTCCAGACACCTCATCGACTCTTCAATATCCTGAGGAGTAATATCAGTATAAAAAAAGGCAATTCCAGATCAAATAGGGGACTTTTCAGGATTTAGTTTACATAAGATACATTATGCGACATAAGCTATTGAAATTAAATCAGATAGATTAAAATACGACATATTACAAAAATTATGCAAGTTAATATTTAGATGTTGTTAGGATATCCTTAAGGTAAATCAGTAATGTTTTCTCTGCTTTTATTTTTTATTATATCTCTTGAAATGTATGTACAATGGGTGTACACTTTATTATATTTTGAATTATGAAAAAACGAATTAATTTAAGATTTGATGAGGACCTTTGGAAAAAGGTTCAAAAAGCCGGTCTCCAGACAAAACGGTCAGCGACTGGCTATCTTGAATTTGCAGCAGAAGAACAGTTGAAAAAAGATCAGCAGGAAAAAAAAATTAATCTGAAATAATTTTTTTTATAATATTGTATGTACTTTGTATGTACTATGAGGATAGTAAAAGATATTTCGAAAGGTCACACACAACATTGGGCAGCTGCTCATTGAAAGGATTTTCCATGATTTTCAATGACAAGAATTCTTCTTTTAACTTTCAGTTGATACGTAAAAACAAAAATCTTAAGGATGATGAGTCAATTAAAAACCTTATCAGCTATTACGAAAAACTTACCGATTCTTTGTCCAAAAAAATTAAAGAGCGCCAAAGCGAAATAACTGATTTGTGGTTAACCATTAAAACAATCCAGGCAATATGCGAACAGCATAAAGAAATAGGAATCGATTTTAATACATTAAAACAGATCATATTTATGACACAGCGACATTGATTTTTTTATCAATATGGACATACATTGTACATACTTTTTTTAAAGGAGGTATCCTTATGTTAGATCCTAAGCAGCGTAATATTTGCGAAACACTGAAATGCCTTTCCTCGAATGATCCGGAAATCGCCTTTAATTTAGCACTTGCATCGCTTGAATCAACTCAGCTTTGCCTTGATAATGCAGTGTTCATTTACAGCGAGTCGATGAAATGTAATGAAAGGTATGAACGTATAATTTCTCATATCAATACTATTTGCGAAAGGTTCGTGAGTGAAGAAAAATTAACTGTTGATGTAGCGATCATTTTACACGTTATCGGAGATTGGAAAAAAAAATGACTAAAATTGTTTGTGCAGGAAGAATTGAACGTACCGGTAGAAAATTAACTATTTTAACTAAGTATGATACAACTTTTTTTGCTGAAAATACTGCAATATCCACTCTATACATCCTCCTCGTCCTTCAGGTCGGGGAGGATGTATAGAGCACATGTTGGTGCAGAAAGTTTAAGTGAATTTTTATCGGCTTGTGCGATGCAGCATATAAAAGATTCGATCAAAAAGGAAATTAAGACAAATAAGAATTTGAGCAAACAATTTTTTTGAAATGGTTTTGTATCGTACGATACAATTTCAATGGAGATAATAAAATAATGTATTTAAATCCAACATCCGGAACATATGATGCGCTTCTTTTATCCTACAAATTCATGAACGAACATCTCTTTGATGGCGTACTACCAATTTGTCTAATTACCTTACAGCGCGAGAAAAAAACATATGGTTATTTTTGCGGAAGCAGATTTCAAAGCACCGATGATTCATCAAAAAGAACTGACGAAATTGCTCTAAATCCTCAATTTTTCAGGTCAAACGGTAGGGATGATCGAGCTGTATGTTCTACATTAGTTCATGAAATGTGTCATTTGTGGCAACACCACTATGGCAAACCTGGTCGAGCTCGATACCATAATCAGCAGTGGGCTGACAAAATGAAAAAGATAGGGCTTATACCATCATCAACAGGCCAGATCGGAGGTAAAGAAACCGGTGATTGTATGTCGCACTACATAGACGAGAGAGGACCATTTGCTGCAGCATATAGAGATCTTGTCGTACAAGGGTTTGCATTGCAATGGATAGAACCCCCCGAATATGAGATTATTGAAAAGATGCTTCCTGATCCAGATAATCCTCAGCGATCCGTTTCATTAACTGATATTGAAGATGATGAAGAAATCAGGTCTATCATTGAAAAACCTCGCAAAAAAGATTCAAGTAAAATGAAGTATTCATGTCCGCTATGTGGACTCAATGCCTGGGCTAAGTTTGGAGCTCATTTTATCTGTGGAACTTGCAACACTCAAATGTTAAATCAAGATGTAGATTTAAAATCACTTTTAGATTGATGATTCTATTTTCTTCAACATTGTATCGTACGATACAATATATTTGCATGCGATATTTTCATTGTGTCAATAAATTATAAATACCATGTAGAGGACAAAAAAACCTCCTTTTAAACCACCTTAAAACGGTCTTTAAAAGAATTTATAATCTCAACATGGAGGAATTTATGATTACCTTTGTTTTAATCATAAAGATAGTCTACTTCTCTGTGATGCTGACATTAAGCATTCTAGAAGTTTTATCTTTACTGAAGTAACTACATCTGAAGAGGAGCCACTATTTTAACAACTTCTCTTCTTCTAAAGAATTTTAATTTTTTGGAGTGATTAATTGTCAGATTGCCACTGTAATATATATTTATCCGTAATCTACAAATACAAAGAAAAAAATTTAAAGATATTTATCTATCGTAACAGCGAGTTGCCCACATTCCCATCACCGTCACTATGGATGCCTAATCAATTATAGCCGGTGTGGAAATATGGACAACTCTCAGGTATAGGTCGTGGGCCGTGTTATCAACCGCCGGTGCTCCACCTGCTCTGTGTAGGGGCTGGTTACGCACCGGCCATTGATAACACTCATTGCTGTTCTGCAGCATCATTTTTACTTGTGTCAGATTCAGGATTGTCCTTCTTTTCTTTTAAACTTTTGAGAGCTTTTACTTTTATTTGCTCCATTCTCTCCGGAGATAAATTGAATCTTTCATCTATGAAGGAGCCTCCCGTACATAAAAAGGACATCTTGTCTTTGTTTTTAAGAAATATGAAATTCATAAATTCTTAATCATTCTTTCAAACAGGCAATTTTTTTACTTCCTTTAAAATCCATTTAAGCTGCAACTAATCTGTAATTATAACTAAGTGACAATTTTGAACGGAAATTGTATGTAATGAAATTCTCATCAGTTTTTATCGGATTAGAGGTTGTAAGTTTTATTGGCTCATATTCAAAATTTTCTGAATCGAAGGGAATTATTTTTGGAATCTCTGAATTTTGCGGTACTTCAAGTTTTCCTTTTACATTTCCATAAATATCAATTGAACTGATACATATTTTTACATCTGTTTCATTCTTGATTTGTCGATTTAATTTACGTACACCGTACTTCATTATTAAAAAATATAATGTTATTACAGCTGGTAGTATGATGATAGCTGAAATTGTCATAGATACTCCTTTTAAAATATTTTTAGAACATTTTTACTTTTTTAAATTAGGTCTTTACGCATACGCTGCAAATGTTTGATATTGTTACGAAAACGGTTTATAAAATCACTAAGATGAATATCTATCAGCATATCAGGGGTACTCGTCTCGAAAATAATTTCGGAAAAAAGGACAAAGTAATCTTTAGAATGGTGTTTAGACCCGAAGCGTAACCTCCGTAGAATCTGAAAGGACTTATTTGCAGCAAAGTCAGTCCATGGTATAGATGCCATGAATATATCACAGTATTTGCAAGCATACAAAAGAGTCGGTACCCTATAAAGACGAGGGTCATCACACCATGTTGCATCGGAAAAGATAAGCTTTTGGCAACATGGACAAATTATAGTTATACAAAATTCAGAAATTGAACTCGGAAATATTTGATAATCCGACAAGTCCAGGGTACTATCAAAGAGATATTTGCCTACATCTAATAATTGTTGTTTTTTCATGACAATAGTTTTTCTTCATAAAAGTTATTTGATCTCAAAGTGATTATTTATTTCGCAATATATTCATGAATCTTCTCGGTATATATCCAATTACTCCACGTTCTACTCCTTTGTTTTTAAATCCTTAGCGACTCACATTAATATATATACTTGACTGGAAACTCATCCCAAATCCGATTTTCCAGCATTCTGCCGTTTTCTTTTTTACGAACCCCACCCCACTGTTTGAAAAAGAATGGGGTGCTTGTTTTAATACATGCATCACGAATTGATGTAACCCACTCTTTGTTCATTGGTCGGGCACCAGGTCCGGATTCACCTCCGACGATTACCCAATCTATCCCTGTTAGATTAATGCCGGTGATCGGCCCGATTAGTGGTTCAATCGAGAGAAACTTTGTTTTTGCTCCCGTCAAACGTAAGTCTTCAATCCTGAAACGTGTAGCTGCATGTTCAACAGTTACCCCTTGCCAGATATTGGGAGTCCAGTTGATTCTATCAGAAAGTTGAAGCAGTCGACCGGATCGCTTCGTGAGCACTTGGAATGTATGCCAATGTGCACGGTTCATGACATCGAAAAGTTTTAAAATATCCTCATCGGAAATACTTTCATGAAAAGTGTCGCTCATGGAATTAACAAAAATCATTCGTGATTTTTTCCAAGAGAGCGGTCTTTCAAGAAGATTCTCATGAAAATTGAGCAACCTGTTATTGGGTTCCAGGTTGTTTCAGTCCATTCGATTTTTGATTTCATTTTTTAATTCGCTTCCGATGAACCCTTGAGTTTTAGGACCCAGAAAATAGATGTCTTTTTTTGTAATAATATTCTGGAAAATATATGGAGCATCATAATATATAATACTGTTAATAATGTATCCGTTGCCGTCTGTAGGAGCCTTTGCTTCTAAA
This sequence comes from Spirochaetota bacterium, assembly GCA_016934935.1. Taxonomy (GTDB): domain Bacteria; phylum Spirochaetota; class UBA4802; order UBA4802; family JAFGJZ01; genus JAFGRW01. Next base: position 22,995 of record JAFGRW010000107.1, on the reverse strand, counting down.
AGGAGAGATGAGGCTACATCCCTCAATTGGACATGCGAAGAAGTGAAGTAAAAACGGTCACAGAATGCTGCCAAAAGCTTCACGGAAGGAATATCAATAGTATAGCTGATAGATTGAAAAGATGTAATTATCTTAAGGTGTTTCTTTGCTACTATTTCTAATAGATTTTTCATCTCTGCTACGGACATTTTCCGAAAAATAATATCGCCACTGTTTATGAAAACAAATGATGATTCTATAACTTCTTGGTTATCGAGAATTGATGTCAATAAGGTTGACAATTCATGTGAATTTCCAGAATGAGCAATATCACCAATCCTTAAGACCGATTTAGAGGAAAATTGAGGGAGATTAGATGTATCAATAAGCTTCTCAGGAACTGCTTTAAAATACCGAGAATTTGGATTAAGATAATCAGAATCTATAATGATAAAATCATCATTTCTTGTAGAGAGAAGTAGGTCTATCATTTCATTCATGAAATAGGATTTTCCAGAGCCGGAAGGACCGAATATTATACCACTATTTGAATAACCTTTTTCACGAAGTGAATTGAGTGTTGATATATTTGCTGCCTTGTTGAATTTTTTTCTAATTTCGTAGTGATAATTCAAAGGATTATTGGGCAGAGCAGCTTGAAATTTGTAAGATAAATGCGTATTGCAATGTGTGTTTTGTAATGATAAATGAAGAGGGATAATAGATTCACTTTTGGACTCAATTGAATAAGCGACAATTTCGGCACATTCAATATTGTGAAGTAAAATAGTGCCACTTAAAATCCGACTATTTATGTCAAAGGTGTGAAGCTGCTTCTCAATAGAACCATTGAAATAACTTCCAAGCTGTTGTAAATACCATTTGGATACAGCGTCCTTCAAAAAACTATTAATTCCCATTTAAACCTCGCATGCTGTATAGAACAAACTTAAAAAATGCAGACTTAATGGATAGGAAGGCACATGATCCGGACCATATTACAAAAGCTATCACAGAAAGTACTATGCTGTTAGTATTTGAAAAGAATGGTACGTTCTTTTCAATGAAAAAGGTATAGCACATGAAACCAATTATAATGGCACTTAAAATCGGAAATACTATCCTTAGAAATGGCATAAATGACTCCTTCTGTTATGAAAAACTTGGCCCTGAGTAACTTAATGCACCTGTAATAAGGGTTGCAATTTTAATCATTGGTACCTACCTCGCTCCAAATTTGTATCATCGCGAAACCTTCCTTAATGAAGCTACTGTTGCAAGAATCAATAAAACGATGATGATTGTGCAACATATCAGAAATATATTAGAGTGCACGGTATTAACAGATTTTTCTATGCCATTTGCAATTCTGTAGCTTATATTAGCGTTCTTTTTGGTCAAATACGGTTTAAACCTTTTGTCATTTTTTTCAAAAAGAGCCTTCAATTCTTTATCAAAAACTGCATAAAAAGATAAAGTATTATTAAATTTAATAGCGGAATATTTTACATACCCTTCTGCTGACGTTGGTAATTCCTGAACAGTTTTAATATTCTCTTTAATACTGAAATGCTGATACCACGCACAAAATAAATATGATGTAAAAATGAATGCACCGAAAAAGATGTACACTATTTTAAACACTGAGCCATTATAGTCACTTAATCTTCCAAATTCCGTTATTAATAGTAATAAAAATCCAACAGCACAGATAATTCCGAATATTAAAAAAACTGTTGAAATAATACCTATAGACATATAATCTCCTTAGATAGATAAAGCTTATTATTTAAGCAACATATACGTATTATACGTATATATATACAAGAGAACATTTAATTTTTTTTATTGATGTTATGAAATAATTGAGCAACAGTGATTTAGACATTTTTTATTCCATTTAAGGTTGTTGCAAATTCATCCGCTTTTAAAAATGCTTGTTCTCCTTTTTCTATAGTTGACAATGTATATATCATTTCATTATTAAGAAAAGAAACATCGCAGTTCCATTCAGCATTTTCTTGCCACTGACAAGATTGTTTTACCACCTTACTCAAAGAAACTTGACTTGTGCATTTAAATGTTACGGAAAGACTTGAATTGCTATGACCGGAACAGCTATAAATTGTCTCGATTCCCTGTAAGGAATTCAAAGAATTACATAAAGCTACGCATTCCTTATCCATATTAGACGGGTATAGAAATGTAGATCCTACCTTGGTTGGTGATCCAAATCCATACTCAGAAGGTTTAATGCGGAAAAGGGTATTTATCTTCGATGATATAGGCGTAACTTTTAAGTTGAAAAGAACTTCTGATACCAGAAGAATAGCAACGGAAAATAACAGTAAGAAACCGACAATGTGAATTGAGTGAATCATTTGAACTACTCCTTTTTAAAAAAAATGTATTAATAATTTACGTTCTTTAACCCTATTCAATTCTTATCGTAGCACCCTCAATCGGATAACCATTTGTTAAATAATACTCACCTTTATATGATTCAACAGATGTTTTCTTCCACTTACCATCGATTAAAACTTCAACACAATCGCCTGATGTTAACTCCTCGTAATGAACAGCATACCGGCCATTTTCTTGAAGAGATAAGGGATATAGTTTGTGTCAAAATTCCCAAATAGACTAACCTCCATTCCCCAAACGGTATCTACAACACTTACCGGCAGGAGTTTAATTTTGTAAATCCTCTTCAGTTAAATTCAATACAATCGATTTAGAATCCGGATCTTTTTCTAATGCTTTAAGAATGTCATCAAATGAAGACTCATCTTTGAATTGTGACCGATAGAGAAGTATTGTGACTTTTTTAGATTTCGCTTCCATACACATTCTATCACTGTTTAAATTAAAGTACAAAGTAGCACATAAAGTGCTATTATAGTACATAATATAACAACAAAGCACGTTAATGTCAATATTATACTTTTATTAATTTGGATTTAATTAATCGAGGTTCTATGCAGTTAACGAAGTGAATTCGAAAAGTTATGGACTATATTAATCGAACGTTTTTTTAGTTAATAATGGTATTGATTATTGTGCCTTTTTAGTGTATATTAATTTTATGGTGGATATCCACCATTTTAAAGGGAGAACAAATGTATCAAGCTTACAGTTCAATGAAACCAATATCGAATGAAAAATGCTGGATGACCTACGTTGGGGAAACTATTGATGAAGTTAGAAAATTAGTTCGAGACAATGAAATAGCGTGGTATGGAGTTTACATATCCAAAGTTGATGAAGTTCATAAATAAAATTTTTTTATTATAGGTGGATATCCACCTTAAACATTTACCAATCTGGAGGTTTTAAGAAAAATGTTTCCGATGATCAACAGTTGCACTCTATCAAATCAGATGCTCAAGTTACTGATTCCATAGCTAAAAGCCCAAATAGTGGAGCAGAATGGGTACCTCACAATTTCCTTGATTTTATGGAAGAAGGTAATGATGAAGAAAATTCAAATTCTATTTGATCGCTCAAAATGCATGAAATGTAATTCTTGTTTGTCAGCTTGTACAGTGGAACACTCGGCATCTAAAAGCATTTTTGCTGCAATTCTTGAAAAACCGGCCCCTTTTCCCAGGCTAAAACTGGAACGCATCCACGGGAATCACTTTGAAATCATTAAGTGCGATCATTGCGATGATGGCTATTGTATCGCATCATGCCCTTCAGACGCTATTTACAGAGATGAGTATGGTTATGTTCAAATTAATACCAGTAAGTGTAATGGTTGCGGATTGTGTTCTCGAATGTGTAAGAAAATAATTATCATCAATTCCGCTGCATATAAATGTGATGGTTGTTTGGATAAATTGAAAAACGGCTCACATCCTGCATGTGTAAATGCATGCCACACAAGAGCACTCTACATTTAAAATATCGATACAAAAAAGGAATAGCTATGGAAACGGTTATAATAGGTCTCATTGGTTTTTTTGTTCTAATTTTTATCCTTCTTATTATTCACAAAATGAATAAAAATAAACGGCTTTTATGCAATTGTGGATGTAATGAAATGATCATGCCTGGCGAAGTTTCTGTCTCTTTTTCAGGAACAATTTTCAAGTATGGTCATATTGTACAATCCTATAGCTTAGCTCTTAAAAAACCAACAACTTTTACTTGCGGCGATTTGATAACAGATGAGACACAACTTATCAAAGAAATACCATTTTCGGGGGTAGAGAATTGAAAACTGTATTTTTAATGATAGCAGAATATTTTCCAGAAAATCATCACAGGGTAGGTGAACTTACAAATTTTAAAGAAAATATTCTTTTAAGGAAAAAGAAGCACACGATTCGCAAAAACTTTACATTGTGGAAACATCGCATTGACATGGTAAAAAGTGGTGATGCTGTTTTGTCGCTCAGGCAATGGTCAAAAAAGCCATACCGATCGAAGCATAAGGAATTTTTAAGATTGTATGCAACTGACAACATTGGCGTTCAGAAGATTGAGTTTTTTGAAAATCACTTCAAAATTGATGGCTTAACAAACAAAGCCTATGCTGAATATATTCCAGAAAATGATGGTTTAAGTAAAAGTGACTTTTATAACTGGTTTAGCCCTTATGATTTATCAGAGCCTATGGCCTTAATTCATTTTACCGGATTTAGGTATAATCTTGATTAAACATCTTAAACCTTTTATTTTTCATATATGAAAAATAGAAGACTTGATCGTCACAAAAGACCTGGGAAAATGGTTAGATTTCCCGATGATATGCGAAAAGATGTTGAAAGTGAAGCTGAACGGCTGGGTTTAAATACAAATCAGTTCATTGTTAATGGGATGAAAATAATACTCGAAATGGTAAAAAACATTAAGCCAGCCGGTAAGAAGCATCCCATTTTTGGTGATACAGAATTTTGACATCCATTCATGTTAACAATGTCATTATTTCACTGGAATGACCTTTTGCCTATATTGTCCATTCGCATTTTTAATATTAGCTATTAAAGGGCTGTTATAAGAACAAATACCCGGAATTGTTATTTCTGTAAAAGAGTTGTTTGATGGAATAATCTGAGAATAAAGCTGTTGACCGAGCAGGTTATCCCATTTCTCAAATGATGTCACACTTAATAAATCATCTGCAAAGGCTATCGATCTTTTAATATCCTTTGCTTCGTTATCTCCCCCATTCACATCATTATTACTACCTATTGCATTGTTAATAGACATTGGCAATTGCCATTGGCATCCAATCATGTGCATAATTTTTTTATGAGATTCGCCTATAATCATTTCTGATGCATTCTCGAAGTCAAATTGATATTCATTCATTATCTTCATGATGTATTCAAATTCAAAAGGCGTGTATTGCCTTATTGCTAAAACGCTCAAATTCCTTATTAAAGCAGCAAAATATACGGTATCTTTATCAATATTTTCTGTAGCTGCATACTTAGATGCAATCATTGCACCGGCTAAAGAGTGTTTCCAATAGGTTTTTTCATCAAAAAAAGTATTTGCACAATTTGAGTTATATTTTCCGATCATTTCTATTGCAAAAATGATCTTCTTAATATTTTCTGATCCCAATTTTACTACAGCTTGTATTATCGTGCTACAAGTCCCTCCCCTATGATAGTACGCACTGTTTGCTTTTTTTAAAACCTGAGCAGCTACCGTAGCATCAATTCCTATTATTTCTGCAAGATCTTCCGCGCTGTATTCTTTTTCTGAAGTTTTCTTCAACAGCTTAAGCGATATTTCAGGAGATGTCCCTATGTGTTCAATATTCCACACAATCCGCTTCAATAATTCGTCTCTGTTAATCATAAGCCCCCCCTTGAATCTTATTTTTTATGTTATTTTATTCGAGAATCGAAATCAGAAAGAGTATTCTTAAATTGCAATTCCTGAGTCCGGTAATCACTGTTTTCGTACAAATATATACCAAGTGTTGCTTGAAGGATCTTAAGTTCCTCAAGGTTATTCATTAAAAGTTTATTGTTGGCATTAGATTGCTCAATCATATACCAGCATGCAGCGAGCTCCTGTCCGTTAGCTCCTTTCACACCGGTAAAGTTTTTATCGATTTGTGGGATGTTATTTGAGGTCTTAATTGACCACTGTCGATACATTTCAGAATTTGCCATCGATGACGCTGCGACTAACCGGGATGCCGTCACAAGCTCCTCTTCAGGGAATTTTATTGCGCTTTTATCTTTTAACTCATCGAGTTTTTTAACATACTCACCGTATTTTGTATCTGATTTCTCTGGGAGGTGATTAAACCCGAATTTTTTATCAATGTACTCAAGTGTTGCATCAGTATTCGGTACCATTCCAGCCGATGAAATGCCACCAGCAATATTATCATAGGTTAGTTCTGTTTCAGATAGTATCTGATCAAGCTCCCGCGGGATCGCCCAGGCAGCATAATCAATGTGGTCGAAAATATCCTCCAGCCGGTCCAGTGTAACAAAAACATTTTCTGGGTTAGTAAAAAGTTCTGATGATTTATCCCAGATATACACTCCCCTATTCTTAGCCCGGTCAAACCATGCTTGCATATTCTGAAAGTTGTGTTTCATTTCCTTAAAATATTGCACCTCGTCGTAAGCGAATTTAACGGCATCTCTTGTCTTTGAATAAATTAAGACGAGTGTTGAAAGAATTCCTTTTTCTTCTTTTGTTGGCTCGTCCATATTCTTTGGACGATCAATGATTGGGGCTTTTTCCGAAAATACTGAATCAGTAAGCAAAAGGACAGTTGATAAAATTAAAATGAATCTACCCATGTTCCAGGACACCTTTCGTTAGGTTGGGACCAGCTCACACCGGCTTTTGCGGCTCGTGTATCACGTTCTTGTAATACTTTAAGAACAGTGGCTTTTTTCTGCACTATCAAATCTTGATCAGCTTTTTTTTTGAGATACGGAGCAATCTGATCATACAATTTCAAAGCTTTAATCATATCAGATCGATCGCATAATGGAGGTGTTAGAAAGACAAGTCGTTGCAGTTGAACAGGGGTAAGGTTTTTCAATGAAGGAATCCGTGAACAAGGACAATCATTATAGTTGAAAAGTCCATCGTCAATGTTCCTGTCTCTCACTAAGCGACCAGGTTCTTGCAAGGCTTCCGGAAAGATCAGGTTCGCATTTTTACGATCGATCACTTGCCATGCAGGGCAGCGACTATCAAGATTTCGATTACGCTTTTCATCAACAGCATCTTTTGAATAAAGTTGATAGAGAGCTGAGCTGTAATTTACCCAATTAGTTGGAAGAGATGCATCCGGAACCCGATACATGCGGGGTGGAAAATGGTTTATCTGTACAGTTGTATCAACAAGTGAAATCGATTCAATACGAGTCATGTTAGTATTTGGAATATTGCAAAAGGCAAAAGAAATTATAACGCTTGCACTGTCTGATAAAAGCGGATTGCGATAATACTTTAGATCGAGGTTGTCAGGAGCATTCAAACTGGCGGTACGTTTTTCCTGAGCCGTTACATCTGTCATCTTTAGCTCATCAAAAACGAGTCCATGACCATCAAACGGATCTCGGGGGTAGTACCACACTTCCGGATGTACGTGAACTTGCCAATATCCTACATTTGAGGTTTTAAAGTCGTATTCACAAGGAATGTATTCGTAAATCGCCGATCCTTTTTTATAATTAACGAACGGTGTCTCTTTTTTTAAGGCTTGGAGGTTTACGGTTCCCATTCCATTCATATCTTTTTTTGTTGAACTATTTACAGCAAAATAATTTTCATTCTCTAAAAAAATCGTGTGCCCATCATCATCGACAGATTCAATAGAATATTTGATGTCTTCTGTAAATGTTGAAGAACGAATACCATAATAAACAGGTTTTGATCGAAAAAATACAGGATTATTTTTCAATTTATTAATATTGTTTGTACTGAATGAGCTATCGGTTTTGACAGTAAGACGACCGATGTACTTATACTTGGTGAAATAATCAAGAATGTTGGGATCGCCGGTCCATAATGTATCATCAAATAACCGATATGAAATATTGACGATACCTCCAGTTAAAATAGATTCAAAAGGAACTTCTACAGTGTTTTTCTTCATCTGTAATTTAATGTCTTCAACCAGCTCTGCAGTACAACGGTACGTACGATGATTTAGATTTGCATAAGCAAGTGCAATAGATCTGTTCGATTTAAACTCAATGATAGCAAGTTTACAAGGTTTTAGAGGTAAAGCAGATGGGAATATTTTTTTATTGTTGCCCTGGGCAACAATCCATGATGATCCCCATAACGGAAATGAGCTAAGATTTTGTGCAGTAATAGACCAAGATAAAGATACAATAACAATTAATAAACGATTCATTTATATATCCTTGGAGGCAACGGTGTTCGTGAAATTCGAATACTTACTGGCCGATATTTGGTTGAATTAGGATTAAATATTAGAGTATCATATGAAAAGTTGTAAGATTGAACATCATCAAGTACCTTTTCAGATGTTCCAACAATCGGAAGAAAAAAATAGATTGAATCGTCACTGTAATAATATGTTGACTCAAAACCAGTTTCGTAGCCGCTGTATATTGAGTCATTAACGAATAGAAATGTATCCGTTTCAGCACAGGTGCCGTTAGGACACCAAAAGTTAAGTTTTTGATCCTTTGTTCCCATAGGAATATCTGAAGTATCAAAAATGGTAACCCAAGTACCGATAAACTTTGAAGTATCAGTTTGCGTTGAGCTATTTACAGGGTTATCTGAAGATGTACATCCAGTGAAAAAGGTGAAGGTAGCAATGAGAAGTAACAGAATGACCGCACGAATAATAGACATACTTACTCCTTTGGAACAATTAATTGATAATTTGGATAGTATTGTTGAATATACATTACACATATTATCCTCCGAATGTACAATTTACTCCCCCACCGAACCCTTCATTCGTGACAAGAAACGATAGAATAAAGCAGTGTAGTTCAATACCAAAATAAGGATTAATCCTGTAGGGGGTATAATCGATTCGCACCTGTTTTCCTTCGGATATTCCTACAACTTCTTCTCGTTTAAACGAAAATCCTGCCACTATAGATGGACGTATTGCAGGAGAAAAAGCGATATGCGTTCCAGCAAATAATCCAAAAAAAGAGTGTGTTTTTTTGATACTTTCACATCCATCAAACTCAGTAACTGTACTAAGTGTTTGCCCCGGCCGAAATGCAATCCCAGAAGAGAAATATAGGGGTGGTTTTCTTGCTGTTTTGAGAATACTTAAACTGATTATTGGACAATTGCCCGTGGCATTGAATGGCTTTTGTAAATTAGCATCAACACCAATGGATGCAAATGAAATTGAAGCTAGTACAGTAAGCAATAGTAATCCTGATTTTATCATTTTTTCTTTCTCAACTCCGGAAAATATTCAGGTGAATATGCGGACACTGCATCTGCGGATGTAACATGATCCTGAATTATTGCTGCATATTTGCCTTGTGGGAAAAGTTTTAAATACGCATTGGTATTGGTGGTACTTCGCCATGAACTCCACTTAATAAAAAGACTATCCTCGAACCTGTTCCAAATTGCCGATCCATCTTCCGGGAAATAAGCGATATATTCTTTAATTGCTGATGGATCAGGAATACTGCCCAGTGAACTTTTAAATGCTTGTTTACTTAGAGCATCTTTTAATGTTGGATCATCTCCAAAAATTTTTTTATAGTCTTTATACCCCAGCAGTGATGGTTTTCTCAATAATGAATGCCGCATTGCTAATCTTGATCGATCAAGCAAAGCGACAATGTCATCTCTACGAATATTTGGATACTGCACGTGAAATGCATAAATTGAGTCTGGATTCATGGATGCTGATAATTGAGCAATTTTCATGTTGAATTTATCATTAATGGTTCGTAGGAAACTTTCAAGTACTGAGTTATCAATGTGTCGTAATGATGATAATAATGAATAGTTATCCACAGTTTTACTGTTTGCGAGTGTGATTGCAAGACCATTATAATACGATAAATGGGATTGATACAGACTGGTATCAAGCACTGACATCACTGGAAGGATTGAATCATACACCTGTAGTAGCTGATACGTGTTACAGGTAGCTTTTTTTTCAGCGATTATGGCTTCTAAGGAATCAGTAGCTCTGATATTCCGTGCTTCCCGGAGCATTTGGTTCATTGACAGAAAATGTGGCCGGATGGTTTTACAGTCAGGATCAAGCATAATACTTTCATATCGAGTGATGATTTCCGGAACAAATCGAATAATTGCCTGATAGTTTTTTTCCGCCAATGCGATTTTCACTGCCTGGAATGAGTTTAAAAACTCAGCTCGATCCTTGTGAGAAAGAGCCCTATATTCTGCTGTTGCTGAAATAGTCAAGAAAAGCAAAAAAACTGATACTATATGCACTTTCATCAAAAATACTCCTGACAATTTTTTTGAAGTTTTTCTATTAATCCTGAAGAAGGATACATTTTGTATAATTCCATAAGGGCTCTGCACCGCACTTTAAAAGATTTTTGACGGTCTTGATTTTCCCAATGATCATGACGGTCTAAACTGATCTCTGCCGCTTGTAATGCAGTAGAAGGGTGATCCTGGAGGTAAAGTAGTTGCGCTTTCAAATAAAACAGGCTCCCATTCTCATACAGTTTTAGCGCTCGCTGACAGTGTTTGAAAGAGCTATCAACCTCTCCCCTATTTAGAAATTCCTTAGCAACTTCCCAGTGGTACATCGAGCATTTCATAGCGTCTTCAATTGTCAAAGGACTTGTAGAGTTATCGAAACATCCTGAATTAAGAATAGCTGTCTTATTTTTTTTAACCGCTGAAACAACAGGCTTCTTAATGACCGGTTTTGGCGCATTATAGAGACGTTTTTCCGTACCCTTGGCCGTAAAAGAATCAATTTTTGCATCCAAAACCGCTTGAGAAATAGAAGAATCGACTGTGACATCAGGTTTTTCGATAAATGGTACTGGTTCCTCTACGTAATTACCCTTAGATGTAACAAACGCATCTTGACTCATGTTACTACAGGAACAGGAAATAAAAAAACAAGGTAATAGTATTTTAATGTAAATCATGACCAAGCGCCTGGAGAGTGGTGAGTTCTTTACGGACTTTTTTTGCCAACTGTGGTTTTTCGCGAAGCACTTGTTCCATCGCTTCGCGTTCATCGATTGGCAGTGAAAGTGAAATGACGTTATAACCAAAGAAAAAAAGACCGGCAACAGTCCAATAAGCAATCATGATTCTTGAAAACACTTTTGATACTGGTTTCTTTGTAACCATAAAAAACATCCAGATTGACAATCCAACCGATAAAAAAAGAAAAAGATTACCGACCATCCATTGTAGGCTGGTGATTGTTTTGTTGTGTGATATTAAAAGATTCTGAATCCCAATAAAAAAGCCAAGTGTTGTCTGCTCCATAATTACCTCCATTTATAGTTCTATTGAAAAAGGTTCTGTAACAAGTAATTCGAATTGTACTCCGTGAGGCACGATAACGGTATTTGGATAATCCCCACCAAATCGGCCAATCTCGTTTTGTACACCAGAAACACCCTGCTGATACGCAGGTCCAACTACACCATCAGCAGTGTTTATTCTGCCAGTCTCATCATTAAGCTGATCACCCCCAAACGCCTTGAAATAAAGGTACCCAGCTCCTGCGCCCGTCAGGGCACTTAGAATTGGTGGGACAAGTCTTTTACCTAAATGAGATTTTACAGATCCCTCTAACCCTGCATACTGCATTTGCACCTCTCCGGGGATTTGTGCTTCTTTTGAACCATCGGGAGAAACAATCTTATTAGCGGTAACCGGTATCCGGTCACGTGCGTTTCCCTTTGATTGACATAGAAGAGTATACCCGGAAAGTTCCATTGGAAATGTAATTCTTGCAGTAAAATATCCAGGATGATCGCTATTAACCTCTTGCATTGTGACTGCGCGTATGCGGGTCCCTGAAGGTACACTAAAAGCAACTTTATTCGCAAGATGTTCACTATTCTCAGTAAGATTTTTAAGTGATGGTTCAACCCTATCAAATTTGTCCCCTTTAAGTAGTTCCTTATAAGCATCACCGCTAACAGCTACAACAGCTTGAACATTCTTAAAATGATTTACCATTGCCTGATACGATTCATTCAGACGACTACTAACTTCTGCTGAAACGGTATATCCAGTAGAAGCAGAAGATGAATGAGCTATTGATGGAGAATTATTTTCTGCTGTTAAATAGTTTTGATTTGACTGTTGTAATTGACCCCTCTCCACTGTTGGAGATGAAGTAGTCCCGGAATATGCAGAATAAGTGTTTTCGTTAAGGGATGAACTTTTATCAATAGGGCTAGCAGCGTTTGTACTATTTTCGACATACTCAGTACTGAAAGGATCGGTTTTTATAGGATTTGACTGCTCATAGTTGTCTATTTTTTCAGATTCAGCCAGAGAGGTAAGAGTTTGCCTGGCTTTAGTCTTTCGCGGAAATGTAATTACCATCAGTACAAGTGCAGCAATAATAACACTCACAATTATTACTGATCGTGGAATTTTTTTCAACGGACTTGGAGCAGATGCAGGGAAGTCCTGTTCACCAGGGGTAGAAAATTCTGTTGCATTTGGTTCAGTCATGATTGAGCTCCTTTAAATTCATTTTAAATCAGGAAATGACAACATTAATTTTTTCGATTTTTGACCATATCTTAATAAAAAATTTTAATTTTTTAGATTTCTTAGGAATCTGAATCTGTGGTATAGACCAGCAGTAAAAAAATTCATTATTTGTAAGCTGTTTCGTAGAAATAAGGACGGGATCTATTTTAGCAGTTTTTGTTACAATTTTTTCTAAAGAAACAATGTCACAAGGTCCGTTTTTAACTGATGATATTAGGTATATATACGTATTGTCCCCTGAATTAATCATCCCATCAAGATAGACTACTGCACCCTTATATTCTTTACGCACTTTTTTTCTTGAAGAACGAATGAACAAATAGCGAACTTCCGATACCGTTTTATTATAAATAGAGATATTTAGAATCTTCTCCTGATTTGAAAGCTGCGAACTGAGTTGTTCAACATACCTGGCTTTCATTCCTTCAACGACACGATTAAGCTCAGAAGTATTGGGTTTTTTAAAATTGACAGCAAGAACTTTGCTGCCTCTACGACTACCAATACATCGAATTATCAGTTTTTCTTCCACTCCATCCGGAGTCACAATATGTATAGTAACGTTCGTTTCAACATCATGATCAACCGGACGGGTAATATAAACGGTATTTTCGATGAGAGAAGCACCGACAAAATCACGGCTACCTGGCATAACCAATGTTGCGGTATACCCTTGTGGAAATGAGATCATTGTTTCAATATCGCGAAAAATTGGTAATTCATAGACGCAATCCCAATTCAATTGATAATCACCTCGTATCTTATCAAATCGAACAATTTGCGGTGAGTTTTGTGTAGCTGCATTACTACAAAGTATTGTGAGTATCACAAAAAAAATACCCTTTTTATGCATGATGAACCTCCCTTAACGTGTAATAAGTTCTAATTGTTGTTTTACTTCTGGGCTATTGATGTCGTTATCACTGAAATTAAGAACAAAAATTGGTGTGGACTTTTTCATTGGATCAATGTTTTTATATCTGATCCAGTTCATCGTTACATTATGTTTAGTCTCGAATATTTTTCCACTGAGATTTTGAATTCTTTTAAATTGACAAAACACGGTATACCGTGGATCATTACGAGAGGTTACTGTAGGGATTGTAATCCAATCAAACGTACAGGTACCCAGGTTCTGTTTGATATTTTTTGTATAAGAGTCGTTGTAAAAATCAGTGGTAATTTTCAACTTGCTGATTAAAGTCGGGTGCATCGCTTCAACAGCTTTGCGCCTTGCTCCGTCAATCTCTGAATGAGTAGCATTGTAAAAGCATTCACAGAATTCCCGTGAATAATAGATAAGGTTTATTTCGAGCAGATCTTTGGTATAGCTCTGTGTAACAGTACCGTAATTTTTCCCGGTTGATGAATCAATTACAGCAATTGTTTGTGGACGCTTTGCAATCATAATAGCAGCGACTATCAGAGCACAACAAATAATAAACATAAACAAAAGCGCTAATTGTGAAACAAAAAGGCTTTTTGATTGATGTGCAAGGAAATGAGTATCACTACGTTCTGGAAGATCAAGAGGCATGTTTTTCATAAAAAGTAGTCTTTCTAGCGGTTTATAGTTTTACTATTTTACCGTATTATGCTGTTTTTTTTCAGTTCCATTAGATTGATTCAACGGTATTGATGATGCTTTTTGCTCTGAACCCCGAGATTGAAATTTTTCTCTATGCGGAGCCCAACCTTTCATCACCCTTGAAAATTTAGAAGCATTGTTCATCATACTCGTGCCGTGAGATTTTAAACCATCGCCAATTTTTCCAAGAACTGAATTGTCACCCACATGTTTAGACAAAAAGGATCCAGTTCCTGCCATCACCGCACCATAGGCGATTGCTCCTGTTGCAGCAGTTCCAATTGCAGCTTGAGGTGTAGCGATATTGCCAATAGGACTGGTACCGCTAAATATGTAACCGGTGATTGGCCAAATGAGGCAAAAAAAGACAATTGACATCACTCCATAAACTGCAACAAGTATAATGTTGTTCCCAGCGGTACCAACTCCAAAATCAGTAATTAACCCGGCTGCCTGGGCAACAACAAAACTGATACTTCCAAAAATCCCGACAAAGTTTACCATAAGGAACATGTTGAGCCAGTTACGCGCAATATGAACTGTCATGTCACAAATGGCAAAAGCTATACAAATTGGGCCGCAATAATAAGAAAAAAGCCATAAAAAAGGCTGAATCATAGTAACAATGAATACGCAAACAACAGCAGCAAGAAAGATTATTGATGATAAGATATTTGAAATTAATGAAGTTGAAAAGCTAGCAAGAATAATTGCCCAGGGAGTAGACGGTGATTTACCAATCCCTGTGAAGAGATTTTTCCATGTAATGAGGAAATCAGTTGCGTAAGAAGAGAATATGGCATTAGCCATTATATTAGTTGTTTCTGATATTGTATATCGAAAAATAAGTGAATAAAGAGGTGCGGACATAAGTGCGGAGATGATGATCACTCTGAAAATCAAGGGACCTACATTTTCCCAAATTAACGGTGTTTTAGAAATGTTAAGCACCATTATTACTAACTGAAAAATGAGCATCAGTGCTGCAAATCCATACCCAATAAGAATCATTGTGCCAAGAGCACTATTATCCCCAACTTTATCTAAAAGAGATGTGGACTGCCATAATTTTGACCCGAAAACCGAATAAATAAGTTTATTAAGAGTTTCATCCATTTTTTAATTTCCTTTCTTTCGTGTAGAAAGAATAAAACCGTAATTTAAAAGACCTGATTGGGGATTACCGAATGCAACCATAACTAAAGTTTTAATTACAACGGGAACATTAATGAATTTCACACCAAAAAAAGACGCATGGAAAAGAATTGTTAAATCAAGAAACATGATAGCTAATATCAGCTGTAATAGTAATGTGATAAGACTGCCGATGAGAAGATGCTCTTCCATTCCGGTAATAAGAGAGGATTGGTTTATGATGGTGATAGCTACAGCAGAAATAGCAGGGAAAAGCATACAGGCTAAAAGAGCCTGCATCCAGCGTTCAAAAGGTGTTTTCAAAAAGAAATAAAATGCAGCGACAACAGGACCGACCGCTAAAATGATTAATAGCTCAAACATTCCTACTGATACAAAAACATAGTACGTTATAAGCAATGCAATAATAGCTATACTGAGAACAAACGTTACTACTGAAGAGGACATTGCTGCAACGTTGAAATAATCAGTACCATTTTTTGATTGTTCCGCTATTGCATCAATAAAGCTACGGAATGACCCTTTAAATTGAACAAATTGCGATTGCAGGACATTATCTGAGAGTAAATCAAAAATACCGATACAAATACGAATAACTACATTATACGCTGCTGTACTCCCGAAAATAAACATAATTGCTAAAAGCTTGTAAATATTGGGCAGAAACGATGCTTTAAACTCATCATAAGGTTTAGTTACAAGTTGTGAGGTCAGATGAATAATAAAAAGGAGAATAATGAAAAATCGACCAACAGAAACGATTAATGCTATATAAGGATGTAAAGCTTCTATAAGTTTCTCTGGAGGCAAAGAAATTAAGCTTTCAAACAAAGACAGGTGATCAAGAAGCTTTGTTATATCCATTTCAATTAAGCCCCTTAAGAGCTTGTTCAATAGTAGGGAGCGAAGAGCCGCCGCTTAAAATTTTAAGGCTCTTATTTACTTGTTCAGACTGCATCGCCGTTATTTCCCGGTCATTGAGATAGAGCCTGGCAAGGTCTGCCTGTAGAAAGGAATAAATCTGTTGTAGTTGAGTATTCTGTGTTGCAATCGTTTGCCTTTTAAGAGCAATAAAAGCAGAAAGTTCGCGTGCATCTTCGTAGGTCTGATCTGGTTCAACAAGAGTTTTTTGTATTTTAAAAAAATCCTGCTGCTCATTTGACATAGACGGATCAAGCTGCGATTTTTCATGTGACTGACCAACAATTCGTCCAACCGCCTCTATCGATTCGCTTGAATGGTTGAGAGCAATGGATGGGATTTTTCGGTAAGTATGTACCGGTATTGTCATCTGTTGCACCGATGCACGAATTCCAAGAGGTGAACTCATCAGATGATTTTTAAGTCCTTCATCAAGAAATAATGCATTGAACGATTGTCGAGCTTTAACAGAAGAGGAATAATCAAGAAAGTAGATACATCCAAGGACGAACCGTTTATCCGCCATGAGCTGGTCTTCCAGCTTCCTTTCCCATTTCCTATCGATATCAAGCAAGTCTTTTGGTTCAAACTCCTGAAACACTTTGATCGTATTATCAGCCATCTGTTTAAGACCATCCCCAAAAGCTTGTAATGTGGGTTCAGTAGTACGCCACATATTAACCCTGCTACTTGCTTTATCAAGAACTTTTGTTACTTCATCAGTGATTCCGGAAACAAATTGAATGAATGACTGCTTGGAATTTTTATACTGAATTAATGCACCTTTAAGTTGCTGATTTGCCAATTCTTTAAGATTGAGTTTTTTGAGATTTTTAAGTAGATCAACCGCCTCTTTAGTGCCTTGCGCATAACCGACAGCTTTACGCGC
Source organism: Spirochaetota bacterium (assembly GCA_016934935.1). Taxonomy (GTDB): domain Bacteria; phylum Spirochaetota; class UBA4802; order UBA4802; family JAFGJZ01; genus JAFGRW01. The sequence continues at coordinate 5,773 of JAFGRW010000107.1, read as the reverse complement.
CTGTTCAACAGTAGTAATCATATCACTGATCTTTGATGAGGCTTTATCATCATCACTAATTGTCTCCTGCGCTTTGTTGGCAGAGTTTTGATCAGCGTGTAGAAAAAATGCAAATAGCAGTACTACCCATATAAAACGGTTGATCATTTCATTGACTCCTGAAGAATAAGTTTGTCCGAAAAGTCTTCCAATACAAAAAACAAGGACTGTTTCTGGGCCAACGCATCAGAATGCTTTTTAACTTTACTCAGAAGAAAAAAGGAACTGATTTTAACCGCATCAGTCAGGTAAGCATTTTCCTGCAGTGAAAGGATAAAAGAATTGCGGTCATTAATTTTTGTCATTTCTGATTGATGTAACGGATCAGATGTACCATCATTAGCTGCATTTTTTATGGTGGACTCAAGAATTGCAGATTGGTTATCTGAAAATTCATCACTTACATCGGTAGAAGCAATCTGTCGTGCGGATTGTGATAGTACGGAAGCGTGAAAATTGACATCAGGATCATCGGTTTTGCTTAATAACCAAGCGTTAGGGCTGTTAATTTCCAAAAGCTGTAAATATTTCTTCTGAAATTGTAATCCATCAGGAAAAAGATCATTGAGTGCATGGAGTTTATTTGCAGCACGGTTTCGGATTACATCACGGCTTTCAGCAAGTTTTTTACGCTGAATCTTTAATTGTGGAATATCACTTTTGAAGAGGAGATCTGATTTTTGAAAAACATCCTCTTCTAGTTTTATTATCGCGTCTACCGGATTCTCGGCTTTAAAGTTTTTGATATTATCCCAAATAAGCTGAGCTCTATTTGCAGCTCTTTCAATTGCATATAGATATCTATACGAAGACCAGCAGAAATCTTTCACAGACTCCAATTCATCAAGGGAACTGCGCGCTATCTGCCGAGCATGTACATAATACTTTAGAAGGTTATCCCAGATTCGCTTATCGAATTTTGGTAGTTTTGGATCAACAAAGTCTTTCGGATCAACTTTATCAGACGGTCCATCCCCTGCATTAACTGAATAGCTCATCAACAAGAGAAGGAGTAAGAGTATCGTTTTTTTTCGCATAAAACCACCTCTGTTTGATAAAACTATATGTAGTTATACAGTCTTTATTAATACATTATATTCTATTTTGGCACATTATATACTATAATATATCAAATAGTACTGGTAGTGTCAATGTTTAGTACTGTGTTTTTTTTAGGAATTGCAAGCTACTGGAGAAATATGTACAAAATCAGGGAGAAGATCCTGATGAACAGACTCCACCCTGGAACAAGGATGGAAAAGGTAGCTGTTAATTTGACTTTAAGTCCTCAATGGCAATCTCAATCATCCGAAAGGAATGAGCAAACGCTAATGATGATACCTCAATATTATTGCGTCGATATGATTCCATCGCGACAATAAACGCCATGGTATTAACTTTCATTGCTATAAGATCACGTTTCAGGCTTTCCTGTTTCAAAGCAAGAAATGATACTCCATTGTGTAAACTTATAATATCATGATTTGAGATATTTTTTTTTGTAATTTCCGTTTCCATAGGTGCAATAGTCGGAGCTTGCGGAACAGCTACTTTATCAGGATTATTCGGATCGTAATTTGTTGGATCAATCGGTATTTGTGGTAACGTAATAGTACTGTTCGTTTTTAGTGAGTTGACATTCTGACCCAGTAACCGATAATATGCAGCCACAAAGTTTTCAGAAGCTTTAATCATATCCTCGATACGCTGATTACAAACCTTAATTTCTGTTAAATTAATTGCAATAAGATTGGACGCCTGATCAATGATTGAATCTGGTTTCTCAAGCTGCATTTTATCCAGGCTTGTAGCTTCGAGTGATTTAATTTCTACATCAAGCTGATCGAAATGTGCTTTAGCCTCTTCACGCACAGACTGATCAGGTGATGTTTGAGCTATAAGCAAATCAGCTGATTGTAAGGATCGTAGATGACCAATCGTAGCTTTGCGATACTTCAGAATAGATTCAGCCGAACCAGAGAGCTCGATTTCATATGACGGGTGAACATAAAGTGATTTTATGGAATTTTTCTTATGCTCAAACTCTTTTTTAAAATCTATTATCGTAGTTATATTATCCAGATAATTCACTGAAGCGCCAAGGGTGTGTGCCTCAAGCATCTCAAAAGCATTAATAGCTTCTGTTTGATGATGCTTAAGGGAAAACGAAAAATTGTTAAGCCCACTCTGCCATGTATCCATATTATAGGGATTGATTTCCTTGAGATATTTGACATCATCATAAATCTGTTCAATATTATTCCTGACACGATCCCAATCAGATTTAGCTTGCTGGACACTATGGACAAGTTTATTGGTAGAACGAACAAAGTTACTTACTTTATCGTAAACATTAACACAGTTAGTTAATATTCCAACTTCAGTAAGCGAAGGTATGAAATTACCTATATAATTCATTAACTTTGAACCAGCAGAGTAAGCACATTGAGTGAACATAAGAACAATAAGAACCGAAAACCTATTTCGCATTTTTTTTCTCCGATAATTGCAATAAATAATCACTGGTTGCCTGATCAAATAATCCTGAAGGAGGCTGTAAAGACCATGCAAGTGCAGCCCAGGTATCCGAATTAACATTTTTAATGGCCTCGTTAAATCTTTGGGGGACCTCTGTTGCAACTGCTTTCAAATACCTGGAATGTGCTATCCATTGTTTTGATTCTGACTCAGTTAGATAGAGGGCCAGTGCTACATTACGTGCCCCATTATTCATAACTTTTAACCTTTGATTACTGATAATGTTATATGTTGACCTGGTGATGTTAGAAAGGTATTGCTGATCACTGGATGTTCCTTTCGTTTTATTTTTGAGGTTTTGCAGTTCACTATTTGTATTGTCTAATAGGTTTGTAGTATTAGCTCCAGTTTGCAAAACCGATGATTGTAGAGCTGCATATGTAGCCCGGATTGCCGGATTCAACGGGCCATAATTACCACCGGTCAAACTATCAGTAACAAGTGCCATTGCATGAACAGCAGCGGTAAAATCAGTAAAAGATTTCTGCATAGAAAAAACACGATAATCAAGCTCTATCAGAACGTTTCGCGGAAAAAGATCGGATATATTGGTAAGGCGGATTTTTTTCAGATCAAGATTTGAATAATAATCGGCAACTCCCTGAACAGTGTAAAGAAGACCATCCCAGGCATCTCCGATTTTTATATACGTATCACGAAGATTTTTCAAAATATCCATGGTTCTTCGCCAAAGAAGAAACCCTTCATACGTGTTTTTTGCGAGTTTATATGCAAAACTCTGAGCAATTCGATTCTCTATTCTTTTTGAGGTTTCATACAGTCCAGCAGCCGAATACCCGACAAAATTGTTCTGGTGCGTACCAACATAATGCAGTGTCTTCATTGAATAATCAAACGCCTCGGCTACTATTATCTTCCTCGCGATTTCCCGTATAGCATCACCTTTATCAAATTCATCGGGATCACGTTCACTAACATCTGTCTGATCTGTGCGATATGATTTTGAATTCTTATCATAATATGCCGTTTGTGAATTTAGAAGGCTGCTTCCTCCGATGGTTACATTCCTATTGTAAACGTGATCATTGAGCTTGTATGACACAGGCATAACGTGATTATCTTCACCAAGCCACAGTGGAAACGTAACCTTAAGATTTCCGACAAAAACCTTTCTGCCCCATTTGTCTTTATATATTAAATCGTAATTAAAATGCACAAACCAATCCTTTTTATTGTCTGGGTGATTAAATTGAATGTTCTCAGGCGAAAATGCTAATGCAGATATGCTATATCGACGATATTCAGGAACATCTCTTTTATCTTTGACTTTTAAAAAAGCATCATAGGAAATTAAAGAGAACGGGCCTTTATTATCCGCAGTATTGTTATCATAAACTGCAAATGCGATGAAATCTTCATAAGGTCCATAATTTGCAAATGGATTTGCAACATACCATGCGCTATCTGCATATTCTGGCTTATCAATAAGTATTTCAACATCACCATTATGCTGCCATTTTTTTTGCCATTTGCCATTGATTTTCTGGTACTTCCAGTTCGACTCATGTTTCCCAGGATTACAGAAATAGTTGTAAACATGACGGAGATCATTAATACACCTCTTCATTTTATCTGATACATCTGTACCATGTGCATGCCAGCCAAGATTACTTAGCTTCCAATCCCATGACCTGTAATGAATTTTAAATGTCGCATTTGAAGCAAAAGGATCGTACAATTCAGGTACCCGAGCATTCAAAAGAACACAGTCTTTATTAAACAGCAGCGGTCCTGTCGGCTGATTTTCTGTTGTTGCTTTTAAAGGAGAAACAGAATTGTCTTCTCCATATAGGGTAGGATCATACTGCTTCTGCATCATATCCATATGAGCATAATCACTATAATCAACAAATGCTGTCGCATCATATACTTTCTGAGTCACCTTGACAATATCATTAGCACAATCACAGAAAAGGGTCCAATACCAATCTTTATCCGGACATTGTTGTAAACCCATACCATTAGTGTTATTAACATCATCGGGAGCCGTTGGGACTTCAATTCCGTTATGAAATGGTGTTCCCACCTGATCATATTTTTTATCTGCCATGTCTGAATGAATCGGAACTGGTGACCAGGCAAGCTGAGGGTAAATTGAACGTTTGTCAGACATAATCTCATCATATTTAAAATTTTTTTTCCCATACCGTTGGGCTTTCGGTATTTGGAATTCATTTGCAGCCTGACAGGTAGTATCACCATCGATGGGTACCATCGACTTAGCGCTGAAATATATCCGATCACCTTTATGAAAATTGAACTGTTTAGCCTTCTGCTCATCAGTCCATACACCGTACATTGCATACATAAGCTGTTCCCTGCCATAAGTTTTTATTACAGCCGGATAAATGTTGCCATCGCGTGTTCGCACAAAAAATGGTTTTCCATATATTGAAAAGTTCTCTTCTTTTAAGAACTTTTCCCAAAGATTAAGTAATGAATATCCATACCTATACTTCGAAGAATTTTTAGCAAAAAATTCTTGTGCGTATGTTTTCTCAGTGCTGTAACGATAAGGTAGGATTAAAGCATTACGGAAAAGGTGATACTCGCCATAATCTGTTCCATCTGTGGACTGTGCGAGCTGCTCTATTTTTCGATAATCGTCAAAGAGCCCGATTTTTATGAAAGGTGCAGTTTGGTCAATTTGATTAAACAGAACATTAGCACCAATTTTTTCTGATGATGTTGGAATAAGATACGGTTCTAGCAGAATAATGTGAGGCCCTGAGAGTTCGACAGCCGATTGTTGAATTCTAATTGGCGAAATGACCTTACGTTGCTTTTGGTAAACAAAATTGCCATAATCACCATTGGATAAAGATCCTGGAGGAATAGTTTTAACTACCTGAGCTCTCATCGGAGTATAAAGTCGATACTGCGACTTCTCAGATAAGGTATACTCGCTTTTCACCGTTGAAAACTGTATGGAAGTTATTTGCTGTTGTTGCGCAAAAACAACAGCGCTACATAGAAGAACTAAGACAATTAATGAGTTCATTGCGGGCGGCCTCCAGTACTTCAGGGGTGACATAATTCACGTTTAATTGTTCTTTGTATTCAGCAAGTATATATTTATGATCTGGGAGTGTTGTTGATAGCATAATAAAATCAATCGTCGGGAAGAATCTCATTTGACCGCAGAAGAACGGGGTTAATAAATAAAAATCTCTCT
>JAFGRW010000015.1 GCA_016934935.1 Spirochaetota bacterium | reverse complement strand
GTAATTATACAATCTTCTTTTTGTTTGGAAGCAGAACACACCGAAAAACGGGGCTATCTCGTTCACTATGCAAATTATTCTGAAAAAAACATAATGAACTACAGTTTAGAGTATAATGTCCTTTATGTGACTGGCTATTCAGTTAAAAAAGATGGCTCTGTTAGAATTGTTTCCTCTAATTTTCACAATCTTTGTAAAAAAACAATTCCTGCTACCAAGTTCACTCCGGTTATAACCTTCGATTCTGCGAAATCCGGAAGTACTATTTTTAACAACAACAAGCTCAGAAGCCAACTTGTTAACTCATTATCTGATTTTTTAAATACAAATAGTTTCAAGAATATTCAATTTGATTTTGAACATCTCCCGCCTTCAGATGCAGATCACTACAGAACATTTCTTTCGGAACTGAGAATGAAAAACAGGTATTTACATATTTCGATATGTCTTTTTCCGCAAGTAAAATGGATCGATAAATACAGCAAGTTTACAGATATTTCTGTATTGGCTGATAGCGCGGATGAATTCATGCTTATGAGCTACGACCAGCATGGAAAAACCCAAAAAGAAGGGCCCGTGACAAGTTTATCCTGGGCAGAAGACAATATTAGATATATAATTAAACATATTGCTGCTCAAAAATTGATACTCGGAGTTCCTCTTTACGGTTATTCATGGGACAAAGACGGGAAAAGAAGTGTTATAACAGAAAAATCTTTCTATAGGAGATTTAAACCGAAAGAAATTGCACACCTCAAAGAGGGAATCTCAATTCTTGATAAGCCGGAAACTTACGGATACACCTACCTATCTGTAGGAGACTCAAAAACGGCTGATTACTTTTTACAACTTGCAAAAAAATACAATCTAAAAGGCACAGCCATCTGGAGATTGGGATTTGAAAAATAATGAATCCAGCAAACAAATGGTGACTCAATAAACCCCTTAAGATTAACAAATTACTAAACAATTTTATCTATGAACAGAATCTAACAACCTCGGAAAAAGAGAGCTTACCTCCAAAAATATCGAGTGCACTTCCGACCGTAATATCAATTCGGTCAGAACCTGCCTCTTTTACCTCTTCCAGGTCACCAAGCGATGATACTCCACCAGCATAAGTAACCGGAATATTTGCCCACTTCCCCAACATTGTCACAAGTTCTGTTTCAATTCCAGAGCACTTACCTTCGACATCTGCCGCGTGTACAAGAAACTCATCACAATAATCAGAAAGCATATCCAAATTTTTTTCACTGATAGTAAAAGATGTAAACTTTTGCCATTTATCTGTAACAACATAATAGACGTTATCTTTTTTACGGCAGCTAAGATCAATTACAAGTTTCTCTTTGCCAACCGTTTTAACCAAAAGATTCAAATTATCCCAATTGATACGTCCGTCTGTAAACACATATGAAGTAACAATAACATGACTTGCTCCGGAATCCAGATATTGCGCGGCATTTCCGGCCGTTACACCACCACCCAGCTGCATACCTCCTGGATAGGTTTTCAATGCTAACAGGGCGGCTTCATCGTTTCCGGAACCCAGCTTGATTATATGCCCGCCTGTTAAATTACTCTCTTTATACATATTAGCATAGTATGCGGCATCTTTACTCGAAACAAAGTTTTCGATAACGGGCTTTGCTTCCCTATTAAGAGTACTTCCTACAATCTGTTTAACCTGACCATTATGTAAATCAATGCATGGGCGAAAACGCATATTAATTTTCCTTAAATTTTTTTACAAAGTTTAAAAACGATTCTCCTTTTAACGATGATAATTCACCAGCGTCAAGAAACATTCCATTGCATGAAGGACACTTCTCATATTCGACATCAGGATTGTCCGGATCTGCTAAATGGTTCATCAACACACCGCATAAGGGGCAATAAATTTCACGCTTTTCGTTCATTAACTTACCGATTGATCTGTCACCCGAATCAACAAGCTCTGACCCTTGCATATGAATCAATGCTTGTACAACTTTAGCATCAAGCCAAAGTCCTTTACATTCCAAGCATCTATCGGCCTCAATAGACTCATAAAGCACTTTCTCCATCAAAGAACCACATTTGGCACATTGCATATCTCCTCCTATTAAATTACTAATGGAATATAACATTAAAATCTGTTCGAACCTGTTTATAACAAACAATAGGGAACTTCGAAAAATTACCATTTCCAGAACGGCTATGCCGTTTAAAAGCCAATATAAAGGAATTTTTCGCAAGTTCCTTGTTGATAAACTAATTATTAGAGGATTCCAATAATTATCAGATACTTTAGCCTACGAATGCCAACGATTTTGTAAAGCATGAAATAAAGAAAAGGGGACACTTTGTTGCAGGTACAATCTGCAGAATATTTAAGAAGGGAAACCAACAGTATAAGTCGAACCAATAAGATATAAGGCCGGAACATCAAGATCCGGCCATTTATCACCTTTCATTTGTAAATGATTTTTAGTTCTCGGGAAATTCTGTCCAGCCCTTAGCCCATGCGACATCCATGGCCGATGCAGGTATAGTGTCAAGACCACCTGCTGCATTAAAAGCTTTAAGAGTTGCAAATTCTGCAAGATCCAGCTCTGTAGCTGCTGAAGAGCTATTGCTGACAGTCGGAGTACCTGAAGTTGCCACTCCTCCATTCTGGAAGTAAGTGTTTGAATCAAATGTAACTTCAGTATCATCACCATCTGCAAGAAATATATCATTTGCAAGATCATCACCTGCAAAATAGCAGTTAACAAAATCTGCAACTGTTCCACGACGAATATGTGCTGCTACGTCATCACCTGATCCAACCGATACAGCAATAAGGTTTTCATAAGAAATAGTTGTACGAGGAGTCGCTGTTGGTGTACCTTTGTTGTTATCATGCTCAAGAGCGCAGTTGTCACCAGTAAAACCTATAGCAATCGCATTTTTTACTGTTCCTCTCCAACCTGATGTCGCGTCAATCTGGTCGTCTCCGTTGGCAGTCGCAACAATATGATTGATATCAACTTTACCACCAAACATTTCGATTCCATCATCCTTTCCTTTGTGAATCTGGATGTAATCAATTGTTGTTCCCGAACCAACACCTTGAAGAGCAAGTCCGTTCAGCTCGGTCTCAGGATCAAAAGCATAACCAGCAAAAAAGATGCGTACATATTTCAATGTACCGCTGTTATCATCATCCTTATTTCCTCCATAAGTTCCGGAATCACCTTCACCTTCTGCAGTCAAAGCGCCTTCACAATGAGTGGCATATCCGTTAATTGCGATTCCACCCCAATCACTAGGGCTGCGCTCTCCCGGTTCCTTATCTGAAGTAAATGTAATCGGTTTATCAGCTGTTCCAACAGCATTAATTTTACCACCCTGTTCAATAATTAGATAGGTTAACGCACCTGAAGTATTAGCCTTTAGGGTAACCCCCTCCTCAATTGTTAGTGTAGCTCCGCTCTTAACTCTTACTGTTCCAACCATCTCATAGACTGAATCAGCTTTAATAGTGTAATCTGAAGTAATGTCACCTTTTAATTGACCATCATAATCTCCTGACGGTTCTTCTGTTTTCTTTTTTGGATCATCATCCTCATCATCACAAGCAGCAAATGTTAAAAGCATTAGCGTTGCCATGAATACAGCCAATGATTTTTTAAGTAAGTCCTTTTTCATTTTGAACCTCTTTATTATTTAATAATTTTTTAAAGCCTTGTTGTATATTAATCATCACACATTATTATTAGACAGTAATATATAATGGTAATTTCATTACTAAAAACTGTATCCCAGACTAAGACTAAATGTTCGTCCCTCTCGATAACTTAGCAAGGTATGCTTAACAGTTTTGCCTCCGCTCATGCGACCAGTTTCTGAATCCACACTTTTGTTCTGCTTTTCCTGTGTCTGGTTTATTTCCGGATCAAGTAGATTAGCGGCAGTAAATTTAAGTGACCCATGTTTGCCGATATTTTGTTTAAATACAAAATCAAGTTTTCCAATCGGTTCTTCGTAAACATCACCTTCGGCTAATGAATAGTCATAACTATCCCCATTCAAATCTGTAGCACTAAAATTTAGAGTTGTACCGACACGAACAATGCGTCTGCCGTATATATTATAAAGTAAACCCAAACTGCTTCCACTCCGCTTATTATCATAGTTAACTCCAAGGTTCAGCACATATGGTGACTGCCCCTGCAAGGGACGCTCGTTATTTGTATAATCTACCAAATCGGTATCCTTTACCTTTATTTCTGAATATATATATGAAGCATTAGCAGTAACCATAAAATCTGAAATTGAATCGTGAAACATACCTAACCCTTTTCTCAGTTCAAATTCAATACCTGTATTATCTGCCTCCTCGGCATTTTTATATTCATAACGAACAGCATCACCGCCTTTAGAGCGCATAACTACTTCAATTGGATTATACATTTTTTTATAAAATACAGATATTGCAATAATTTCTGTTGTGCCTGGAAAATATTCCAGTCTAAGATCTGCGTTATAAATGTCTGTTTGCTTTAAATCAGGATTACCTACTATCTTTTCATTATCAACCAGAGATGGATATTCGGCAGGTGTCACTTCTCTGAAATCAGGACGTGCTACTGTTTTGCTTGCAGCCAATCTAATATTTGAATTTTTTGTAAGGCCAAAGGTCAAATTTGCCGCAGGCATGATATTATGCTGCTCTAAAGGTTCACTTTCAAGATCGGTCATCATACTCTCTTGTGAATCATAATAGAGAAGGTTCATATCGGCATATTCGTAGCGAACTCCACCCAAAAAACGTACATTATGATATAGAGGCATGTCGAATTGGGCAAAGCCGGCAGCAATAGTCAGATCCCCCTCATAACTTCCATTTGAACTTGATTTCTCTTCGAGATAGTAGTAACCATCATCACTATACTGTCCGGCAACAGAAGAATCGTCGAAATATGATCCAATATCACCTGTAGGATTGTCATGACCTGTTCCATCAGAAAGAGCATTTTCAGTAGGCAACCATGAGAAAAATCGACTGTCGGCATTTCTTTCTCGGTAAGTATATCCGCTTCCAATTGTTATTTTTGAATCAAGACCGTTCCATTGTTTAAACGGGACTGAAATTGCCGGGGATATTTCATACACAAAATCCTGATGACTTAAAAAAGAGTGTGTCAGGTCTTCAACACCTTTAACCTCATACGTACCATCATTTCGGCTATCAACCAATGTAGCTCTTCTGGTATCGGGCTCTACACGTTCTGCAAAAGAGAATGCCCCTTTCAAGTAAGCTCTGATTCCGTTATATATATAGTGCTCACTGCTTAACTGATTAAACCACAATGTCTGTTCAGTAAACTGCAGCAGATATTTCTGTTCGTTTCGCGTTGAAGAATCTCCGGACTTCAGAGTATCACTGTTATAGCCCTCATAAAATGCCGCAGTATCTTCTGACTGATGTGAATAACAACTTGTAAATCTAAACTTGTTGGATTGCCCTGCTAATCCGGCAGAGAAGAGAGCACCAGTAGATGTTGAATATGTTGATTGATGTATATCATACCAACGATCATATTCACCATCGGTTAAATATCTGTTATATCTCATTTTTTTGTTTTTCGAAGATTCTTTAAACTGACTCGAGACCAGGATACCAAGTGTTTTACTTCCAAGGGAGTAACTGTCCCCTACCGTAAAGGCAACACTTAATGGAATATATGGATCCCTCTTATCAGGATTATAGGTAGTATCAAGTTTTTCACCAATTCGCTCTTTCAAATCGGAATCATAGTTTCGAAGACTTTCATCCGTTACATCAGATGGCAATTGACGGCCTCCGTCATCATACCCTAAAAAATCGTATTTACCGCCTTTATACGAATAAAAATCATCTCCGGGTGTAGAGAAACCAAATAGATTAATACTAGTATTAGAATGAATCGATGTCCCGACTGAAGCTTTTACTATTCTTTTATCAGGATAATCTTTTGGATTTATCTGAACAATTCCTCCTGCGAATTCTCCACTCATCTCCGGTGAATATGTTTTTATAACTATCATATTATCCAACAGTGATGACGGGAAAATATCTAAAGGGACTATTCGCTTTTCGGGATTGGGAGAAGATATAGTTGAACCCGAAAATACAACCGAAGAATATCGTTCGCCCAGACCCCGAACAAAAACTGTATTTCCATCAACAATGGTGACCCCAATTACACGTTTAGCAACATCAGCCGCATCACCATCAGGAGACTTTGATATCTGCTCAGCACTTATAGCATCTTGCGCTACAGCAGCATTCTTGCGTTTACTTAGTAGTGCTGCTTCTGTATTATCTACCCGCTTGCCCGTAACAACCAATTCACCTACAGTCATGTATGATAGTGATATATTCAAATTACTCGTGCCATTATTTACAATTATAGTCTCTCTAACAGGCTGATATCCCGGCATAATAAACTGCACTTCATGTCTTCCCGGCACAACCCCATTTAATATATAGCCTCCGTTCATATCGGTTATTGTATATAGACCGGCCTCCCTTATAACAACATTTACACCTACCATAGCCTCGCCTGTGGAAGAGTCTATAACACGACCAGTAATTCTTCCATTAGTCTGAGACACAGTAGAAATAGGTAAGATCAACAGAAAAACGGCTCCAATGCTTATGGTGATTTTTGCTTTTGTAAGCAGTGACAAAAGATTGTTCATTTTTTTCTTCCTGATAAATTGTTATTAATTTTAATGCAAATCGTATCACAAAAACGTATTAAAATGATTATTGTTAACTTACTCTTACACAAATGATTTGAATTAAAAATACAGAAACGATATATTTTATGTTAATTTTCAATATCCAGAAAATCGAGTAGGGTAAAATCGGATAATTAGTCCGATTTTATCCCTCTCACAGAACCGTACGTACGGACCTCGTATACGGCTCCTGTTC
>JAFGRW010000106.1 GCA_016934935.1 Spirochaetota bacterium | reverse complement strand
ATGAATCTAAAAAAAACGTTGCCGCCGCTTGACATAGTGGGTATGCAGCCTGGTTGAAAAGTTAATTTTTAGAGGTTGCCAATAAATAGGGAAAAATGATCAGAACAATAATAATCACATATAGTTGTACTCAATTTTCATAACAATGCCTGGATTTTTTTCAGCAAAAATTGAGATTTCACTGCTTTTCATCGCGAAGAGAGAGACATCTGAATCATGTTTATATGTATAACGTGATGCGTGTCCCCTGTGAATGTCATGCATCGAGCCGATAATATCGCCTGTCGAAAGAGTAGCAATTGTTTCGTTACCCTTACACAATTTTACCGACCCCTTCCGTATAATATACATAAAGTCGGATTTTTTACCTTCTTCCTGTATAATCCCGCTATTTTTTAATAAAATCGGTTCAAACATCGATTCAAGCCATGTCTTTTGGGATGCCGAACAGTATTTTAAGTGCGGGCTGTTTGATAAAAGATTCCATGTTTCACTTGTTCTTATTTTGGCTAGTCTTTTCAGTATTCTCTCAAAATCTGTTCCTGATATAAAACTTAAAAATTCATCACGTGTAATAGTATAAAGTATCACATTGGTCTCGGCATATACATCCGCAGCACGGTTCTGCCTGGTAACTAACGCTACTTCGCCAAAATACTCGTAAGACCCGTAAATCTTACGGCTTTTAAGATCATCACCCATTACAGAAACATTTCCCATATAAATTATATAAAACTTGTCCCCCTGTGTTCCCTTAGAGATGATCTTCTCACCTTTCTGGTAACGCTCCTCATTTACAATGGTTATAAATTCCTGTGCTTTTTGAACGGGTATCTCTTCAAAAAAATCTATATGCTTAAGAAGACTCAATATCTTATAGGCCTCTATTTGATCAGAGGCGTTTATCTTGCGATAAAAAGTATTTTCGATACCGAATCTTGCCAGGTTGAGACTGGTATCTTCAGGAAAATCTTTCTCGGCAATATGATATACATGAATTTTCTTCTGAATTTTTTCGGGCAGTGATGATAAAAAAGAGACAGGAGTATGAAGCGGCGGTATTCCCGATTCATGATAAATTATATCCGAATCCCATGGAAATGTTTTCAATTCTTTGAAGCGGTCTATAGTAATAACTTTTTGCTCATACATCTCGGCATGCTTTACTGGATCATTGTTGTGGTCAGAAGTATAGACAAAACTGTTATCCTGAAAGTCCATTTTAAAAGCGATAGTTGGTATCGAGTGTAATGAATATGTCATTACAAAACGGGCACCATGAATAAAAACGGGTTCGCCGATTTTTACGGGATGAAAAACAAAAAGCCGGCACAAAGCGTCTATCGAGATACCACTTAAAGCTGAGTATTTCCGTAAAAAGCTTAATAATATTGTCTCTGTGGTATAGACATTTATTTTACCCTCTTCAAGAATTTTCTGAAAAGTACCCGCATCATGATCGGCATGACAATGGGTTAAAATTATGCTATCGATAAGCTTGGGATTAACATTTGAGTTTATAAGCCATTCCGTTGACTCAACGGGAGGGTCAACCATAATCCCCTCATGGTTTAACCACAATATAAATCCCGAAGTATTCTGTTCCGGGTCAAATCCATGACTTGGCCCAAGACAGGTTATTCCGAAAAGTGGCGGTATATAGGGTTCCGCTAGTCTTTCTCCAAGCTGATGATGAGCATTATACTGAATAACAGAAGGTGTACAACATAATAAATCACCGTTCTGAATTATCTCGTATGTACTATTTGATTCGTTATAGTTAATTGTAATGTTCTTACCGCTTTTCTTTTTACCAATAGAGATACTGTTGTTTTTAAACGGAATAAACGTCACCAGGTCATCAAGTGAAAAACTGCTTCTGAAGTAATCGATCTCTTTTTTGAGATCAAAATAACGATTCTTGCTCCCCGGATAATCGGTTTCAAAATCGACATGTACATCAAGATTTTCGGGACCGAAAAGTGACTCCTGCAGCACCTCTCTCATTCGGACTATCTGCTCTTTACGGCATATTACATGAGTTTTCTGTTTTCTAACAAAAAAATTAAAATAGAGTGGGAATTCAATTTCAGCAACACTTATCCCTTTTATCCAGTCAAAAAGAGTTGCAGGTAATACAAAAAAAGAGGGTACGCCTCTTTCCATAATCATTGTATCCTTTATGGTCTCGGGTGGAACCCCTATCTGGACGGGGCCAAGACATGTATCAACAAGATAACCACCCCGTTTTAGTTGTATATAATCAGCCATATGCCTCATCAATTGCACGCAAAATCTATTGCATGCAGTTTAGTTTGCTTTAATTGCTCACCGGGTTTTCAGATTATTAAAGGACTCAATTTTAACCAGGGAGTGTCAGAGAGTCAAATAATTTATAATTTTAGCACAATCGGGCTTTTGGTTGGAAGGTCATTTTACAATTTTTTTTTAACAATATCATATATCTCTTTGCCATCTTTGCTTTGATAAGGAAACGAAAAAATAATCAGGTAGTTATCCTTAATCAACATTAACTCCGGGTACTCTTTTGAACCTGGCTTCCCCTGCCCGAAAAAAAGTTTGGTCAAAAATGATTTATGGCCATTGTCCAGCTTCTCTTCAAAATAGTAGTAAAAAACAGTACCCTGCTCTCCGTTGTTATCCGTGCTTTGGGTGTATTTTTCAGAAATAACGGGTAAAATATGTCTGTAGTTATTCGAGTTATTATAAAAAAGAGCCTGATGATTACTGTAAAAGTTTTTAATATGTGAAAGATTATACTTTTTTATTTCAGACGGGTTTAATTTTATTTTTTCAAAATTCCTGGTTTCCCCTATTTCTAATCGATCATTAACAAGATCGTAAATATCTGATAGAAAATCAGTTTTAACTTTCCTGTCATTTGACAAAATAGTAAAGGAGCCCAATAGATAATGATAACGAATTATCCCCTGTATCAGATAAGCATATTCTCCTTCTTTGTCAGACACATCGTTTTTATCAGTTAAAAAATAGAAATATCCTTTGATTTGACCATTCTTATTCAACTCCTCGACAGATAGCTCCTTTTCAACAGCACTTTGTAGTAGTTCTTGCCCCTGTTTGGTAATAATACTTTTTAGTTGGTCGTTACTGGTCTTGTCAGAATTGTAGGGATAAAGCGTGGTTGTAATTTGATAATCACCTTTTTTACTTGGATAAAGAAACATATCGTATCCATATTCGTCTTCACCAATTTTAAAATTATCTCCGGCCCATTCTTTTATAACAATCCTGACATTATCACATACGAAAAAAATGTTTCCATCATCAGAATTGAGGGTTGTAACACAAAAAAATACAAGCATAACAATTAGTAGCTTAATTTTCATAATATTCCCTGGATTTTAAAATGTATAATAAGTGTGAGGATCGGTAAATCCGTTTAATCCATAATCTGCTGCCTTTTGAATGAAATCCTTGTAGTTATCACCATAGTGAACAAGGTTCATTTTCCGTTTAATATTATCTGAAAAACCATTGAGTTCATCAATTGATGCATGAACTCCACCTGTAAAAAGCTGACAGTCGTGAAAAATTGCTTCTAAATTGAAACGTGAATCAAAATACTCAACTAGCTCTCTGTCAAAACGTGTATCACTTGTATACATTACTTTATCATCGATGATAACACCGCAACTCCAGAATGAGCTTTCCCAATCTCTTGAATTATCAGGTATGTGTTTGGTACGGAAAATTTTCAGATTAATAGAGCCGACATTGGCTTCAAGTGTTTCACGCTGATATCCCTGTAAAACCTTTGGCCTGTTTATCCCGAAAAAATCTGAAAAAGTAAGTATGTCACCGGCGTTTTCTTCGTTATATGCAGCTCCGCCTCTTAAAGACATTTCCCATAAAATATACTGATAGGTCTCGTTTATTGTCATAACAGGTTTTTTTTTGGTAACATATTTATTCATCAAGGCAACTTCCTCCAGGCCACCTATGTGATCAGCATGCGAATGCGTAATAAGAAAATTCTGAACTTCTGTAATGGAACTGCCAAGATCATTAAATGCTTGTGGGCATTTTGTACCGCAATCGACAAGAAGATGATCATCTCCTTTAATAATAAGAAGATTTGTCTGGTAATTGAATTTTGTAAAAGCACTACCGGTACCAACAAAAAACAACTGAAGAGCTCCATCGTTTTTTAACGAAAAGGGCTGATCATTTAAAGTAATTTTTTTCATAAAACCGCCTTATTGTGCTTTATTTACTTGATGATCTATAGAAATAATAACCATACAATTTTGATCTGCTTTGAACAATAATGTCAATAAAAAAACGGATCCCCATTTGACATAATAACTATATTTACTGTTGTTTTAATTGACTTAAGTTTGAGTGTTTACTTAAAGTTGTTCATATATTGATTACATTTAATGCCAATACAAAACGCAAGAGTTGGAACGGCAAGTCGTCGTTCAGGTTGCAAATTTCAGTTTCACAGAGGATTTATGATGATTAATAACGAGTTTTGGGAAAATTGCGTTGTTACAAAAAGACTATTATCAACCGAAAAAGCTTTTAATAGCGAATCCCGTTCACCTTTTGACATGGATCACGATAGAATAATCTATTCCAATTTTTTCAGACGCATGCACGATAAAACTCAGGTTTTCCCATACGCTCCGCTCTCAAATTCGGGCCAGGCACGGTCAAGACTTTCCCACTCACTTGAAGTTTCATGCGTGGCAAGATCGCTTGGTAATCTTCTGGGGCACTACCTTGTGAAAAATGGTGCAAAAATAAGACCTTACGATATTGGCATGATTGTAGCTTCGGCCTGCCTTGCACATGATATAGGCAATCCTCCATTTGGTCACTCCGGTGAATACGCTATTCAAAGCTGGATCTCGGACAATCTTGAATTTGCGCTTAAAGATAAATGGGAAAAAAACGATATAATGAATTTCGAAGGTAACGCGCAGGGTTTCAGAATCCTCTCTCGACTTGAAAGTTGTCAGCGGCCGGGCGGCTTACGGCCGACGGTTAGCACGCTTGCCGCATTTATGAAATACCCCTGCGCGTCCATAGATACAGACAAAAACAGTAATAACCCGGGATTAAAAAAGTTCGGTTTTTTCAAGGCCGACCGTGAAAGTTTCGATGATGTATTTGATTCATTTAATATTCCTCGTCAAAAAAATTGCGTTAATGCGTATACCCGACATCCATTTGCATTTTTAACGGAGGCTGCGGATGACATCTGTTATGCCATAGTCGATCTTGAAGATGCTTATCATTTGAGTGTTATCGGTTTTGATAGTGTTTATGATCTATTAATGCCGATTGTCAGTTCTGATCCAAGTTTTAAGGACAACAAGGAGTTCGACAAAGATATCAGAGTAGCCAGAATGCGGTCGGCCGCGATAAGCGTATTGATAGATCAGGTCATAGATGTTTTTACAAGTAATATTGAACTTTTTGAAAACTATTCTTTTTCTACGCCATTGATAAATAAAATTGATCTTTCATCCAGTTACAGTATAATAAAGAATTTTTCTTTTAACAGAATTTATAATTCAAGCCGGGTACTTGAAATAGAGTGTGCCGGGTTCAAAACAATTGGAGGCCTTTTTGATATGTTTGTTAATGCGGTTTTGACTGATAAGCCTGTGGCACAGGAAAAAATCAGCAGACAGCTTATACCCTCTCAATATTTCAAACGCCATGAAAACAGTATTCAGTCGAACAATCATAGTCAGCTTATAGAAAGCCTTTCGACTTACGAAAAAATTTTATCCATTACCGATTATATCTGCGGAATGACCGATCGTTATGCTGTCGAGCTGTACCAGCGAATATCAGGTATTAGATTGCCGGTCTATTAAAAAAGCAGTTTAAAACTGAATATTGTTACGCCCGCCCTCTTTGGCTTTGTAAAGAAGGTTATCTGCTCTTGAAACAAGTTCTTTTGAATTTTCCTTGATACATTCGGCCACTCCACCACTGATAGTTACTTTAAGATCAACATTTTCAAACAAGCAATTTTCTATGGCATCTCGAATTCTTTCAGCAGTCTCAACAGCCTGTTTTAATGAGGCCTTCGGCAGAATAATCATAAATTCTTCCCCGCCGTACCGTCCAGCAAGATCGACATTTCTGATATTATTTTGAATAATGGACGATACCGACTCAAGAACCCTGTCTCCAAAAAGGTGCCCATAGGTGTCGTTAATATTTTTGAAAAAATCAAGATCAAACATAATCAGGGAAAGGTTATCACCGTAACGGCTTTTTTTTTCAATTTCAAGATCAAGTTGTCTAAAGATTTCCATATGATTAAGAAGTCCGGTTAAACCGTCAGATTTTGCCATTTTTTCAAGTTCTAAGGTTTTTTCTTTAACTTCTTTGTACAAGGAATAGGATCTTGCACAGGTACGTATTCGTGCCATGAAGATATCGTTATTATATGGTTTTGTTATATAATCATCCGCGCCAAGCGACAGAACATGCGAAATGGTTTTGACGTTATCAATGCCGGAAATGGCTATTATCACACTTTTGCATCCCTCGGATCTTAACTTTTTTATAACCTGATGTCCCGATGAATCTTTAAGTATCAGGTCGATCAGGTAAATATCGTAATTTCTTCCGGCTTCGAACATCTCTTCCGGATCTTCATAAAAATCGACTCGATTAATAGAATTTATTCTGAAAATTCTTTCGGTAATTTTCCGGTCAACTTTTGAATCATCACAAACGGCAATATACATATCGGTAAGGTATTGCGTCTTGGATTTAACC
Organism: Spirochaetota bacterium; assembly: GCA_016934935.1. Classification (GTDB taxonomy): domain Bacteria; phylum Spirochaetota; class UBA4802; order UBA4802; family JAFGJZ01; genus JAFGRW01. The sequence goes on along the minus strand of JAFGRW010000106.1, from coordinate 189,649 downwards.
GCAAAGGCTTTTAAATAATCGCGAATCTCATCACGTGATGATTTTTTAACAATATAATCGACTATGCCAAGGTCGTACATCTTCTTACGGTCATCAAAGGTGTCGTTACCGGTTATAACAACTATGGGTACTTTTGAGTAGGATCTGTTTATAAGTTCAATAAATCGTTCAATACTGCCTTCTCGTATTTCCATTGCTGTTACTATTAAGGAAATATTGTCTGTTGCCAATATTTCAAGAGCATCTTTTGAAGAAGAGCAGCTGACATAATCGATATCAAGCTCCAGACAAATATCCGATATCAGCTTTTGATAAAGAGAACTGGTTTCAATATGCAGTATTTTAAACATATAGATCCTTTGTCAAATTTTATAATTATGTGTCTTTTGAGTATGTTGATATCTAAAAAAACATGATGAAAATAAAATTCAAATTAAAGATATGGATAATTTCTTGTGTATAACAATAGCAATTTTCTATTTATAGAGCAACTATTTTTTACTTGCCATAAATTTTCTTGTGACATAACAGGTATTAGCAATAATAAATAACTGTGGCAAAAAAAAATTCTGTTTTAAAAAATTTCTATTATAATCGATTAACGGATTCGTTTTATATCTGGAATTAAAGGAATTACTTTTTATGCTGCCAAATAAACGGTAAACAATGAAAAAAAACAGACAAAAAAAAATGCACAATGTTATCCACTATCTTAAACTAACACATCAATACTGGTTTCCGTCAGGCAAGTTAAGCATTCCTTCTTTCACCCTTCTTCTTACTGCCTTGATATGTTTCATAGCTTCTATGTTATATCTTTTTCTGAATCTTATTGTAGCTTCCGGGAAATTTATTCCCCGTTTTACCAGTTTTCTCTCTTCAGTTTTTTCTGTACCATCATTAACCGTACCCGAAGATTTCCTGTCCAGAATTGCTCCCGGGCTTACGGAGTGGCTCGCAGGCATTAGAGGAGGTAATCTTAATACGTTTTTTATTGCAAGTTCCGTTGTTGCCATCGTAATTTTTCTTCTATTCCGTAAAAAAATTAAAGGCCGCAAGCTGCCCTGGATTATTCTTTTCGTACTGCTTACACTATCCATGATGGTAAGCGGTGTTAATGTAATTTTAAGTTATACCGGCCGGTTTTGGCAAACAGCTCTGCAGCAGCGGGATACCGTTAGCTTCTGGCGTTTTATTTTTGTTCATTTGGGAATGTATATTGTAGCGATGCCGATAGTTGTGTTTTACCCCTGGATACAGGGCATACTAGGAATAAAATGGCGAAAATGGCTTACCGACAAGTTTGTTGGTTCGTATATGAAAAACAGAGCCTATTACGAGATAAGCAATAATAAAGAGATTGATAATCCCGATCAGCGTATTTCGGAAGACCTTAACCGTTTTACCGTCGAAAGTCTTGACTATCTGCTCATTATACTGGGCGCCATTATTGACCTTACAGCGTTTACCCTTATACTCTGGTCAATTTCCCAGAAATTGACAGGCATTTTAATTGCATACTCATTTTTTGGTACAGCCTGTACCATTTTTATCGGGAAAAAACTTATCGGCCTTAACTTTGAACAGCTTAGACGTGAGGCAAACTTCCGTTACGGCCTTGTGCATATTCGCGATAACACCGAGTCCATCGCCTTTTACAGCGGTGAATCTACGGAGAAAAAGAATCTGGCTGTACGCTTTAAAAGCGTTGTTTCGAACTATATACGGCTTATTGGTTGGGAAAGAAACTTGAAGTTTTTTACCAAATACTATCACTACATGCAGGTACTTATTCCATACATTATCATGGCTCCAGCCTACTTTCGAGAGGAGATCGAGTTCGGAGTAATGTATCAGGCAAGTTTCGCCTTTGCAATGATAATTGGAGCCTTCTCCATTATTATCACATACTTCAATTCCATAACCAGATATGTTGCCGGAATTCAGCGTCTAACATCCTTTGAAGATGTACTCATCAATTCACGCGGTATCCGTAAAATTGAGGGTCAAAAGGGATCTTACAAAATAAAACGTGAACAGGGAGCTCTAATTGAAGTTTCCAATCTTACCCTTAAGACTCCTGATTTTTCCAAGAGTCTTGCGCGTAATCTCTCTTTCCGTATTGATAAGGGCGAGAGTCTTCTTATAGTCGGTCCTTCCGGTGTTGGTAAAAGTTCGCTAATAAGAACTATTGCAGGTTTATGGGAATCCGGTGAAGGTACTATAAAGACTCCAGAAAAGAAAGAGACCTTCTTTGTACCGCAAAAACCGTATATTCTTCTTGGTTCCCTTCGCGAGCAACTTCTCTACCCTACTTTTGAAAAAGATATAACGGATCAACAGATCACTGAAACGCTAAAAACCGTAAATTTAGCTGATCTTCCGTCCAGAATACACGAAGCGGCTCCAGAATACAGTGATCCTTTCGATGCCGAACTGCATTGGGAAGAGATACTCTCTCTTGGAGAGCAGCAGCGGCTCGCTTTCGCAAGACTGATTATTGCTAACCCGAATTTTGCAATTCTTGACGAAGCTTCTAGTGCCCTTGATGTTGACAACGAAAAGAATCTATATTCAATATTAAACAAGTCTACTGTTACATATATCTCTATAGGTCACAGACCTCAGCTTTCTTATTATCACGACTCCGTATTGCAATTGAGCGAGGACGGCAGTTGGCTGTTATTAACACCGGATGAATACCGGAAAAAACTGGCGGATTCCCTGCAAAACTGAGACAGGGATAATAATTCATAATAAGGCGGTCTTATGGCAAAGTATATCTTATCCATTGATCTTGGAACAACAGGTAACAGGGTATTTGTTTTTAACGATAAAGGTACACCTGTTGCAAACTCTTATGCCGAATTTAAACAGTATTTCCCGAAACCCGGTTATGTAGAGCATGACGCTATGGAGATTCTTGACTCTGTTAAGAATCTTGTTCAGGATGTTCTGTTAAAGACGAGTGGCGTAGATAAAAAAGATATTAGCTGTATCGGAATAACAAATCAGCGAGAGACAACGCTGTTATGGGATAAAAAAAGCGGACGACCGGTTTATAATGCCATTGTATGGCAATGCCGTCGTACATCTCCATATTGCGAGAACCTGATAGCCGATGGTTATCAGGAAATGATAAGAACCAAAACAGGACTTGTTATTGATGCCTATTTTTCGGCAACAAAGATTAAGTGGCTATTTGATAATGTTGATCAGGTTAAAGATACAGCAAAAAGAGGCGATCTGCTTTTCGGTACCATAGACAGCTGGATACTCTGGAACCTGACCGGCGGTTTTTCACACAAGACCGATTATACAAATGCCAGCCGGACCATGATTTACAATATACACGACTTAAAATGGGATTCTGAACTTTTATCCCTTTTTAAAATTCCATCATCAATTCTACCTGAAGTTCATCCATCTTCGTCTAATTTTGGAAAAACAAAAAACTTTGGTATTTTACCGGATGGAATTCCTGTAACCGGTATTGCAGGTGACCAGCAGGCAGCCCTTGCCGGGCAAAACTGCGTTAATACCGGTAGTATTAAAAATACATACGGAACCGGCTGCTTTATATTGCAAAACACAGGTACCATGCCGGTCGCTTCTCGACATGGATTAATCACAACCCTGGCTGCTGATGATAGCGGTCAGCTCGCATACGCGCTTGAAGGTTCTGTGTTTATTGGCGGGGCTGTTGTCCAGTGGTTACGCGATTATATGCATTTTTTTGATAATGCATCACAAAGTTCAAAAATGTGCGAAAATATCAATGATGATAATCTGGTTTTTGTTCCGGCTTTTACAGGTCTTGGGGCTCCTCACTGGAATATGGACGCGCGAGGGGCGATATTCGGCATTACTAGAGACACAACACGCGAACAAATTGTGCGCGCGGCTTTAAAATCGATTGCATTTCAGTCTTATGATGCAATAGTTGCCATGAAAAATGACTCAGAAAAGGAGTTCACCTCCCTGCGTGCAGACGGCGGAGCTACCGCAAATGATTATTTAATGCAGTTTCAGGCAGATATATTGCGACATCCGGTACATTTACCAATGATAACCGAATCAACAGCCCTGGGAGCCGCATATCTAGCCGGAGTCGGCGCTGGTATTTATAAAAACGTCAGTGAAATAGCGGTTAATAATACTATAACACGTTCTTTCGAACCTGTTATGAGTTCCGACCAGGCTGAATCACAGATAAGTGCCTGGAACAAAGCGGTTAAACGTATTCTGTAACCGGTTGGTCAGTTATACGCGGCATAAAAAGTATTTTTGCGAGTTAATTATTGATCTTTTTTCGTTTATTTATTACTTTTGCAATATAACTATTTTGTAATCAGGCAGGTTATACTCTGTTTATTTTTGCCAAAATAGCTTATATAACTATCTAACAGTGGATTTTTCATGGTCTCTCTGTTGGCCGTTAATAACAGCTTTGTTAAAGCAAAGTGAAAACAAAATATTAAAAGCATATTATCTGATATGCTTTACTGGTTTTTTCTGGAGGAGATATGGCAAAACAACTTTTAGGCGACATTCTTGTCGATAATGGTGAAATTTCTCAAAAGCAGCTTGATGAAGCGCTTGCGATTCAAAAAAAAGAAGGTGGACTTATCGGAATAATTCTAGTAAACCTTGGATACCTTAACGAGCAGTCTCTGGTTAAATATCTCGCAATACAGGCCGAAAGGGTTGTTCAGTCAGAATAATTCAATCCAAATGGACAAGATAACCTATCACCAATCCTATCAAAAATTCAGAGATGATAATGATTACTTCATCTCTGTTTTTTTATCGGATATAATGGATTATTACAAATCTGTAAAATACCGCTACTCCTCTATTGACGCGGCAGAATTGCTAATTGATAAACTCGATTTTTATCATGACATTTATCATCACTATTATACATCGTTTGTTATTGGAGCCATACTTGATTTCAAATATGCTTTAAATAATTATATTAATAGTGATCAGAAATTCATTGTCAGGGAAAACCTCGATTTGCTGATTCAACAGATCGCTTCACGATATAACCTGAACAGAAGGATTTCTCCTGGCAGGATAAACGATGGTAAAAGGTGGGTTTATGTCACCTTTGTTCGTGATGATGTCAAACTAATATCATACTATGATCTTATAGTAAAAGGCTGTAAAGTTAAGGATGGGTATGTAAACTTCTTGAATAGACAGTATAAAATAAATTACCCTACTCCAGACAGAAGCACACCCTCATTCTTTATTATTCCCGATAGGCATGGAGACCACTGTTTCGCGGCTGATACTATTCTTCAACGCATACAGGTCAAGGGAGCGGATATAATTAAGACCTACTCCGGTGTTCGAAATTCAAGCAACAAGGGTGTATTCCGTTACAAAGGTAAGAGGTACTACACCCTGACACCGGCCTGATTTACCAATCAGAGATAATACAGTGATTTTATATCCTCGTCATCAACCCGTCCCGGTGAAACTATCTGTATTCTTTTATTTCTAATATCAATGAAGGTTGGCGACAGATGTTCTTTACAGTACTGATTAATTATAAGCATGCGGTCGGCAACTCTTGAATAGGCGCGTTTTAGATCAGTTATTGAGTAGTATGGTTTGCTTTTCCTGTTGTTTTTAAAGCTGTACATAATCGGTTGGTCAACCTGATTTAACAAAGTGTTCAAGTAACCTGTTTTTGGGATATAATAAAAAAAATCGGTATCAAATGATTCCTCGAAGGTGCTGTGCAATTTTACGTAAACATCGTCTGGCCAAAGCCGATGTAAAAAATCATAATCTTTCTTTTCAATTCGTGAATAACGTTCAAGATCTGAAAAATCCTTTATCATTACAAATATGTCTGTAAAGCCCTGGTCGCTTAACTTAAAATAATTCTTTTCTGATAAAATGGAGGCGGTGCAATAAATTCCGTCAACTGGTAAAATTACAAATTTTCCCGCCAGAAGAGACTGCTTAACATCAGAGAGAACAATTGTATCAATGTTCCCGTGCTTATCTGTTTTCTCTACAACTAATCCTTTAGACATAAACACCTTCCATCCTTACAATATATTTTTTTGTTTAAAAGTTCTTCCACAATCTTTCCGGCTACATTTTGTTTGTAGACTAGATAGTGGGCAAAATGGAGATGCAGACATTTAATGAAACGTGTATCAGAAATACCGCCAATACCGACGTTAAAATTCTCTATAAGAGAATCAGATATTCCCCCGCCGCTTTGATGTCTGTACAGATGTTTGCGATAGTAATAAAAATGGGCATGCGCATCCTGCATCCTCTCCATTGCTTCTCTGTCGGTAAGGATAAATTCGTTAACAGCTCGGATCATACCCTCATTTTCTAACTCGTGTATCTCGTAATTAAGATAAGGGCAAGTCAACCAAAGCGGGTTGGAAAGATTACCATAGTGCAGATTACCATCACTGTCGATAATCTTTTGACTTACAGCAACCGGGAAATTCCACGGACATCTGTGAATAATTCCGTATGGATCCGCGTTTTTGCGGTTAATTTGACAACCAGTAACACGCCGGTCTTCATCCGTCGCGGTGTCTCCCCAGATATTCACTTTTCCTGACCCTTTTTTGTAGCTAACGACTGTTTCCTAACGACATACAAGAATATAATAAAGAATGAGAGAATAATCCACAAAATTCTTAGCTGTGCGGTCTCGGAATGGCTTTTTTCCAGTGTTATGCGGGTTATTTTTGATTTTTTTTCGGTGTTTTCGTCTTTTTGATTAATTATCACCCGTTTCTGTCCGTCACGGATAAATCCCTGAAGTGCGGCTTCCTTGTCAAACTGTCGTCCTGCACGATTTGACAGTAGATATTCAAACAGGATATCGTTGTCTGCTTCAAGCAAAGCTATCTCTTCAGAAAGAATATCTCTCTGGTTATGAAGATACATTCTTTCGAGAAGACCGCTTTGTCCGAAGACAAAGCAGTAAATCCCGAATAGAACAGAAACAAGTATTATAAGAGTGGCCTTATTTTTTTCGTTTAGCAAGGTTGTAAAAGACCTCTTTGCCTTTATATGTACCTGCTGCACCTAACTGCTCTTCGATTCTGAGCAATTGGTTATATTTCGCAATACGATCGGTTCTTGAAGCCGAACCTGTCTTAATCTGACCTGCATTTGTTGCAACCGCAATATCAGCTATTGTAGTATCTTCGGTCTCGCCTGAACGGTGAGAGATAACTGCAGTATAACCTGCTTTTTTAGCCATTTCGATTGCTTCAAGGGTCTCTGTCAAAGTACCTATCTGGTTGACCTTGATAAGTATAGAGTTGGCAACTCCCATCTCGATACCTTTTTTAAGACGCTCTGTGTTGGTAACAAAAAGGTCATCCCCTACTAGCTGAACACGATCGCCGATTCTGTCAGTAAGCTTTTTCCAACCGTCCCAGTCATCTTCTGCCATACCGTCTTCAATCGAAATAATTGGGTACCGGTTTACAAGATCTTCCCAGTAATCCACCATCTCATCAGAAGAAAGTTCACGTTTGTCAGATTTAGCGAATACATATTTTTTCTTTTTGTCATCGTAAAACTCGGAAGAAGCAGGATCAAGCGCAATAGCTATATCCTTGTCAACACCAGGTTTAAAACCGGCCTTTTCAATTGCCTGAATTATTACCTGAAGAGGATGTTCGTTATTATCAAGATTTGGTGCGTATCCGCCCTCATCTCCAACTGCAGTTGAAAGACCCATCTCTTTAAGAATTTTTTTAAGAGTATGGAAGACTTCCGCAACCATGCGTAAACCCTCTTTCAAAGACGAGGCTCCAACTGGCATAATCATATACTCCTGAATATCAATAGGAGCATCTGAATGCGCCCCGCCATTAAGTATATTAGCCATAGGAACAGGAAGTTCACAAGCAGCAACTCCCCCGATATACCTGTAAAGAGGAAGAGAGCAGTCGTCAGCAGCAGCTTTAGCAAGAGCAAGAGAAACTCCAAGAATGGCATTTGCACCCAGTCGCCCCTTGTTTTTTGTACCGTCAAGCTCCATCATCGCACGGTCAACTTCGATCTGATCAATAGCAGAAAATCCTGTTATGTGCTCATATATCTCGGTATTAATATTTGCAACAGCCTTTTCTACACCCTTTCCAAGATAACGGTCATCACCGTCTCTAAGTTCAACAGCTTCATGAACACCTGTCGATGCCCCTGAAGGAACAGCAGCACGTCCCAACTCTCCAGTTGAAAGAACTACATCAACCTCGACAGTAGGATTACCACGGGAATCGATTATCTCCCGTCCATGTACATCTTCTATAAACATATTGTTCTCCTTAAAAAGTAATATTGTTTTTTTAAATTAAATATGGATCTAAAGCCAGGAACACAGAAACATCACCATGCTAATAATCAAAGGAATTTTTATATTTTTTGAAAAAAAAGTAATCGATTTAATACAAATATTATTGATACTCGATTAACGTCAATTAAAACCTGAATATTTCTGGCATGTTGCAACCGTTTGCTTTATTTGTTTGAAATAATCTAGGAAACTTCGAAAAATTTCAATATTTCAGAGAGTAACATTCGTTATTAGTTTGTTTAGCATTTAACGTATATACCGATAATAAATATGTATATGGTGTTGGTAGTAATGATTTGTAAAAAATCATCTATTATTATTTCAATTTCGGTTACAATTCAAAGTTTTACAAATATTATTATTTGTTTTGTCAGGAGGTCCCTTGCTAAAATATTCAAAAGCTATCGAAGAAAGGCTTGAATCGATTCGTTCGGGAACCCCGACAAAAAACAGTAAAAAAAAGAGGCGATTTTCAAGAGGAATTCTTCTTGCAGATATTATACTGATTATTGCGATATTTTTTTATTTTAATTCACGTGAAGACGAAACATCTCTTTCAAATGGCTCGGTAGTTATAGACGGAGTTAATTACCGTATCAGCTCGCTTGTTAGTAAAGACGACATGATTATTAACGTCTCATTATCTTCCAGGGAAAAAAAACAGATTTTGTTTGAAAACCCGGTTGCGAATATTGTTGTATCTTACAAGGGTGTAACGGTACTAAAGGAGTATTGCGGAACAGGAATTGAATCGGTTCAGCTTGAATCAGATGGAGCAAAAAATTTTTTTGTGAAAGTTCCCGTTTCTAAAATTTCTGATGAGATGAAAAAGAGAGGAATCGAAACTGAACCGGTGAAACGTTCCTTTTTTAATAAAAAACAGGGTCAAAAATTTCTAATACGCGGATATTTTTTGAATAGTGAACGCGTAGAGCTTGAAATTGTGACAGAGGTTAATTTAAAACATGAGTAGACCTGACTGGAACACTTATTTTATGCAGATAGCTGAACTGGTAGCAACACGATCGACCTGTATAAGGCGTTCTGTTGGAGCGGTGATTGTTAAAGATAAAAGGGTTTTAACTACCGGCTATAACGGCGCTCCCCGCGGCATACCCCACTGCACCGAAAAAACCTGCCTTCGGACTATTCACAAAGTTCCTTCAGGTACTATGCACGAACTTTGCCGTGGTGTTCACGCTGAGCAAAATGCAATTATACAGGCAGCATTTCACGGAATAAAAATAGAAGGTGCCGCAATTTATGTTACAACCCAACCATGTTCAATATGTACCAAACTTCTAATCAATAGCGGTATAACAACTTTTTATTACAAAAATCCCTACAATGATGAACTGGCGTTACAGCTTATGGAAGAAGCGGGAGTCGAAAGGATTATACTATGAAAATAATCGCGGTGATACTTTTACTTTTTTGTGTTACTATTAATGCCCAGGAAACAGAAGCAGTTTCTGATCCACCACTTGAAGAAACTACTGCTGAGGCTAAATCAGCTGCTACAGAATCTTCTGTTTCAGGCTCAGAATCGACAGCTTCCCCCATGGCAGACCATATGAAAGAGTTTACCGGAAAAAACTTTAAAAAAGGAATGTCCTACTATTTTCAAAAAAAATTCGAGATGGCTGAATATCATCTACAGGAAGAATTAAAAGAAAATCCTGAAAATTATTTCGCTTACTCATTTCTTGGAGACATATTTTTAATAAAAAAAAGATATGATGAAGCCATTACACTTTTTAAAAGAGCTCTCGACCTCAGGCCCGATTACGCCGAAAATCACTTTAGGCTTGGACAGGCATATTATTACAAGAATATCGGCAATATTGCTATAAGCCATTTCACAGAAGCCTACAATCTTAACCCTCAAATCAAATATTCACATTATCATATTGGTTTAACTCATCTTATGCTTTTGCGCGATAAAGAAAATACTATAAAATCATGGATGTTTTACCTTTCCATTGCTCCGGAAGATCCTCAGTATGAAAAGATCCGCCGTGCAATTGAATTACTGAAAGATCCGGCTTTTGTTTTGCCTCCTGTAGGTAGCGATATTCCGCTTGAAGAGGTATTGCATCTTGGAGGCTCAGTTTTAACCAAGACGGAGAGAAGTGACAAGGATGATAAAGGAGCCGGACATGAGACAAAAAAAACCGTCGACCACAAGGCTGATATTGAAAGAGACGATGACCTGTAGGGGGAAAAATATATGATAAGATTACCAAAAGACCTAAAGACACAGATTGCAATTGCTGCCGGTTTGGTTATGGCAGTTGGATTAACGGCTATTATAGCAGTATCGGTTGCAGGTGATAATGATTTAGAAGACATAGAGAACCTTCAGAAGGAACGAATAGAACTGTTTGAAAAACTTCTAGAAACAGACCCTAATGACGTCGATACGATGTTAAAACTTGCCAGGCTTTATAAAAAAATTGAAGATTACAAAAACGCGATTAAGTATTACGAAAAAGTTTTAGAGATCGAAAACGATAATTACGAGGCTCTTCACGAACTGGGTTATCTTTATTCACGTATCGGAGATTATGATAAAGCAATAGAATATCTTAAACTGGCACAGAAGTATAGCCCGGACAAACCAAAAGCTTATAATAAACTCGGAAATGTTTATGATGATCAGGAAAAAGAGCTTCTTGCCAGAGATGAATATACAAAGGCCAAGACTGTAGCACCTGAAGACCAGGAAGCCTATCTTAATCTAGCGAAGCAAAAACTGAAAAAAGGCGATGTATCCGGTGCCCTTTCGGAAATTGAAGATGGCATGAAAAAAGCTCCGGATTCAGCAGAAGGCTTTTTTAATCTGGGAGAAGTGCACTATAAAGCGGGTAATTATGACAAGGCTGTTGAAGCATACAATAAAGCCATTGCTTTGGATCCCTCTAATGCCAAATATTACCGCGCTCTTGGCGACGCGTATCACAAAAACGGAAACCGCGCAGGAGCAATTGCTGCTTATAAAAAAGCGACGGATATCGACCCTACAGATTTTAAAACCGCTGAAAAAATCGGTGACATAAATTATGAAGGCAAAGATTATAAAGACGCTGTCGCAAGCTACGCTCATGCTCTTAAATACAATTATGACAGTGAAATTTTAAGAAAAAAATATGATGATGCTAAATCCAAATTAGCATCATCTTCTATTGTTGCCGATAAATCTTCCGGAACCGGAGACGGTTCGGGAGACGGTTCAGGAGACGGTTCGGGTGGCGGAGCTGGATCAGGCGGTGAAACAGGTACCGGTGGGGCATCCGCAAAAAGTGAATCCGGTTTCGGCACATCGGGAGAATCAGATGGCTCCGGAAGTCGTGATGCGGATATGGATTCTGCCATTGCAGGCGGTACAGGTGCTGCAGCAGGTGCAGCAGCATCTGCTGCAGGGTCGGCTTCAAAATGGCGCGAAACCGGTGATGAACATCGTAAAAAAAGAGAATTTGATGACGCAGTAAAAGCGTACAGAAAAGCAGTCGAGGAAGATGATCTTGATGATCATTCACATTATTGGCTTGGAAGAATTTATTATCATAACAAGATGGATGAAGAAGCAAAAAACTCATTTCAAAAAGCCATACTGGCAAATCCAAAAAACGCGGATGCTCATTACAGACTGGGACAAATCTATTTCTTTGAGAAAAAGTATAGTGCCGCAATAAAAGCATTTAATCAGGCAATTGCCAATCAACCAGAGTTTTCAAAAGCGCTATCTGCCAGAGGCACTGCTTACCTGCGACTGGGAGACAAAGCCGAAGCGATAAAAAACTACAAGGCAGCCCTTGCGCAAGACGTGAATACCCCTGGAGTTCATTTTAATCTTGGAGATATATATCTGGATTCAAAAAATTTTCCTGAAGCTTTAAAATACTTCTCTGATCACGCAAAGCTTAACCCCTCTAGTGCCGAAGTTCACTTTAAACTCGGGGAAACATATCACGAAATGGGTAACAAGACTACGGCTGTTGATTTTTATCAAAAAGCTATAAAATTCGATCCCAATTATTATCAAGCCTACTTCAATCTTGGACTTCTTTATAACTCCAGAAACGAATTTTCTACTGCTGTCACGAATTTAAAAAAAGCTCAATCCTTAAAACCAGCAGATCCAGCAATTCTTTACGAGCTGGGTAAAGCATCTGAAGGGCTTAAAGATGAACCAGCCGCAATAGATTATTACACGCAGGCGATTAAAAGAAACCCTAATTATTTTAAAGCTTATTTAAACCTGGGGCTTCTTTACAAGAAAAACGGCTTGTACGACAAAGCAATAGATTTATACCGGAGTGCCGTTATCAATAATCCAAGGTCTTATAACGCGCATATGAATCTTGCCGACACATACCATGGAGCCAAGATGTACAGTAACGCAATAGATTCTTATAACAGTGCTACGGAATTAAAACCTGGTGACCCTGTAGTATACTTCAGAAAAGGCATGGTATACAGGGATAGTGGTCAGTACGATCTGGCAATTGACTCCTTTAACAGGGCGACACGTCTTGACACAAAAAACTATAAATCACATTATGAACTGGGAATGCTCTATTACAGAAATGTAAAAAATAATGTCAAAGCTGTTGATCATTTTAAAAAGGTTCTTGCAATTAAACCGGATCATCCAAATTCATCTAATATTCACGAATTGATTGATCTATTATCAAAATAAGGAGTTACCGATGCGTATAGTTATTTTGTCTCTGCTTATTTCTGTTTTTTTCACAGGTTGTGTCGGAGGGGCTTCAATAAAAAGTTCTTCAAATCGTACAGAGTCAATTGATTCTGTAATGTCAAGGGAAGACAAAGAGCTTCTTTTGAAATACAGACAGGAAGGTTTTGCCGATCTTAACAGTTATTCGGTAATAATTGTTAGACCTATCGAAAATGAAGATACTATTGAGGAGATTACCGAACAGGCTCAAAGAAGAACATTTGTCTCTTTTCAAAAATACCTGAGAGAACGTGGTGTAAGAATAGATTCCAATACAAACACAAAGCTACTGAATCTTATTAACGAAAATGGATCCTTAAAGCGCATTCAGGATAAGGATAAATCACGTGTAGTTTATATCTTTGTTGTAGAAGAGGACGGATTAAAACGCAATATCGATTCAATTAAATAACGAGCTATCAGACAAAAAGCTGAACTATATTAACACTGTTATATTTCAGCTTTTTGTTTTTCACACACTACTCTTCAAGTTGAATGTAATAAACAAGGTGCTTGAAGATAAACAAGCTCAAGCTATCCATAGATTCATTATAGATCGAACTAAAGGTTACACCGACGCCGAATACATTGTCACTGATTTTAACGCATCTGGTAATCATTGCCAAGGCTTCAATATCATACCAGATTTCCTCTACATCAGAAAGGCAAATTTCTACTTTGATAATAGACGATATCTTAAAAGGGACGGGTGATCTAAAAAACATTCCCCCCCGGCTAATATTGAGTATCCTGGTTAAAATTTCCGGTGAATCTGTTTCATCATCGTCAATTAAGGTTTGAGAAACCTTTAATGGAATCTCGATTTCTATACGGGTAAACATTCGCTTATTTTCTTTATCACCAACGTATCCTTTATTGCGAAGCCATTGTTCGAAACAGTTATCAAACCACTGTTTGACAGAATCATTTATATCTTTTGTATTACCGCTGCGTACTTTCTTTTCATGATATTCAATTATCTCGTTTTGAATTATATTAGAAAGCTTGTTAAAACATATCATATTGTTCATGGCAACCTTGAAGTTCTTGACAATTATTATACATTTTGAATAATACTGATAATTATAAATAAATCAACTGAAAATAAAAAAAATTATGTCTTATTATCAGAGATTCACGATGTTTTGAAAATTACAATTTAGCAACAAGACACTCTATTGACAGTAAAACACTTAATATGTTCAATTTTTCACTGTTAAAAACCGATTTTTAAATAAGTTGCTATCATTATTTCTTTACTGCTATTAACAGCAAAATTTTTTCTCTTTAATTCTTGATTACCGGAGTGGATTTAAATGTATTTTCCCAAAAATGTTATTTTCCGTTCACTGCTGTTTTGTTTGCTTTTTTTCTCTGCTACAGTTGTTTTTTCTCAAACAACAAAATCGGCTAGAATCAAGGCAATACTTGATGCCGAAGATAATGCGGATACACGTTACGAAATTGAACAAATTGTAAAAACCTGTAAATATCGTTATTCAGATCTTTATAGTAAACTCGAAAAAGGGGACAAAATCACCATATTTATAGATCCTGCTCATGGTAAACTTTCGAATGGTCAATGGCAGGGAGGCAGTGCGACTTTTAGACAGAGTACTACCGAAAAACCGGAAGAGTTCTACTCGATACCCCTCTCCCGTGAACTCTATAAACTTCTTGTGTCAAATAAATATATACGTGTTGCGACCACTCGCGACTATATGGCAGTTTTAAGAGAAGAGTCAAATACGTATAATGATATATCCTTTACCGAAACGATTAATCTTGCAAACAAAACCAACTCTTTTTTGATTGTATCATCACATCTGAATAATATATCGCCCATTCATAAGGCAGATGGGCTTGTTAATATGTATGGTATACATATTACAAAGGATCGTAATGGTTCAAGATATATTTCTCATATTACATCAGTTCAACGAGGTTTTTTAACTTTATATAATAAATTTGACCCGACAGGTTTTAGCCGCAGAATAGCGGAACGCACAAAAGAGAATCATATATCGATTAATATGTATCCAAACGCCTGGGACGACAGTATAGTTGCGGATGACCGGTTTTCCTATTTTTCCGAGTATCCTTTCTCTGTAATATACGAATCAGGTTTCATTTCTAATCCGGTTGAAGAGAGATTTTTAAGAATACCGGAAAATCAGAAATTGATAGCTCAACAGCAATATTTGGCACTTGTTGCTTCTGTTGTGGATATTTTTGGAGTGGATATATCCAACGGCAATCTCCGAAAAGCCTTTGATCAACCAGAGAATCTTGTAAACGACATCATTCTTGCTAGACTGGCTGTATACTATATCAAAAAAAATGACAGGAAAAAAGCTATACCAATTTGCAACTATATCGCAGAAAATACAAGCAAAGATATAAAGGTCTCTAACTATTACAAATTTATCGCGACCCGCTTAAATTCTGTTGAGACAAACATTGCCAACGCTTATCGTAATCGTAAAAAAACAAAATTATTCAATTCATATTTAAGAAAGGCTCGAAAAGCAGTTGGAGGCGCTCATATATTCTCTTCTACACGTAAATCGATAATTGCATTACAAAGAGGAGGAAAGGGCGGTCATTATGTAGCCTCCGGCAGAAGATCGCTTCCCTATTCCAAACCGCTCACAACCAAAACCGAAAAACACTCTGTAACTACTCCGTTTCTTTTAACAATAAAACCTGGCCAAACATTAAAAGAAGCGATAGACCAGTCTATAGCACCTTCAGATAATTATCAAAAAAAGATTTATAGCGCATTTTCAGATGTAAAAGTAACAACCGTTAAGTGGGTTAGAAATTATTCTAAAAAGAACAAGAAGTATATTTGGGTAAAAAAAAGATATAAAGTTAAAAAAACTTTCAAAGAAGGTATCTACGTCGTTAAATTGGATAAAAAATTTAACGTTATCTCTGTGAAAGAAGTAAAAAGAGTTACTTTTGACCCGACAAAATATCAAAATCAGGAATACTTTAAAAATTCCTGTCTTTCAAATGCTGTCAAAGACAGATCACTGTAATATTTATAACGGAAAGCCATATAACTATTTTGGGGATTACCTTCGAAGTAAGTATGGCTTTCGAATCTTTAAGCTGCCTATAAACGCTTTTTTAGGTTGCCCAAACCGAATCAACGGACATGGCTGTATTTTCTGTTCGGAATCAGGTTCTGCCTCACCTTCCATCGGTAATCACGAATCAATATATAAGCAGATGCAAAATGCTAAAATATCATTTAATCGCACATCTGTTAAAACCCGATATATTGCCTATTTTCAGGCATATACAAATACCGCTGGTAACATGGATACATTGAAAAAGCTTTACGATGAGGCTTTGAGCTTTCCAGATGTGATGGGATTAATGATAGGCACACGTCCAGATGAGATTAATCCAGAAATTGCAGATCTAATAGCTGAATACAATTGTCCTGATTTTGAATTGTGGGTCGAACTGGGTATGCAATCTGCACACGATAGAAGCCTGGACTATTTAAACAGAATGCACAATTTTAACCAAACTCGTGATTCGATCATACTTCTTGCCGATAGAGGTATACAGGTCTCTGTTCATATTATTCTTGGCATCCCGGGTGAAAGTTGGGATGATATGATGCAAACTGCCGATACAATATCTTCTTTGCCTGTGTCCGGAGTAAAAATTCATCATCTTCATGTATTAAAGAATACACCTCTTTACAGTATGTATGCAAATGGTGAAGTGAAACTTCTTGATTTTAAATCTTATATATCTATTTTAGCTGATTTTATCGAAAGGTTAAGAAAAGATATAACTATTCATCGTATAGCCGGTGATGCTCTTGAAGATGTTTTAGTAGCACCGAAATGGGGATTGGAAAAAGGAACAGTTCAGCAAAGGTTAATTGACGAATTTAACAGACGTTTTACTTGGCAGGGATTTTTATATAAAGATTGAGAGGAAAATAAGCCGAATTCTGTCTAGTACGGTTATCTATCTTGCATTAACATTGCTGTTACTGTCTTTGCGGCCTACCCGTATTCAAAAGCGAGCAACTTCGTGAATACCTATTTGGCCTTGCACCGGATAGGGTTTACACTGCCACCGAACCTTACGGCCGGTGCGGTGAGCTCTTACCTCGCCTTTTCACCCTTACCTAAAAACATCTGCATGCAGATATTTTTAGGCGGTATATTTTCTGTTGCACTTTCCGTCGCCTCGCGGCGCCCTGACGTTATCAGGCATCCTGCTCTGTGGTGTTCGGACTTTCCTCACTTCATCCGCAATAGCGGATAATCGCGCAACCGTAAATTCCTCTCAATCTTTAGTACAAAGCTGAATTATTAATAAATAATAGCAATAATTTTTTTATGTTGATTAATTAACCGGTTTTGATGATTCAGTTATTAGATAATTAATGAAAAACAATCTTTATAAATTCAAACTATGATTTTATATTACTAATATTTTCAGGAAAAAAATGCTTACTGTTGATTGTATAAAAAAAAATTTCTGCGATAATAAAGTTCTACAGAGCGTATCCTTTCATATTCCACAGGGACAGGTAGTTGGTTTACTAGGTGAGAATGGAGCAGGAAAAACAACGCTGTTTCGTATTATTTGTTCACTAATTTCAGCAGATGAAGGTAATGTATTTATCAATGGCCAGGCTCTTGATGAAGACAGGAATTGTTACCCATCTGTTTTTTTTGGTGGCAGTTCAGGTCTTTATTCAAGACTTAGCGCCAGAGAGAATATCACATATTTTGCAAATTTAAACGGAGTTTCGGGAGATGTGCTGAACGATAAAATAGATTATTTTTCAAATCTTCTTGATATGAATGATTATATTGATCGTAAGACTCTTCAATTCTCACATGGAATGAAACAAAAAACCGCACTGGTAAGGATGGCCGTAATAAATTCACCTCTAATGCTTTTAGATGAACCTACTACCGGAATGGATTTCCCGTCAATTGTTTCAGTTGCCGACTTCATTCAACATCAAAAAAATGAATCGAAAACTATACTTTATTCAAGTCATAATATAAGTGAATTATCCAGCATATGTCAGCGTGTCATTATCTTGCATAAAGGTATTATCAAAGCAGATATAGACCTTATCAAATACAATGACAATAAAGATAATATTGTAAAAAAGGCATATTTAAGGATTCTTGAAAAATGATTAAATCTATTTATAATATTTTTAAAAAAGAGTCTATTGACGCCATACGTGACGTCAGATCACTGATCATTACTTTCATCTTTCCATTAATAGTTTTCCCCGCCGTAATTTTATTAACAGGGAGTAAAACGGATACGATTTATAATATTTCCGTTAGTGGTATAGATGAGTCAATCATAGCCCACTTACAAGCCGATCCCTTGCTGTTAGTCTCAAAAAAAGAGATTACGGATAAAAATGCTTCACTTCTCAATTATAGAATTGATGCATCACTTAGTATGTATAAAAAAGGTAATTTTAAAGCGATTGAAATTGAGTATAATAACAGCTACAAGCGATCCATTGAAGCTTTAGAGTATTTGAAGGTAAAACTGACGGAATATCAGATGAACAATATTCTCGATAATCCTGATATAAAGCATACTGGATTTATTGTCACCTTCATGCCGATTCATGATATATATGAAGGAGCAAGTATGTTTATTTTATATACTCTTCTTCCTGTTTTGATAATTATTATTTCTATAACATCACCGATTGCGGTCGCCGCAGATGTTTTTGCTGGTGAAAAGGAACGGAATTCTCTTGAATTGTTACTTTGTAATCCTGTTTCAAAATTTGCTGTAGTATTGGGGAAATATTTTACTGTTTTTCTCTTTGGATTTATGGGAGTATTATGTTTTCTTGCAGGTTTTTTTATTTCTGTGTCAATTGATAGCTCTTTTTTAGGGATATCCGAACTGATTATAACTTCAAAGCAGATATCTTACAGCCTGTTTCTTGTTGCTATACTCTCTTTTGTCACTTCGTCTATAGAAGTTTGTATAAGTATAACAGCAAAAAGTGTAAAAGAGGCACAACTCTACATTTTGCCTCTTACGGTTATTTTCTCTGCTATCAATTACTTTTCGGATAAAAGTTTTTTTTTAGTAACTGATCCCAATATTTCATCAAGATTTGATTATATACCTGTATTAAACATAATGACTTCCATTCGTACAGTTATGATGAACAACGACATAAATAATCCCCTTTCTATATTACTCACGAATTTAGCAGCTTCTATAATAGTCCTTTATATTTCAAAATTATTATTAAACCGTGAAAAAATTATATACAGGTCTTGAATTATTTTCTTGACATTATACTATTTTTAAGTTTGTTTTAATCAAAAGTCTGAATTTAAGGAGATCCTCAATGGAAACTATCTTGCTTATTATTCTTGTAGTTATTTTAATTTGGTTTATCATGAGAATGCTTTAATTACTGCATCACATAGCTTTTAACCTTGTCCATTTTTCTTAAAATGGACAAGTAAATAGCTTTAGAAACACCAAACTCTTTCATTTTGTCCATAAATGTATCTTTTAATTTATCTATCATTTCTTCAAGATCGGAATATTCATCAATTTTAGAAGCAAAATCATCAATAATTGTATGGAATACATTGACTCCCAGAATTTCGTTATTAAAAAGAGTAAGATTTTCCATGAAAACATAATTTGAGATATTATCTTCCTCTTTGTCTTCACAACACTTTTTTATCAGTAATTCAATATCAGTTTTTAAATCTTCAAGTTCAAGTTTCAGAATAGACAGGTAGTTGCTTTTCTTTTTTAACACAACATTACCTCCGGTTTATTTCTTTTACACATCTAAATCCAGATCTATTGTCAGAGTGAAGATCCGGCAAACCACCATAAGCTCGGGAACTGATTGTAATTTCATCAGCACTACTTTTGTAATCACCCCCACGAACGACTTTAACCTGTTGACCAAAACGTATTGAACTGCAATTTGCTCCAGGATATTTTTCATACCATGAAGATGTCCACTCGGCCGCGTTGCCACACATATTAACTACTCCATAGAATGAAACGTTACGCTCTTTATAATAATAAACAGGAAGTAGACCTCTTTCAAATGGAATATCGTTATTATTTTCCCAAAATTCATTATAATTCACATAATTATGCAGATCATTTCCCCAGGGATATCTTGTTTTAAATGGCTTTTCTACAACCCCTAAATTTGTAACTGTTTTTTGAGTAGCCTCTACACCATTAGCAGCTCTTTCCCATTCAAACTCTGTGGGAAGTCTTTTACCAGCCCATTTGGCATAAGCCTCAGCTTCATAATAGGTAACCATTACCGGGAAATCTGCCATCTTTTGTGGAAACTCGCCATTGGTCCATGATATGGGTGTATTTACTGCGGTTTCCTTGCAAAAAACAAGATAATCACGATTACTGACTTCGTATTTATCTATATAAAAACTTTTTATAATTTTATTGTGTACCGGTGATTCATGAGGCTGGCCAAGATCAGAACCAATCAGAGTAATACCTCCACTTACGAGAACCATCTCTCTTTTATCAACTTCCGATACTATCGATTTATCATAACTTTTTTTCTCACTAGTAAATGAGTCATTATAAACCGGAATTCTTTTTTCGGGTTTTGAATGGAAAGTAAAGGTATCACCGGTTTTTAACTTTTTTAATACTGCCGCTGATGTAATCGCGATATATTCATACTTGTAATTTGTAAAACTGTTAACTCTGCTACCTGATTGAATGGTAACTTCTCCGGAATCAACAGAATCCAGATGAATGTTGTAGCGACTATTGGTCAGTCTTTTTTCCGATTGGAAAACAAACCTGTTTTGGTCAAGAATGCTTTTAACGACAAAAACTTTTTCCGGCTGCGAAAAGATAATTACGGGTACAAAGAGTAAGATTGCAATTTTTTTCATATTATCCCACCTGGTAAATCTTGCGATCCGGCATTCTTATTGCGGTTAGATATCCGTAATAGACCGCACCTGTATCAATACCAATTATATTCTTATTTTCGTCAATATAGGGAGTATTCCTCTCTTTTGTAATAAAAAAAGTTGGAGTATGACCAAAGATTACCGTTTTCTTCCATTTTTTTTTGTCATTAAAAAATTCTTTACGTATCCACATAAGATCAAATTCATCACACATAACAGGATTTTCATAATTAGGGTTTATTCCTGCATGAACAGCTATGAAATCATTTCTTTCAACATAGTGAATGCCCGAAAAAAGAATTTTTTTATGGTGTTCGGGAATTACAAATGATCCTGTATTGGCCATATAACTATCGTAAGTCGTCTGGCCACCGTTTTGATAATAAATGGCCTTCGATTCATTTTTATATATTGTATCATACAGCATCTGCTCATGATTCCCCATAATAAAGACAGTTTTATACTTAACGGATAATTTGCACAAATACTCGACAACCTTATAAGAGTCAGGTCCACGATCAATGTAATCACCTAAAAAAATCAGTTCGTCATTTTCCGGTTCAAAATCTTTTTCAATTATTTTAATAAGCTGTAATAACTTTGAAAACTCACCGTGTATATCACCTATTAGATAGTTCATTCAGTCGAGTTTCTCCAGTATCTTATCAATTTCGAGGGGAATAGAGAGATAAGTTACATTAACAAATTCTACCGGGTCAACAGATTTTTTATGTATTACCAGAAGTCTCTTAGAAGAATGAATCGCGTAAAAATCTTCGGGTGATTCATAAATATCTATTATAGAATCGTAATCAACTACAATATGTGTTACTTTTGAATAGCTTTCCAGCAGATTCAGCTTGGATATTGATCCAACGATTACATTATAACCGTTTTTGGTGAAATTTTCAGACAATAAAAGTTCAGTTATCTTGTCTGCAAAACTGACCAGAATGGTTCCCTCTTTTTTTTCAAGGGGTTCTGGAATGTCATATTTTCGAACATCACTGATAGTCTGCAAAAAGGAAAGCGTAGGGAACGATATAATTATTTGAAGTCGACTATAGTCGGATAGGTTATCTATGTGAATCATTCCGCCAATGCGTCTTATATTTTCAACTGCGGTATTTAATCCTATTTTTAATCCATGGGATTCTTTGGTTCCTATATCGCTTTTATCATCTGTAATAAACAAACGCAAAAGTGTTTTTATATCCGGCATTTTTTCTGACAGGTCACTAAAAATTAAAGAAATCAGCACTGAAGAGCCCTCTTCGCTAATTCTGGTTTCTACTGATGTATTATCAGTAATAAACTGTGAAATAGAGAAAAATATATGATAAAGTGAATCTTTAAACACCTCCTTTGATGTGGAAATCTCGATGTTTCTATCTCCGCTTATAACCATCCTTTTAAAAACGACAAGTTCTAAAAAATCATAACGTATGACTTTTAAAATTGAGTAAGGAGAAAATGTCTGATAAGTCTTCTCATTAATCAATTCACTTACATTCGTTACCTGCTCTGCTATTAAAACCGAAAAATTAACAAGAGAATTTAACACATCCACAAATTCATGAGGGGGATTATCTCCAAACCAGGACGGGGCATTTTTTATCAAGGCGTCTATATTTCTATGAATTATACTCAGGAAAAGCGAGTTACGAATCTCAAAATCTTGATTTAACTTCTCAATTGACTTTTTAATTATATCATGATATTCCATATAGCATATGCCAAACCTTTGTTCCAAGTGCCATAATCAGCTGACTTTTAGTAATACTATACCCATTTTTGAGAAAAGGTCAATAAATAATAAATTCTGAACAAAATATAATTCATTGCACTTCTCGATTGAAGTAGTGGTTAATTAAAGTATTCTTTATAATAAATACAGTTTTTTACCGTTAGTTAAGTAATTAGGATTTATTCAAATAGTTTTATTTGTCATTTTTCTATTATTCGTATATAATTCTATCAAATTTAATAACAATTATTGTATTCTGTTGTTTCATATTTTTAAGTATTTAGAAGAAAACATCATATTTGCACTAAGGTTAATTAAAAAAAACTTTACATAATAGT
Source organism: Spirochaetota bacterium (assembly GCA_016934935.1). Taxonomy (GTDB): domain Bacteria; phylum Spirochaetota; class UBA4802; order UBA4802; family JAFGJZ01; genus JAFGRW01. The sequence continues at coordinate 166,494 of JAFGRW010000106.1, read as the reverse complement.
AAACAATGTCAATATGTCAGTCAATCAACTGGAGGATTTTATGGACATATCTATCCGCGAACATGGCGACAATAAAATTATCAGTGTAAGCGGTGAAGTTGATCTCTACAATGTAAGTGAGCTGAAAAATGCATTATTTAGTTTAACTGACGGCTCGAACAGCAGCGTTGTAGTTGATATGAAGGAAGTAAACTATATGGATTCTTCCGGTATAGGAGCTCTTGTGGCTGGTCAGAAAAAGATGAAGGCTCATAATGGTTCGTTTGCCTTGATGAATATTAGTGATGACGTACTTAACATACTAAAACTTGCAACACTTGATAAATTTTTTAAAATATACTATAACGAAAGTGAACTTGTTTAACTCTACTCAGTACGTTTAACCACAACAAGGGTCATATCGTCGTGAGGGGGAGTTTCTCCTCGAAATTCCTCAACATCCTCTATTATTGTTTTCACAATTTCTTCTGCGCTTTTTTCACAGTTTAGCATTAGCATTTTTTGCATTCTTGCTCTACCGTATTCTTCGCGATTTGAGTTTCGCATTTCCGTAATACCGTCTGTATACATAACGACAATATCACCTGCATCGAACCGGGTTGATGACTGCAAATAGGAGGCTTCGTCCACAATGCCTATTGGCATGCCTTCCAAAGTTGTGACTGTGCAATGTTTTTCTTTTGCCCGGTAACAAAAAAGAGGTCCATGACCGGCATTTGTAAATGACAGAGTCCCACTTGCACGGTCAAAGATTATAAACATCATTGTAGCAAATTTATCTATTGCAAAATCAGCACTTAAAGAGTTGTTCACTGCCGTTACAATGTTTTTGCATTGAACAGAAGTGGAGTTTTGATCAACCGAAGATACAAAAACAGTACGAATCATCACCATTACAAGTGATGCCGGTACACCTTTACCAGAGACATCACTAATCAAAACACCAACCCTGGAATCATCTATATCGATATAGTCAAAATAATCTCCCCCCACTCCCTTCGCGGCTCTGGTATATCCCTGGATCTGTACACCCCGGCTGTTGTAAAAACCCATCGGGTTTAGACCTTCCTGAATCTCTTTAGCAAGCTCAAGCTGTTCCGCCAAAAGCCGGCTCTCGATTTCCTTGTTCTTAGCCTCTTTCAACTCAAGGGTCATAGAGTTAAACTCACTAGCCAAACGTCCAATCTCGTCCTTGGATCTTATTGTTATCTTATGATCCATATTACCGGTTGCTATTATGGCAACTCCATTGGAAAGATGTTTCAGAGGATTAGTTGTAATGTAAGATAATATAAAAGAAGCGATAACGGAAGCACCTATAAATATTAATGCTATAACAATAATTGTGTTTTGAAGTTTTTTTATCTGATCACGAATCAAGGCGTCAGAGAAACCAAGACGTATAATCGCGATACGGCTGTCGTTCAATCTGCTGTAAACAGGCATTATAAAATCATAAATTTTGCCGTTTTCATCCTGATTGTCCTTGATCTCATGCTCTAAAACAGTTTTTACCGTGTCATTGTTAATAGCTTTTTTCAAATATTCATCTTTACTGTTGTCCGGAATTTTATCAGGATTGTCCGAGATAATTACGCTACCCTCCGGATCTGTGACATAGGCGTAACGGAACGATTTGTTCTGCTTAAAAATATTTATTGTATCATAAATTACAAGATCATTATCACCTAAAGAAGTTTGAGTTACTGCAGAAAAAGTATTCATCATAAGGCGGGCATTGTCTTTTATATTATCTGTTAATAAAAGAGTCTCTTTTTGAAGAAAATAATATGCCATTGAAGAAATAATGGTTACGGTTAGAACAATAATCGCAATTGAAAATTTAAATTTAAGGCTGAAAATAACACGTTTCTTTTTACTGTTTTTCAGATCTTTATTTTCATCCGCAATGTTTTTTTTATTTTTCATCATAAGCTCACTGTTTCATTAAAAGAAGACAATTTCGTATATTGTTTCTTGCTTTATCATGGTTTGGATCTATAGCAAGTACTTTTCGCCATTCGCTTACAGCTTCAGCAAATTTATTCTGAGAGTAGTAGTTTATTCCGGCAAAATAGTATTGCCGAACCAGTTTTTTTTGTTCCTCACTAAGTGTGGCAGATCTTTTCCTGGCGGGATTCCCGGAAAGACGTATTTCTGATTCAATTTTGTTAACATTTATTATCGCTCTTGTGTTTTGCGGATCATTTTTAACAACCCATTTAAACTCGTTTAATGCTTTTTTAAAATCTCCGTTACGGTACAATTCTATACCGCGATTATATCTCTGTTCAATTTCGGCAGGTGATACGGTTATACGAGGAGGTGGTGTACCCGCAGGTATTGGTATTTGAGGTTTAGAAGGTTTAGCTGACGCAATAAGATTATCAATATCCGGATAATCCGGAGAAATTGATTTTATAATGGAAAAACGCCTTAATGCCCTGGGGTAATTTTTTTGTTTGAGCATTTTTTTCCCTTCTTCTATCTGTTCTGCGGCAAATTTTCTATAAATGTCGGGATTCAGTTTCAACTGGCATTTTAGCAGATATTCAGTAGCAAAAGTATTGTTTGGAAACAGATTAAGAATACGTTCCCACTGATCCAGTGATTTCCGGTACTCCTGTCTTTCATAATATAGTTTCCCTGAACTTATGAGAGTAGATACAAGAGAAAAATACGGAGAACTTTCATCAATTATATCTTCTTTCTCTTGTGCAAGAGCTTCTTTGGAAGTTTTAACATAACGTCTTGCCTGATCGTTTGCCGGATCAATCTCAATTATATTTTCAAATGCGGTTACAGCACTCTCGTAGTCTCCCTGGGCCAGATAAAGAAGACCAGCCTGAAACTGCCTATTTATTTTATCCAGATTCTGCTGACGTATTCTTTCGTTGTACTCTTCTTCCAGCTTATCAAGACCTGCTAATCGGGACTTTGCGTCCTGATAATCCTCTATAAGAGAAATTACCATCTCATAATCTTCACGTGCCTGATCAAATTTGTATTCGCTGCTGTTTTGTAAACCCGAGCTATAGTAACGCTCCGCCTGTAGTCGCTTGCGTTCAAGTTTCTGTTCTTCTTCCAGAATATCATCTATTTTAGCGATATAGTTTTCTGCATCAGGGTTGCCGGGATCTAATTTTAGTATCTCTTCAAAATCGTGAAGGGATTCCTGATATTTGGTCTCTTCAAAAAGTCTGATTCCGTTTTCGGTTAAACGTTTAATCTGTTCAAAACGCATACGGCTCTGTAAAGCAAGAGTGGCTTTGCGTTTACCTTCTTTAGCGATATTGTCGTCCGCAAATATCACGAGCATTGCATCCCATTCTGTTATTGCGTTTTCATATTCTTTATTTTCCATAAATTCCTGAGCTGCTGCGTAATGAGCGTCGTATTTCTTTTTCATTTGAGCATGCAACCGTTGACGTTCTAACTCCTGTAAAGCATCAGCTCTCATACGCTCTACACGAGCACGTAAAATTTGCATTTCAGGATCACGGGGAGTTATTCTATAAGCAGTAATAAAATTTTCTATGGATTTATCAGCATTATCAAGGCTTTTTTGAGCTTCTTTTTTTTCCAGGTGAGTTCGTGCTATGCGTAAAAACTTTTTTGAACGCTCAAAAGCAAGATCGCGTGTTCTTTTCCGGTTATAAACCATTTCAACTTTGTGCTGAATCTGTTTATTGCCTGGTGACTTTTCAAGAGCGGTGATCCAGTCAACTATAGCTCGTTCGTATTCACCAGCTTCATAGTAGCGTTGAGCTCTATTATCCAGTTCTGAAACAGTTTGTCCGTAAAGATTAAAAAAAAAGAGAATCAATATAAAGAAAATATAATGTGAAGACTTTTTTTTCATTTTTTCTTATCCAAAAAATGATATAAAAAAATAATTCTCGGATAATATCCACTTTTGCTTTGATTACTCATTGTGTATTGTAATCATATGTAAGATTTTCCACTGTACCGATTTCTCTTTGGGAGTAAATACAACAGTGTCTGCCCTAATCATTCCGATATACTCATCATTTTCACGGGCATATTTATCGGCAGCAATTGTCACATTATTAACAAAAGCAACTTCATCACCAATTATTTGCTCACCTTTGAATACAACATTCATGATTTGAATGTTTTTATAATAATTGTCCCCAAATTTCTTTTCAAAATCATCTTTAGTCGAAGATTCAGTAAATACATTTCTGTATAGTGAGTAATCGTTCTTTTTTAACGCGACCTCGAAAACAGTAAAGAGTTTCCTTATCTTTTCCATGTCATCTATATCCGGATTACTGGATTTATGTTTAGTGCAATTTGTTAACAACAAAGCAATAATTAAAAATTGCACGATTCTATTCAATTTCATTATTTTCTCCGAAAACCTCTGCAGAAAATTTTTCAATTACTGTCGATTTATCTTTCCACGATTCAACATCAAGACCAGCTTTAAGACATGTATGCCCCAGGAAAGTTTCCAGATCCCAATTATTTTCGGTAGCAACCTGCGGCAAAAGAAGACCAGAACTATGATTTTTTGTAATTATTAATCCATCTCTACCAACAACAATCTGACTGATATCTGTAACTTCTTCAATTTCAGAAAGTACAGATATTTCCAGGTCAATTTGCTCAAATTCAGCCGGAGTTAAGGGTAAAAATCTTGGATCTTTGAAAGCGGCTGAATAAGCCATGTCTTTTACTGCCTGTAAAAGCGGTTTTATACCGACTATATAACCTATACACCCGCGAAGCGACCCATTTAAATGAAGGGTTACAAATGCTCCACATTTTTTATTGAAGATGGGATCGCTTGTGTCGATTGAGTCTGCAGAATACGGCATCTTTATGCCCAGTTGTGAAGCAATTGTTAATCGAGCAATCTTTAGAAGTGACTGTTTTACATTCCCGGAAATATCCATTATAGACCTCTCTTAATAAATAACAGCAGCCATATAACCGACTACCCTGTTTTTTTCACCTGAAGCATCACCCGAATTTCTGTACATAATTTTTTCACACGTTTTTGCTCCAAATTTTTTCAGAAGTTTAAATCCTGTATAGATAGCCGCGAAGCCGCAGGCTTCACTCCCATTTTGAACCGAATGATATAAAGTATCTTCGTTAAATTCTGTTATAATACCCATGGTAGTATTATCTATCTGAACCGCTTCATCGTATCGATGAAAATGAGAAAGATCGGTTGAGATAACTACAAGAGGTTTTTGTTTCTCATCTTCGTATATTGATGCTATATCAGCCGCAATTGAGGTGCATATTGAAGGATCCTGCGACCCAATTAATACAGGTATTAAATCAGCATTTGGGAAAACGGTCTGAAGAAAAGGCACCTGCACCTCTATGGAGTGTTCAGAATCGTGCGCAGCTTTTAAAAAGGTCATTGAGCTCTTTTCTGACAATTCTGCTGCTGATATATCAATTTTAACATCTCCTAATGGAGTACGATACAGACCGTCAGGTATAACTGATCCTTTTTCAAAAGAATATCTATGTGATGGTGCTAAAACAATAATTTTAGATGGATTGCAATCTGATGAGGACATGTAGGAATAAGCTGCTATCTGTCCTGAATAGACATATCCGGCATGTGGAACAATAATGCCCTTGGCAGTTGGGTGTTTTATTACGGATGATGCGTTTTCAAGATAATAACCTATCTCAGCCGCAAGTTTAGCCTTATCCGAAGGATAAAATGTTCCATTATAAGCTGTTTGCCTGATATACATTTCAGATTCTCCTGGTAACATTATGAAAAATTTGCTTGGCAACGTTAACTTTTGTGTCCATTGGAATCAGGATTTTTTCTCCGGATTTACAGTAGATGGTAACTTCGTTTGTTTCTCCCGCAAAACCAACCCCTTTTTTTGATATATCATTAAGACAAATAAAATCAAGAGATTTTTGTTTTAGTTTTGAAAGAGCATAGTTTTCAGTATTCTGCGTTTCTGCGGCAAAACCAACGGTAATCATGTTCTTATAGTTTCCTGATAGTTTCAATTGGGCAATATGCATAAGAATATCTGGATTTTTCTCGAAGGTTATATTAATCCGGTCACTATTTTTTTTTATTTTTTGATCAGAATAGCTCACCGGACGAAAATCAGAAGGAGCTGCCGCCATAAAAATTATCATATCGGACGATAATTCTTTTTCCATAGCACGAAGCAGATCATTTGTAGTTTCGCAACTCTTACATTCGTAAGCTTTATCTTTTAACAGACTATTATCTATAACACCATGAAGCAATTTTATACGGTTTGAATGTTTATAAACTTCATCAGCTATTGCTATTCCCATTTTACCGGATGACGGATTCGAAATAAACCTGAAAGGATCAATCCATTCACGGGTAGGCCCAGCACTTACAAGATAAGAAAAGTCATTTGTACTAGCCATTCTGATTTTCCAACAATTCAAGAGATCTTTTGACAATTGCGTCTACTGGAGCCAGCTTTCCATATCCAGTGTCGCCACACACTACATCACCGGTGTCAGGTTCAATAATGGTTATATTCCGTTTTTTTAAAACTGAAATATTATGTTGAACGGCTGGATTAGACCACATATCTGGATTCATAGCCGGAGCGATAACAATGGGAGTCTTCATGGATAAAAAGGTAGTAGTAATAAGATCATCAGCAATTCCAGACGCGGCCTTTCCTATGAAATTTGCAGTGGCAGGAGCACAAACAAAAATATTGGCGTTTTCTTTCAGTGCAATATGACCCATATTATAGACATCGGGCAAAAAAGTTTCATGATATACCGGGTTTCCGGATAAGGTTCTAAATGTTAAAGGTGAAACAAGATTAAGGGCGTTTTTTGACATAACCACAAATACATCATGACCCTCTTTTACAAAAAGCCTGGTAATATCACAAGCCTTATAGGCTGCTATCGAAGATGTAACTCCAAGTATAATTTTCATATTAACCTTCTGAAGAGCTTATCAAAATCTTTACGGCTGATATCGGCTACGAACGGGCGTCCATGAGGACAGCGTAACGGATAAGATCCGGAAAATATTTTTACAAGCAATGATTCAGCATCTATGCGACTCATCGGGTCACCGGCCCGTTTTGCGCTGTGACAGGCTACTCTTTCGGCTGCATGATTTCTGATTTGTATAAAATAATCCCCGGCATTACGGTCGAGAGTCAAATCTGAAACAGATTGCGCGAATTCCTGAATACAAGTAATCGCCTGTGATGGATCAAGCGTCTCAGGGATACCTCTGATTACAAGTGATTCTTGTGAAAAAATATCCAGATCGAATCCCATGGAAAATAGAACATCAAGGTTATCTAAAACAAAAGAAACTTCCTGAATATCCATATTTATCTCTTCAGGGAAAATCAACTTTTGAACGGAGGGCTTTTCTTCGTTCTTTATAAGCCGATCATAAATAATTCTCTCATGAGCCGCATGGAAGTCCACAATTTTTAAAGACTCTTCCTTTTCTACAAGAAGATATGTTTTAAAAAGAGTACCTATATAATGCCAGTTATGCAGTTGATTATAAATATCCCGACCATCATTAATATAACTTATGGTTTTCGATGGCCCTGTTTTTAATGGATCATCGGAATAATCATTCATAATTTCACAATTACCAGGATTGTTAAAGCGGCCCATTATCTCATCGCTTTTGCTTATTCGCGAACTTTCATTATCTTTTACCGACACATTTATTGAATTCAGATCGTTATCAGCAATTCGGCATAGGTTCGATGGATCTTGGCCTGCTCCATTCACATAACTATTTGAATGGAGTTCCCTTTCGCTAGTGTTATCATTTTTATAATTGGTAAAAACTGATAAATCAAGATGTATCTCGTTTTGACCAAGAGTTTTTTTGACAAAACCGTATATCAGACTGTCGATATAGCGAGTGTCAAAGAGTTTAATTTCTCTTTTACAGGGATGAACATTAACATCAATAAGATCAGGGGGGATAGTAATGAAAAGGAACAGAACGGGGTGTAATCCCTTTGGCAGCATTGAATCATAAGCCCTGTTAACATGGAATGAAAGATTTTTATACTCTACTGGTCGACCATTAACAAAGAGAAACTGCATAGACCGGCTCCTTTTTAATCCCTCCAGAGATGAAATAAACCCGTTTACATTAACCTTGAGATCTTGAACGGCTCCTTCAAGAAGCCTGGAAGCCTCATTCGAACCATAAATATCGGCGAGCCGCTCCCTGATGTGCTCACGCGCAGGAAGTGACATCAATACCTTGTCTTCATTTTCAAGCGTCATCACAATAGCCGGATTAGCTATTGCAATTTTGATAAAGCTTTCGCGTATCAGCCTTATTTCGGTAGAGCGAGCTTTTAAAAATTTTTTTCTAGCAGGTGTGTTATAGAAGATATGCTCGACAATAACAGTTGTTCCAACTGGCCCGGCAAAAGGTAATACAGAAATACTATCGTCAGATACAAGTTTTGCACCCTCTTCCATATTATGGGGACGGCTTAAAATTGTAATATGAGAAACAGCTGCAATGCTTGATAAAGCTTCTCCACGAAATCCATAACTGTATATTGACTGAATATCATCAACAGACGTAATTTTGGATGTCGCGTGTTCTGTTATTGCAAGTTTGAGCTCATCCGGAAGAATACCGCATCCATCATCAGTTACAACAATTCGACGCATTCCACCATCTTCAATTTTGACACTGATTCTCCCTGCTCCGGAATCCGCAGAGTTCTCGATAAGTTCTTTGATAACCGAATGAGGCCCTTCGATAACCTCACCGGCTGCTATCATCCGCTTAACATGTTCAGGTAGTTCGTGTATACTGGGAATAGTTTTGCTATCTGTTTTCAATTGTTAGCTGAGACCTGATTCCATCCTGATTTGTAGCTTCAAAACCGAAACTTACACTCTCCTCATCAAAACCGGCAATCTCTTTCAATGTTTCACTATTATGTATCGAAGACCACCTGACAGCATCAAAACTGATAAATATTCGTGAGTTGCGTGATATTTTATAATTACTTCGATTAGAGCTGTTTTCCGGGTTTTTAATCATAAAGTATATGTTTCTTTTTGCTATCATATTGATATCACTGTTTTCATCTACCCTGACGTAGTCGTTATTAAGTACTATTCGTAAGGGAATACGGTCGCCAGCAGTAAAATAAAGTACGTAATAGTCCTCATCTGCCAATTCACCATCAAAAGAGTAAATGTTGCTATAGTGAATCATACTGTCAGGATTTACCTGTTTAACAATTATGGAATCGGTTAATCCGCACGATGCCAACATTAAAGCTAATATAATTAATAAAAGACTTTTTTTCATAATACATTCCTCATCACCAATTCTTTATATCTGAGAACTTCGAAAAATTACCATTTTTCAAAAGGCGATCTCGCTTAAGTGCCTGTTTTAAATGAATTTTTCGCAAGTTCCTTGTTGAAATGTTAATTAATACAGGTAGCTATCTATTAGAATCGAACCATGCTATTTTTTTATTCTCTTATTTCAAGATTAAATTAAAATCAAATATTGAGAATTAATTGTTTACGGTTGATAAACTCTCCTTTTTGAATATATTTTGTATAAATTCATAAATAAAAATAATATTACTGGCAATGATTGCAAAAACAGACATCTGTGACTATAGACCAGTTATTCCATATAATGATACAATTTTTGTCTAATCAATTACAACAAAACATACACTGGAAAGTTTTATTCATTGTTTTTACAGACTATTATAACAAAATATTCATAAATATCAAGTATTGATGCCAAAAAGCACTTTAAGGCTGTTTTTTAATTAGGAGATAAAAATTGACTTGATTTATATAATACATCTGTTATAGTCACGTTATTCTACTTTTCTAATAAGGGAAATTATGTCCAGTAAAAATGATACCGAAATCAGCCCTGTTGTCGATAAATCGACTGTAAAACTTAAACGTAACCGTAAAAAGGGTTTTGACTCCTCTTTAGCTTGGTATCTTGACAAGATCAACAAGATAAAACTATTAACTCGGGAAGAAGAGGACTATTACGCGCGAAAGGCTCTTAGCGGAGATCCTGAGGCAAAGGAGATGTTGATCAAGTCTAATCTTCGTTTCGTTGTTTCCATAGCGAAGAAATACCAGACGAGCGGTATTTCTTTTTTGGATTTAATTAACGAAGGCAACATGGGGCTTATCAAAGCCGCTGAAAAATTTGATCCGGATAAAGGTTTTCATTTTATATCATACGCGGTATGGTGGATCAGACAGGCAATAATTCTTGCCATTTCACAAAAGACTTCCCTTATCCGTATTCCTCTTAACCGAACCGCTGATCTTCAGAAAATTGAAAAAGTTCATAAACGTCTTGAACATGAGTTTGGTCGGGAACCTACACCTCAAGAGATATCTGAATTTCTGGATATGGATAACGAACAGATTAATCACTTAAGAAATATTTCACAGGATTATATTTCCCTTGATACTCCTTACGGTGATTCCGATGATACGACAATGATTAGCACTGTTGAGGATATACATACCGATGCCCCCTACAAAGATCTTATTGATGAATCTTTACGTGAAGAACTATCATCAGTGCTAGACACTTTGACTGCATCAGAAAAAGATATTTTGGTAAAACGATACGGATTGGACGGCAATAAACCCATGTCTCTTCACCAGATCGGAGAACAGTACAACCTGTCCAAGGAACGTATCCGTCAAATTGAAAAAAAAGCAATAAGAAAGCTTCGCCATCCATCCAGAAGTTTTAAACTTAAAAGTTACATTACTGATTGATGTCCAAAAGAATAAAATTTGTTGACGCTATTAACTGAAGCTCTGTAATTAACAGAGCTTTTTCATTATTGATACGAGGCATATATATGAAATTTTTATTTTTGGGAATTGTTCTTGGAGGATTACTGGCTTTCATTCCCTACTCCGAAATAGATAACGGTGCCCGTGTTACTCCTGAATGGTTTGGTTCCGTAGATAAAATAAGATCCATAGATCCGTCCGGCAATATTAATAAAACCGGAGGTTATTTTCTTTATCCTTCTCTTGACCACGCTTATCTTCTTAATGCTGATGGTTCGTTTCATAAGGAATATTCGGGTGATGAAAACTCACGTTTTGCGTTTTCAGGTGACAAAGAATATTATATCCAGTTCGACAAAGTTGGTTCACATATTTCGTTTTTAAATCGAACTGGCGCCAAATTCTGGATTACCGAGACTCCACAGTACCCATATCTTTCATATTCAGCCAAACTGGTACTTCTTCTCGTTTCTGATCTTCACACAATCTTTATAAACGATAAAAACGGAAAACCGGTTGGTATTCAGAAAATTGAGGGGCGAATGTGCACCAATATTTCATTTTCCAAAAATGATTACGCTATAGCAGGCTTTATGAGTTCAGAGTATTATATTGTGGATAGCTCTGGAAATCTTGTGTTACATGGTAAAACTCCTGAAGGAACAATTGTTAAAAGTTGTGTATTAAGTGATAACTCCTCTTACGCTGCAATCCACTATGGAACTGTAAACGAAGACGGTTGTATGATAATTAATATTTCTAATATTCATGACGGCGATTTTGAGCTATCTGTAAAAATGGAGAGCGTTCATAAAACACGAACCGGAATTGCAATCTCGGATACCGGGACCCTGCATCTGCTTGACGGACTTTATTACCGAATGTTTGATAATAAAGGTAAGCCGTTATTCTCGAAAGAGATCGAGCCACAGTCTCACGGTCATGCGCAGATTTCTCTTTATAGTGGATTAGCGATCGCAAGTTACCGGCTCTTTGGTGGTAAGAGTATCCTGAGTATTTATGATAATGAGCTGAATACACTGCATTCTGAAACATTTGAAGATACGGCTTTGAATATCGAAATCACAGGTGATGTTCTTTTTACAGCAGGTACGAAAAATCTCGCGGCGTACAGCCTTGCCCGATAATGTTCAAGGTCTCATCCAAGTTTTTGAAAAGGTTTTTATTATTGTTTTTTATAGCTCCTGCCATAACGATATTTATCTTTCGTTTCAGAGCCGGCACAATTTTTTTTTGGTATTCGCTGTATTTTGTGTTATTAAGTAGTTTAAGCATACTGTAAATGCGGAACCGGTCTATGGCAGTGACTGATCGGGATAGCTGATCATCCGCTCCCCCATATTTTATTATTGTCTGTTTGTCGATCAGCCCTATTTCGTAAAATGGTGTTATTCTAAGCCATAGATCATAATCTTCACAAACTGGCATATTTGGATCAAATAGACCATGATTTTCAAAAACTGATTTATGTATGACTACTGATGAAGGAGATATCATACACTGCTCCAGGGATTCATTAAAAATTGACCCGGATTTTTTTTTATGTTTAAGCTTAGGGTTAACCCTTTTGCCGTAACGATACCATATCTCTTGTGATTGAAAAATTTGATATTGCGGGTTTTCCTGAATAAACTGGAAATCATTTTCAAGTTTGTTATTAAGCCATTCATCGTCAGAGTCCAGAAATGCGGCATAAGGTGTTATTAAATCTTTAACAGCTGTATTACGTGCGGACGATACACCACAGTTTTCTGTACGTATTACTGTCATGCGGCTGTCTTTATATTTGGAAAGAATACGGGAAGTTTTGTCTGTTGAGCCATCGTCTATTATAACAAATTTAAAATTCGAAAATGTCTGATTGATTACAGAGTCTACTGCTCGACTAATCGTTTTTTCTCGGTTAAATACCGGGATTATTACTGTAAATAGTGAAGTCATATATGGTCTTTATCCGATATTGTTAATAGGAAAACTAATGGCAATCTCTAAAAATTAACTTATCAACAAGGAACTTGCGAAAAATTCCTTTAGGATAGGCACTTAAACCATGTTGCCCTCTGGAACATGGTAATTTTTCGAAGTTCCCTAATGTTTTCTGACGGTTTCTAAAACGTTAAATCCGCCTCTGTGAAGGTTCATAAAATGAGATTACTTCTTTTTTTCAAGACAATAATTGTTCTATTACTAACAGTTTTTTCTATATCCGCCATTTCTCTTAAACTTTATGATCCTTCGGTTTTAAGTGACAGAATTGACACTGTTCGCAATTCTGTTGCAATGTATTTTTACGAAAGACCTGTTCTAAAAACGGGAGGAGAAATAAATAGAGATTATATACCTTTTTTTAAAAATCTTCCTGATGGTTATAGTTATTCAGGACATCTGCTGACCTTCACTCCTGAAAATGATACAACACTAACACAATTCGCTGACGACTCTATCAGGTATACAAAATATTACCGTAGTCATAATTATTTAAAATCATTTATAGCTATTAATGAATTAAAAACCGATATGCTGATCAAAGGTAATACATACCTTGTTCCTAACATCGAAAAACCAATGGTTTACAACGTTTTTAATAATGCCAATCGTGACACCTTTGCCCGCTCGGTCTATTTCTCTTCTAAATCAATAAACTCTGCGAAGATGGTTAAACAATTGATTAAAGATTATAAAACAGCAGGAATTAATTCTGTTGTTTTTGATGTTAAGGATGTACCCGGATTTTTTAGTTATAAAAGCAGGGTTAAGGAAGTTATAGAGTATGACTCTCATAAATATCGTGGAACAGACGATATAACAAAAATGATTCGTCTGCTTAAAGAAAACGGAATATATGTTATTGCCCGTATCAGCTGTTTTAGAGACATGCATATGACAAGAAACCGCCCGGACTGGGCTATACGAAATACAGACGGATCGATCTGGAACCATGGCAAAGGTGAAATATGGCTTGATCCGACAAACAATGAAGTACAGGACTATACTATTCGTGTAGCAGAAGAGGCCGCCTCATATGGTGTTGACGAAATTCAATTTGATTATATACGTTTCCCGACTGAAAAAGAAAGTCTAAACGCAATATATGCTAATCACAACGGTATCATGTCAAGAACAGATACTATTACAGGTTTTTTGAATAAAGCCTACTCACGTTTAAAAAAAATGGATGTGCTGGTATCTATCGATATTTTTGGAGTAGTCGCCTGGGGGTATGAGGGGGATATAAAAAGTACAGGACAAGACATTGCCAAGCTTTCGCAATATTGTGATATTATATGCCCAATGCTTTATCCGTCTCATTTTAACAATAATTTCAGAGGTATTGCGAAACCCGGTGATTCTCCTTACTACTTTATTTCGGAAGGTGTAACAAGAGTTAAAAAACAGTCTGGTAAAACAATGGTTCGTCCCTGGCTTCAGGCATTTGGTTGGAGAGTATCGAATTATAATGCTTCTTATATACAGGAGCAAATAAAGGCCAGCATTGATACCAAATCAGAAGGATATATTTTCTGGAATGCAAAAAACAGTTACGATACTGTTATTGAAGGCATGAAAGGACTAAACTCTCTTTATAAATAGGATTGCCAGTCAAAACTTTTTTCTATTCGGTTTTTACCGTTATGCTTTGCGTTAAACAAAAGCGAATCTGCCTTTCGTATAAGATCTTCCGCCCTCTCTTCACCTTCGTTCTGGCAAAGACCACCACTAACAGATATTCTTGCGTTATTTACTGTGATTCGATTTACCCTCTGGCGGATTTTTTCTGCAACGGGAAATGCTTTATCTACTGTCATGCCCGGAAAAAGAACAATAAACTCTACGCCTCCATATCTTCCTATACATGATCTATCTTCAATTTCACCTAACAATACATCGGAAATTTTACAAAGAACTTTATCACCTTGACTATGACCATAGGTGTCGTTAACATTATTAAAGTTATCAACACTGAAGAAAACAAAAGAGAAAGGTGATGTTTTTTTACTGATAATATCCTGAAGTCTGCTGTAAATAAAGCGATGATTGTAAAGTCCTGTTAAAGGATCAGTAATAAGGCTCTCTTCCAGCTCCTGATTTTTCTTTTTTAAATCCTGTACAAGTTGAAATACCCTGACATTTGAGACGAGTCTGGCCATAAATATACTTGAGTTAAAGGGTTTTAGAATATAATCATCCGCTCCCGAAAGAAGCACGTTTGATACAACTTTATAGTTATCAATTCCGGAAACGGCAATAATCAAGGATTCCGGGTATTTTTTACGAATTTGAAGAATAGCCTGTTCCCCTGAAATATCAGGCAATACAAGATCGACAAAATATATATGAAACCTGTTATTTGATTTAAGCAAGTCACCTCCTTTAGAAAAAAAAGAGACATTTTCAATCTTGTTAAGAGACATAATATTGCTAATTACCTGAAGTTGCGTTTTAGAATCATCAAGAACAGCAAAGGATAACTTTTTAAGAAGAGATCTGGAACGATTTTTTTCGGTGAGTTTATTTAAAAATCCTGATAGAGCCCCCGCGAAGGTCTGGTCTTTGGATATATAATCGACTACTCCCAGTTTAAACATCTTAATACGAGTACTCATGGAGTCGTTTGAGGTCATAACAATTACAGGGATATTGCGAAATTTTCCACTGTTTAACTGTCTTATCAGGTACTCACCTCCACCGCCACGGATTTCAAGAGCCGTTATAATAAGATCGATATGATTATTTTCAAGCTTTTCAACAGCTTCAGAGATGTCGTTAGAGGTTATACAAGTTAATCCAATTTTCTCGATACATGAACGCACAATTTTATTGAAAAAATGGCTGTTGTCAATGTGCAAAACTGTATACATAATAACTTGCCTATCAAAGTACGAAATAATTCAGACTATTAAGAATATGTAGGGTCCGGCTTATAAAGCTCAATTTAGTATTTATTTTTAAATGTTGTTAAGTCAAGAACTAATATAATCTAACTTCTGTATTCGAATCGGCTAATTATCTTTTTTCAATATTTAATGGTAAAATACAAGATACCATAAATCTTTTGGGTAAATTATGTTATAATAAAATCCGACAATAATAACAGTATATCTATTTTATAAATAGTTGATACGGTTAATAAAACCAATTATCCGTGTTATTTGGATGAATTATTTTACTATTTTAGCATTATTTATTCCTTGAAACGAGCTCAAATAAAGAAAGTGATTGTAATATAATGGATACAACCAAAGCCATAGAGACATTAACCGTTAACGAAACTGAGTGGGAAAAGACACTTCCTTCTCATATTTTGTCAGATAAACGGATAAAGAATTTCATACAAGCTTCCCGCCAAAACGGGAATGACAACAAGATTTACGCTCATGTAGAGCTGGTCTCGGTCGATGGCAAAACTGATCAGATTATCAAAAAATTGAAAAAAAGATTAAAAAACAGAGAAAACATTCTACTTTCAATAACGAAACAGATGAACAAGGCTTTGAAAAGGAAAAACGAAAAAATTAAAATTCTGTTAGGTTATATAAAACTACTTGAAAATCTATTACGAGAGCATAATATCGATTTTAGAATAGTAAAAAAACGATATAAATACGGTGAAATAAATCTCGCTTCCCGTCCTGCCGGCACAAATCAGACCTCTTCCTCTCAAACAATCGTCGATCAGTATACAGACACGGTCGAAATAATATTGGATAATGACGGAAACGAAATATTATCTTAATAATAACCTGATTAACCAATTAAGACAAAACTGTTTGACATAATCATGTACCGCAACATTTTTGTTATGATTCATAACAAATATACAATTCTAACAAATTTTTTTTAGCCGAAACCAATTCTATATCATTTTATAGATTAGTGTTATCAGATGTCTTTTTTAAGTTTTTCCGGAGGGTTCAAAATGGTAAAATTCTATAATACAATGAGTAAAAAAATAGAGGAATTTATTCCGGGAGGAGAGAAAAAAGAGTCAATTAATGATTACCCTCCAGTTTCAATTTATTCTTGTGGCCCAACTGTTTACGGATTTGCTCATATAGGGAACTTTAGAACTTTTCTTTTTAATGATATTTTAAGACGTTTCTTGAAATTTAGAGGTTTTAAAGTTAACCATACCATGAACATTACCGATGTTGACGATAAAACAATTAAAGGCGCTCTTTCAGAGGGAGTTTCCCTTAAAGAATATACTGCAAGATTTACAGATATATTTTTTGAAGATTTAAAAAAATTAAATATTGAAGAATTTGAACACTACCCGCGCGCTACGGATTCTATTGATGCGATGAATGAAATCATTAACCGACTTGAAAAAAAAGGTCTGGTTTATAAAGATAATAACTCAATCTATTTTAGTATTTCCAAATATTCTGATTATGGCAAATTAAGCAAAATTGATCCCGAATCAATCAAGTCGGGTACAAGGTACGATACTGACGAGTACCATAAGGATGACATCAGGGATTTTGCTCTCTGGAAAGAGATCTCAAAAGAAGAGCCGGGATGGCAGATTGATCTTGGTTATGGACGTCCGGGATGGCATATCGAGTGCTCGGCTATGATACGGAAAATATATAATACCACAATAGATATTCATACCGGAGGTGTCGATCTTGTGTTCCCTCATCATGAGAATGAGATTGCACAGAGTGAAGCAGCTTTCGATGAACCATTTGTAAGATACTGGCTTCATGCGGAGCATCTACTTGTAGATAACAGCAAGATGTCAAAATCCAAAGGAAATTTCTATACATTAAATGACCTTATCGAACAAGGCTTTTCATCACGTGCCATACGTTACCTTCTATTAACAGCTCACTACCGTAAACAGTTTAACTTTACGCTTGATAATCTTAAGAATGCCTCTCAACCACTTTCTAGAATTGATAATCTTGTTCTTAATTGTGAAAAATCCCAAAAGAGCGGTGAAATTCGTGAACTAATTAAGGATCGAATAGATAAGCTTATAAATGATTTTACGTCATCTCTTGATAATGATCTAAATGTATCTGGAGCTTTGGGGCATTTTTTTGAAGCTATAACCGATTTTAACAAGTATTATACAGAAAGCAATTTTACCCTTGAAGAAAGCAGGATAATTCTTGAGTGTCTTCAAAAAATAGATTCTGTTTTAGGTATTATTTTCTTCAAAGAAGAGAAGAAGGTATCACTTTCCGAGCAGGACATAGAAGATTATATAATAAAAAGAGATAACGCAAAAAAAGATAAAAACTGGGATGAAGCCGACCGGATAAGAGATCTTCTTTTGGATAAGGGAGTTGTTCTGGAAGACTCCAAGGAAGGTACACGATGGAAAACGGTATAGTTTTTGGAAGAATTCCAGTTTTTGAGTATATGCGTTCAGGTCTGGTCACATCATCTGCTACTCTTTTGATTGCATCTGGTATAAAAGAGAATTCACTTACCGAAATAATATCACTCTCTAAAAAAAGAGGTGTCAGATCAGAAAGAGCTGACAAGGATCGCCTGGAGAAGTTGTGCGGTGGTGATAAAAATCATCAGGGAATTGCACTGATAAACTGTCCTCTGTACCCCGAATTTGAAGAGAATCAACTTGAGGCTATTGCTTCAAACAAGGGAACTGTTCTTGTTCTGGATCAACTCACTGATCCGCACAATATTGGAGCCATAATCAGGTCTGCCGAGGCATTTGGCTGTAAAGGGGTAATAATCACAAAGGATAATAGCGCGTCAGTTACATCCACGGTTATAAAGAGTTCTGCCGGAGCAAGCGCCTATATGCCATTAATGAAAGTAACTAACCTTGCACGTACAATTGATTTACTAAAAGATAAGGGTTTTTGGATTATTGGGTCATCAGATAAAGGTCAGGAAAACATGTCAAAAATATCTGAATACTCACCACTCGCTATCGTAATCGGAAGTGAAGGAACCGGTATGCGTGATTTAACAGAAAAAAAATGTGACCTGGTCGTTCGAATAGAGCTTACGGGCAAGGTAAGCTCATTAAACGCTTCTGTTGCTGCTTCAATTCTGTTATATGAAGCTTCAAAAAACAATGGATAGATCTACACCTGTATTAATCGTTGAGCAAGTTTTACTGCTTCCATCGCGTCTGAAGAGTAACCATCGGCACCTATCTCGTTACAGTAGTTCTGATCAACCACGGCGCCTCCGATTATGATCCTGGCCTTGCATCCTGCTTTTACCGCGGTTTCTACAACAGTTTTCATCTGCACCATGGTTGTTGTCATAAGAGCAGAGAGTGCAATAATATCGGCTTTATTTGCAATTGCGGCATCTACAATAGTTTTGTCGTCTATATCTTTTCCAAGGTCTATTACGTCGAAATTATAGTTACGAAGCATAAGAGCAACAATGTTCTTGCCTATATCATGGATGTCACCTTTAACGGTAGCAATGACCACCAGACCGTCCTTGCTTTTCGAACTGTTCTCGGCTGCAAGAAGCGGCTCCAGAATTTGAAAACCTTTGCGCATCGTATCGGCACTCATGATAAGCTGAGGTAAAAAATATTCTTTCTTTTCGTAAAGATCGCCAACGACATTAATTGCAGGTATCAGGTATTCATCGACAATTTTACCCGGTGCGGTACCGTTTTTAAGTGAGTCATTAATGGCATTTTCTATTACATTATCACGCCCTTTTAGAACTGCCATGTAAACCGGATCTTTATCTTCGACATCACTATCAGATGCGGGTTTACTTTCAGACTGATGAAGCCTGCTCATAAGATTCTCAAGTTTTTTGTCACGACCGGTTAAAGCGTCATAGGCAACAATAAAGTCACAAAGATCATCTGACGGATTTCCCGCCAAAACAGGTATCTCATTCTTGTAAAGCATTGATATTTCAAATAGCCTGTCATTTTCATGCTCAATGGCGGATAAGTTAAATGCATAAATATAATTTTCGTTTTTTATGTCATTGCAGCATACAATAATATCAGTTAAACATTCAGAGTCAGATCCATTTTCCGGAGAAAATCCATCAGCGAATATTACTGCACCGAATTTATTTGCCAGAGGCAAAACAGTCTGAAATTCGTTCTGATTTTTTACAGCAATCAGTGCGCGTCCCGGATAGATATTCAGAGTTACTGAAAGATTTGCTTCGTTATCATATCTTATCACTGGTATGTAGCTATTATGTATACAGAATTCGACAAGAGAATCTCTAAGCTCATCAGCGCTGCATTTACGATACTTATCGCCTGATTCTGTATTGATCAATAATAGAGGATCATCTGCAGAGGAAACCTGAGCATCCTTAACTGTTCCGATAACAAATGATTTTTTTTCAGACCTGGCTGACGGTTTATAGTTATCTAAAGCCTGTTTTACCTTCTCAATATGCCCGGGTGTTGTTCCGCAACATCCACCGATTATGCTGACTCCAGCATCAATAAACTGCCTTGAGTATGAAGAAAACTCTTCTGCACCCATGGTAAATACTGTTTTGCCGTCTATCAGTTTAGGCAGCCCTGCATTTGGTTTGGCCATCAAGGGTATACGGGAGTATGGAGAAATGATTTTTATTAACTCAAGCATTTCGGCCGGACCGGTTGAACAGTTACATCCGAAAGCATCGGCTCCAAGTGACTGAATAATAGACAGAGCGGAAAGAATATGAGTTCCGTTTAATGTATAACCATCTGCATCAAAAGTCATGGTAACTACAACCGGACGTTCACCTGCGGCCTCTTTGGCACCAAGAAGCGCTGCTCTTGTTTCCTGAAGGTCCATCATCGTTTCGATAACAATACCGTCTACTCCGCCCGCGCATAGCCCGGCTGCCTGCTCACGGTATACGTCAACAGCCTCGGAAAAAGCAAGTTCTCCAAATGGTTCAATAAATTTTCCAGTTGGAGCCATATCTCCGAAAACAAGACCACCCGAAGAATTTTCTTTGGATATAGCAGCCAATTTACGATTTATATCGAAAACGGCTGAAAGATCATCTGTATATTGAGCGAGTTTTATTCTGTTGCCGCCGAAAGTACAGCTGTAAACAATATCGCTTCCGGCATTGAAATAGTCATCCTGTACAGACCTGATCGATGATGGGTTCTCAAGAACCCAAAGTTCAGGAGAGACTCCTGAAGGCATACCGCGTTCTGACAGTTCTGTTCCGGTCGCTCCATCAAGGATAAGGATTCCGTTATTATTCAAAAGTTGATTTAATATATTCATATACGGCACCCCTTCCTGTTGATAGAACTGATAATTTTACGCAATCTTTCGCTGGAAGGATTCGCAATTGCTGAAGTCAAACCCCTTTGCGCGCCCAAAGCCAAAAAAGCACTGTTGACTATATCACGTTGTGGCAAACCGAATGAAACATTTGATAAACCGCATACACTGTTAATCCCGTTGTCAGCACACCAGTTAATCAGATCCAGTGTTGTTTTTGCGGCTTTCTGATCGGAACTGATTGTCATAACAAGACCGTCTATTACCATATCATCGGTTGTATAACCGTATTTAGAAGCTTCATCGATTATTTTTCTTATAACTTGTACCCTCGCTTCAAAAGTTGCCGGTATGCCGTTATCATCCAGAGGTAAAATAATAAGCATGGCTCCATATTTCGCGGCTATAGGGAGCGTAATCTCAAGCCTATCTTTTTCACCGGAAATTGAATTTACAAGTGCACGTCCCGGATATAGTTTCAGGGCACTTTCTATTACTTCAGGTCGGGTACTATCGATACACAACGGTAAAGGAGATATACGGCTTAGTAGTGAAATTGTTTTTAACATCATCTCACGCTCATCAATTCCCGAAAGTCCCATATTCACATCAAGAACATTTGCGCCGAATTCCTGCTGTTCACTCGCAAAAATTTCAATCGTAGTTAAGTCTTTTTCTCTGAGCTGTTTTTGAAAATCTTTCTTGCCGGTTGGATTAATTCGTTCTCCAATTAGTGTAAAATTACCGGCTCCGAATTGGGTTATAGTACGGTGAGATGCTATAGCAGACGCCATAAAAGATTCTCTTTTTAAAGGTACCTTATTGCTCCATTGGACAGCAATATCATTGATAAATCCAGGATCAGTTCCGCAGCAGCCTCCAATAAGGGAAACTCCTGATTTGTGAAAATTGGGTATATAACTTAAAAACTCATTCTTATCCATTGAATATACAGTTTTACCGCTTTTAAGGCTCGGCAACCCGGCATTAGGTTTAACAACAAGAGGCAGTTTTGTACAAGTTGCCATCTTTTGAATAATCGGGATCATTTCGGCAGGGCCGGTTGAGCAGTTACATCCAACCGCATCGGCACCAAGACTCTGAAGTGAAACAACTGCACTCCGGGGCGAACTGCCATTAAGGGTATAACCCTCTTTATCAAAACTCAGGCATACAACGGCGGGCAATTCGCATAGTTCTCTAACTGCGATAAGCGCAGCCCTTGCCTCCTGAAGGTCTATCATAGTCTCTATAAAAAAACCGTTTACACCAGCTTCGAGCAGACCTTCTGCTTGTTCACGAAAGTAATCCACTGCATCATCAAAAAGAAGGTCTCCAAAAGGTTCAATAAAACGTCCGGTCGATGATATATTGCCAAAGACTTCTGTCGAGAAGCTGGATGCTGTTTTTAGTGACAGAGACGCCAGTTCGCGATTCAACTCTCTTACTGATCCATCAAAGGAGTACTCCTGTAATTTCACACGATTGGCACCCAACGTAGGTGTGAGTATAATATCTGCTCCGGCCTCACAGTATTGCCTTTGAAGCTCGTTTAGCATGTCTGGAGAATCAAGAATAGATGACTCTATCGATCCTGTAACCTTCATTTCTCGACGTATTAACTCAATTCCGGTTGAGCCATCAAGAATAACCGTTTTTTTGAGACATAGTTGTGCAAATTCTTCTCTTGTCATGATAAACCCGCAATAGCCAATACGCTTTTTTCTGGTATAAGCTGAAAATATTCTGTTAGAATTATTCCATAGTCTTGTAATTCAAGTATATCGTAAATTATTTTTTGAACTGAAAGATCAATATCCCCATAACCAGGAGAATACCGTAAACGAGATATTGCCATTCCAGATCTGGCAAACTGCATATTTATATGTTTTTGAAGATAATCCAGAACTGCATCTGCAGATTCACTAGCGGTTGCATCATAAATAACAGCTATTCCGTTATCTCCTTTCTTCATAAGTTCTGTAACTGTTTCAGTCACAATTCTACCTGCAGATGCTGCCATCATTATCATTGAGCCATACTCCTTAAGTTTGTCTTTAAGATATACAGACTCTATTTCATGACCACTTTCAAGTATAAAACCCTTTTGGGTTACTGACAAAATCTTAACCTGTTTATAAATTCCCTGGAAATTGCATAGCGAAAATCCATCACGGATAATAGCATCTATTCTGTCTTTCTCACTTTTCTGCAGCGAAGTTTTATGTACAGAATACCCAAGACGTGCATATATCTCTTTATAAGGAATAGATAAGGGTATATTTTTAAGATGATTCATGGCAACCTCGAAGATTATTAACAACAACCCCAAATATTATCAGATTTAAAAAAACTTTCTTAAGTAATGAGGCTTTACAGACGATATACAACATGGGGGTAATCACATGATAATAATAAAGAATAATAGATGTTTTTTCCCTGATCGTATTACTTTTGAACAGATTCCTGAGCTCTATATGATGAGTGATCAGTTAGTTGAAGAAAATATAGTTCTTGATCTATCATCTACCCACTACATTCACTCAGCATTTATTGGTTTTCTGATTTTTCTTAAAAACGAAAAAGAAAAGAAAAGCAAACCATTTTCATTCATATCTTCTGAATGGTTAGAATCACTATTAATTAGACTGCAATTAAATAATTTTTTTAACAGTCGTGTAACAAACGAACGAATATCAGCATAATGTCGCATTTTTTATACGTGAAAATTTAAAAAAACGATCTTGCTCCCTCAAGTAGCAAAAGGCATGGACAAAATATGTGGAGCCGTTTTTTATAATTTTTTTACACAGTATTTTTCTTTCGGTTGTCTGCCCTGCCCGATCACAATATATGATCTCGTATTCTTTATCTGGCGATATGTTTACTCCTCTTATTTTACGGCTGCCAACATCCTTATATACCCGCTCCTGAATATCAAAGCCGCAAATATTATACAAATCTGAAATAGTAAAAATACGACCCGGATCAGTTCTCCTGACGCCCTCCAGAAAAATGTCCATACAGCAAAACGCGTCGTCAAGTGCTCTGTGAAAGTTCCTTATACAATTGAGGTGTCTGGAAACTGTTTCTAATTTATGATTTTTTAATCCTTTAAAGACCTTCTTGGCAAGTGATACAGTATCGAAAGATCTGTTACTGAAAAACGGCAAGCCAGCGGCTCTGTTTTCTGACTGAATAAAGGACAGATCAAACTGGGGGTTCTGAATCACCAGTATTGAATCTTCAATGAACTCCTTGATAGAGCAATATATATCCGAATATAGCGGCTTACCTTCAAGTTCTTCTTGAGAAATATTGTGAATAAGACGTGATTGTTCGGATACAGGGATTAATGGGTCAATAAGAGACTGATATGTATTGTTCTGCTCCTGACCTATGCGGAACCGTACGATTCCAATCTCAATTATCTTGTCCTTGAAAGGATTTACTCCGGTAGTCTCAATATCAAGAGCGCAAAAAGTTTTGTCGTATAAAGAACTGTTCAATGAAACTCGCCTATCATTCTTATCTCGGTATGAAGTTCTATTCCGTATTTTATTTTTACCTGCGATTGAATATACGAAACGAGTGCCCTAATCTCGGCAGAATTTGCTTCACCCTTATTAATGATAAAATTGGTATGCTTTTCGGAAACCTGAGCGCCACCTATAGAATACCCTTTCAGACCGCAATCGTTTACAAGTTTCCAGGAGGCCTCGTTTTCGGGATTTTTGAAAACTGATCCAGCGCTGGGGTAATCCCAGGGATGTTTCTGCTTGCGGTCTTCGATTATGTCGTTGATCTTTTGTATAACCAAATCTTTATTATCTGATTTTGGCAACGAGAAATCGGCTCCTGTTACCACAGCACATTCAGCTTCC
The DNA here is from genome assembly GCA_016934935.1 of Spirochaetota bacterium. Taxonomy (GTDB): domain Bacteria; phylum Spirochaetota; class UBA4802; order UBA4802; family JAFGJZ01; genus JAFGRW01. The sequence goes on along the minus strand of JAFGRW010000106.1, from coordinate 141,551 downwards.
AGATCAAGATGTCTGTATTGCCCCATGGTAGAGTCGATCTCTTTACTTTTGCTCTGACCACGGTTATTTATAAAATAGACTTTTTTTAAAACAGAGGAGAATGTACCCATATATGTTCCGGCGTTCATTATTATGCCGCCACCAATACACCCCGGAATACCAACCATAAAATGCATTCCGTCAAAACAGTTTTCCGCGGTAAAATTTATAAATTCCGATTTCTTAACACCGGCCCCCGCATATATTGTATTTTCATCGACCACTTTTATTTCGTTAAATCCTTCGGTCAAATCAGATATGATAATTACAACACCCCTAATACCCATATCTCCGACAACAAGATTGGTGCACCCCCCCAAAACAGTGTAGCCGCATTCAGATTTATTTAAATATTCAATAAGCTCTGCACACTTATCCATAGAGGCGGGATAAACCAGATAGTCAGCACAACCACCTGTTTTAAAGGAGGTGTAATTGCTCATGGGTTCATCTTTTAATACTTTTCCGTACGACTTAAGATTGTCAAATATATCGGTTTTCAAATAATTACCTGCTCTTTCATTATTGATTAGTTATAAAAATGTACAGAATTAATATTCCAGTGAAAAATCAAGTTTTTTATAAGTCCCATTCCCCTTGCTGCACCGGTTATTAACCATACTCTTGACTCAGACATATCGATTCCGTTTATTGCGTATTAATCATATTATTTTTTATACAGCACTAATATTCAAATCAGGGCCAGGGTTCAAAATCTTTTATATGTGAAAGATAGCTCTCTGCCGCGTTTTTATATTCACAATTCTCTTTTAAATATGTGAAGCAGTTTTCACGAATTCTCTTTTCATCATCAAGTGTAATATCACCCAGCATAACCCTTGTGCGTAAAAAAACCAGATACGTATCCAGGACATCATGAATACAATAGTCATTAATCTGCTCTATTTTACCCTCTCTGTAAAGGTCATAAACCTGATCACCAGCTGTATCAGTTTTCCCGGGTAAGCCGATGGTTTTAGCGAGCATATTCAGACCACCGAATACACCTATCGCGTTGTAATTACCGATAAAATCCTGAAGATCTATATGGCGTGTGCCAAAACGGAAGCGTGTTCCGAATTTGTCAGTAAGATGCCGTTTCATCTCATGGCCATAGCGATAGGCCATTAGTTCCATAAGAGGGACATCAAAACCGCGCCCATTAAAAGTTACAAGAGACGCTTTCTTATCAAGAACTTCCACCCTGAACCAGAAGCTTCTTGAAATTTCGGATGCCCGGAAATTTCCATAATCAAGGGATTTGATTTCATTTATTGTTAAATCTTCAGCAATCAATGCGACAACAACACTTACCGGATATTGCATCGTTACGGGTATAAAATTTGATTTCCCGGCGGTTTTATCCATGATTTCATCCTGAAGTCTGGAGATTGCTTCGTCTTCACTGATATCTTCTCCGGGATACTTAACATCCTTTATAAGTTTTCCATCCGGCACCGACTCAATATCAAATACTATGTATTTATTCTCTTTACTCATTATCTCTCCCATGGCGTAAAAGTGACGCTCTTTTAATTTTGGAACCATACTTAATTTTAAGATCGTTAATAACATTATCCAGTGGCGATTCAATTAAACTCTCTTTTAAAGAAAACAGATCAGGCTGAGACTCATATTTTCCATACTCAAGATTACTTAACGAGACACCGATCAACCTGACACGACGGCCTATCACAAGACAACTTCCCATTATTTCTAAAACAGTATTGAAAATCACATTATAGGATCTGGTACACTCAGCAACGGTTTTACCACGAGTAATTGTTTCAAAACTGTCATAACGGAGTTTAAGTGTTATTGTGCGTGCTTTACAAGCCTCTTTACATAAAGAGAAAGAGAGGCTGTCACATATATATTTTAATGTATGTGTTAATTCGTCAAAGGATTTTTTATCTTCTTTGAAAGTTATCTCTTCACTTATTGATTTTCGCCTCTCATTTTCTGAAGCAACTGGTCTAAAATCGATTCCCCTTGAAAGATCCCATAGTTCTGCCCCACTTCTTCCAAGAATAAGCTCCATGTCTTTTCTAGTTCTGGAACTGATGTCGCCTATTTTGTAAAAACCCATATCAGTCAGTATCTTGTATGATTTTTTACCAACACCCCAAAGACGGGATATACTCAAATCTTTTAAAAACTCTATTTCGTTGCCTTCCTGACATATTGTCAAACCGTCGGGTTTTCTAAGGTCAGAAGCAATTTTTGCTACCGATTTGACCGCCGATATTCCGGCCGAAGAGGTAAGGCCTGTAGACTGATATATGGAGTTTTTTATTTTTTGAGCAATCTCAACTGGTGATCCAAAAATTTTAGAAGATCCACTGCAATCCAGAAAAGCCTCATCGAGACTAAGGGGCTCTACAACTGGTGAAAACGATCTAAAAACCGACATGATTGTATCCGAGACTTCCTTATACCTGTACATATTACCGCGAATAAAAATTGCATCGGGACATCTTCGATATGCCTCACTTACCGGCATGGCTGACCTTATTCCGTATTTGCGTGCTTCATAAGAAGCTGTAGACACGACTCCGCGCCCCTTGCCACCCTCGGGATCGGCACCGATGACTACAGGTTTGCCTTTAAATTCAGGATTATCGTTTTGCTCAACAGCAGCAAAAAATGCATCCATATCTATATGAATTATTATTCTTTTCACGCTAACATCTGTTAAGTAAAAACAACCACTGTCAAGTAAAATATCTTGACACTCATAACAATCGTTTTAAGTTATCTGCATGCAAATAGTAATAGCCGGTGCTGCTTTCTGCTATATTATCCTGATATCATTCCCAATTATTTTTACACCACTATTCTGGAAAAAGTGAGGCGGCTGTGAAATTTAAAAGCAAAATTTATACAACTCTTATAGTTCTGCTTATTGCCGGTATCGCCGGTACGTTTATCTATTTTAAATATTTCTTCACATACGAACAGCGTAACGTATTTAAACGAAAAATTGAATCCATAACTGGTATGGATTTAACGGTAACCGTGTTTGATATGAACGGGAAAATAGTTAAACGCTGGGTTGGAGTCGAAAAGATCACTTCGGGGAATCAGGATCGCGATTACGTATATTTTTATACAAAAGAGGGAAAATACGTACAGATACCCAATAGCGTCTGGTATATAGCAGAGGAGACAACGGAATAATGCTGGATGATCCTATAGTAGTTCTTCCGTCAGTTGGAGCTAAACGGGCTGCACTTTTTAGTGACTTTATGGGAGTAAACTGCGTAGAAGATCTTTTATTTATTAGGCCATATAAGTATGTTGATCTCTCTTCGAACAAGCTTATTGAACAGTGCCTCGACGGAGAATATATTACGCTTAAAGGTACAGTTACCTCTTCCCGAATAACGGGAGGATCAAGGAAATTTCTGGAAATTACGGTTTCTGACCATAGCGGCAGCATAAAGGTTCTTTTTTTTGGTGGTTTTAAATACCATGGGGAACAGCTTTCACTCGATACCGAAGTTGTTTTGTCGGGTAAAGTCAGTCGCAGAGGCGGTCCTGTAATGGTTCATCCCGAATATGAGCTTAATGATTCTTCAGTGAACACAGGGCGCATACTACCCTATTATTCAATTCCCGGAGCGATGAAAGATAAAGGTGTCTCATCAAAAGTAATGAGAAAGATAATCAAACATGCTTGCGAAGATCACCTGTCTGCCGAATACGATGACATACTCTCAGACTATTACAGCTCTTTTTCTGATCTTACTCTGGGAAAAGCTCTCTATTTAAACCATTTTCCTATGGAACTCTCTGATATTGTTAAAGTAAGAGAGCGCCTTGCGTTTTCGGAGCTTTTTTTCCTTCAAATACTCGTACTACATCAGAAAAAATTATCTTCCATTACCACTGCCTGTTCAGGGATTGACTTACATATTAATGAATTTATCTCTTTATTACCGTTTACTTTAACAAAAGACCAGAACAAGGTACTCAAAAGTCTATCTGCAGATATCGCAAACGGTAAAGTCTTGAATAACCTTTTACAGGGAGATGTCGGATCGGGAAAAACCGCAGTGGCAGCGGGCCTTTGTTATGTTCTGGCAAAGAAAAAAAAGCAGAGTGCCTTTATGGCTCCTACGTCGCTACTTGCCCGACAGCATTATGAAACCCTGACAAAGATGCTACCTGATATAAATATTGCCCTGTTAACAGGTGCCACTAAGCCCAGGGAAAGAGAACAGATATTATTCGGGCTTGAATCCGGCTCAGTAGATGTTGCTGTTGGCACTCACGCATTAATTCAAAATACGGTTTCTTTCAAAGATCTATCTTTAGCTGTTATAGATGAACAGCATAGATTCGGCATACAACAACGTTATGCTCTTAGAAAAAAATCGCAATCGGTTCACCTGCTTTCTATGAGTGCAACACCGATTCCCCGTTCACTGGCTCTCACTCTCTATGGTGATATGGAAGTTTCATTTTTAAAACAGAAGCCTGCCGGCCGCATTCCTGTTAAAACAGTTCTTATCCCTGAAAGCCGTACTGAAGCCATGTACCGTTCTGTGGAAAAATATATAAATTTAGGGCAACAATGTTTTTTTGTACTTCCGCTTATTGAAGCTAATGAAGATTCCGAGCTTTCTTCTGTTGAAGAATATTCAGAAAAATTAAACAAAAGATTCAAAAACCATAAAATATCTGTTCTCCACGGTAAAATGAAAGGTGAAGAGAAAGAAAAAGTCATGAATGATTTTTTAGAGAAAAGTTCATCTATTCTTGTCTCGACAACTGTAATTGAGGTGGGAATCGATGTTCCCAACGCTACTGTAATTGTTATTCTACATCCTGAGAGATTTGGTTTGGCTCAACTGCATCAGCTAAGAGGAAGGGTTGGCCGTGGAAATTTACCCTCTTTTTGTGTGTTATGCTATAATGATTCAATTCCCGAAACCACACTAAAGCGAATTAATGTTCTTGCTGAATCTGATGACGGATTTTATATAGCCGAGAAAGATCTGGAAATGCGTGGAGCCGGAGAGATAACGGGATTACTGCAGTCCGGTTTTAACAGCGATTTCGTTTACGCGGATATTATTAACGACAGGGAAATTCTTTTAATTGCCCGGGAAAAGGCTCAAATTGAAATAGATAATTCTTCAACAAATGAGTTCAAAGATAATATGAATAATCGCTATCTAAGAATCATTTCCTGAAAATGGTTTTATCCAGAAATCTTAAATAGACTTCAACCTCTATGTCATTGAAAAGATCAAATGCCCTTTTATGGAGTATCACATTTTTATCGAGAATTACACCAGTTTTTTCTCTATGGTGTTCAACAGCTATTTTAATTTTTTTCAAATGATTTTCAATTTCAGTATTATAACGATTCTGCAATTCGGTTTTTATTTGATTAAAATCAAGTATCCGGTCATAAGGCAACTCTTTAGTATGTACATTTTCATTAAACCAGACCATTACCAGACTTTTAATATATTCTGAAGGCAAAATCCTCGCAATTTTAAGCTTTGAAATCTTTTTAAAAATAACACCGATAGATTCTTTGTGAAACCGGCGAAGAAGGATATTGTAAACTGTCATTGGTGCGCAGTGATATATAAACAGATCCATGTCTTCACATATTTCCTTATACGTACTCGTTATATTTTGAACAAGTTTGATAATGGTCTTGAATATAAATTCTTCATAACGAATTGTAATTCCACTTATTTCGGCATGCATGGATCTTATCATTGCCCGCTTGACAAGAGCATCTACTGCTTCATGACTTTTAGATTCGGGAATAAATACTATAGAAGATTCGAGATCATTAATATTATGATCAAGTTTTACAGGATCTATTTTTATTATATAGGGTTCTTTTGTGTTCCAGCTACTTTTGCCGGGAACACGGTAAAGATTTCTTATTTTTTCAGTAATTTCAGGATTAACATTGTGCACATGGTTATCTTTTTCTGAATGACCGGTTGACCCCTTTACAGCCATTTTTTTATCATTATTTTTATTATTTTTTGATTCTTGCGGAGTGTTTGAGTTTCGCGGTTTTACGTTTGGTTCAAGTTTAAACTGACTTTTGTAATCATAATCATATGAATCACGAAAATATATTCTATTAATAATATCCTTTTCCAGAACGTCAAAATCTTTTCGAGGAATATATAGTATTGCAGCAAGGAATTCCAGGAAAAGATCGGCATCTTTACAGCAGTTTATCCCGTTTCTTATTATATCTTCACATCTTGCAACAAATGCACCTGATTCATTTGCCAACGTCATGACTTTTATATTAGTCGCAAGATCTTTCCACTCTTTACGAATATGCGAGTTAACTTCCCTTAAACGTAAAAATATCTCTTTGAGTATAAGAAATTGGATTCTCTGATGATCCAATTCCATAGCAGGAAAGAAACGGGGGTAATCCTGTTTGGCAATTTTTTCTATATTTTGATACGATTGTGTTGTAATAAAGTCTTCATATATTCTTTCAATATTTTCAATTGATCTAAGAAGATTATACTTGTGTTTCCGCAAGGCAAAGATAACCGGATCCGGCAAAGTTAGATCAGACAATATGTTTTTGAAATCGATTATGTGATTCCAGTGAGGTTTAAGACCGTTTAAATGATTTTCAGAAAATAACTGAATCTCTTTTTTTTCTTTTAATTTTTCAAAAAGAGATTCAAATGAGTCAGACAAATTATTATCAAATTGTTCATCACCGATATTTCTATCACCTTTACGGACAGTTTTTTGATGAGTCCGTATTTCGTCCTCTTTTAATGTCTTAAAATCAACTTCGTTATCCACATTTAAAAGAAGTTTGTCAAGATCATCCATCGGCAATTATCCCGTTTATTCGTCCAGAGGAGGTAAAGATTCTCCGTCAAAAATTAGTTTAAGTTCCTGTGAATTAAGAGTCTCTCTTTCAATAAGATACTCTGCCATTTTTTCAAAAACCACTTTTTCAGTTTCAATAACCCTTGTAGCCTCTTTTTCGCGCTCCTGAAGAATTTTAAGAACCTCTTCATCAATTGCTTGAGCAGTAGCTTCACTGTAATCCCTGTCATGGCCCATATCACGACCTATAAACGGTTGATCATTTCGTTTTCCCATAGCCATTGGCCCAAAACGGTCGCTCATACCCCACTCACATATCATGCGCCTGGCGATGGTTGTCGCGCGCTCTATATCGTTACTCGATCCAGTAGTTGTTTCGTTAAAAACAAGTTTTTCGGCGACATGTCCTCCAAAAAGAAAAGAGATCATATTCAGCCAGTATTGACGTGTATAATTATGCTTCTCTTCTTCAGGCAAATGCATTGTTAAACCCAAAGCACGTCCGCGTGGAATGATTGTTACCTTATGTATTGTATCCTGCTTCATCAAATGATGACCAATTAAGGCATGCCCAGCCTCATGATAGGCCGTAATTCGTTTTTCCTCGTCAGAAAGAATCATTGATTTGCGCTCAGGACCCATTAATACCTTGTCTTTAGCCTCTTCAAGCTCGTGCATGCCGACACGGGTCTTATCGTTACGCGCTGCCACAAGCGCCCCTTCGTTCACAAGATTTGCCAGATCTGCTCCTGTAAAACCGGGCGTACCTTTAGCTATTGTTTTCAGATCAACATCTTTTTCCATAGGAATATTTCTAGAATGTACTGCCAGAATCTTTTCACGCCCGCGTATATCCGGCACATCTACAACGACCTGACGATCGAACCGCCCTGGTCTCAATAGTGCCGGGTCAAGAACATCCGGCCTGTTTGTAGCTGCTACAATAATTACACCTTCATTAGATTCAAAACCGTCCATTTCGACAAGCAGCTGGTTAAGGGTCTGCTCCCTTTCATCATGACCTCCGCCAAGACCAGCACCACGCAGCCTGCCCACAGCGTCAATTTCATCCACAAAAATAATACACGGAGCATTCTTTTTTCCCTGTTCAAAAAGATCACGAACACGCGAAGCTCCAACGCCAACAAACATCTCTACAAAATCCGAACCTGAAATAGAGAAAAATTTTACACCAGCTTCACCGGCAATTGCTCGTGCAAGAAGAGTTTTACCTGTTCCCGGAGGGCCCATCAGCAGAATACCTTTAGGAATTCGTGCGCCGATTTTGCTGAATTTTTCGGGAGTTTTCAGAAAATCAACTACTTCAGATAGTTCATCTTTTGCCTCTTCAACACCCGCAACATCTTCGAAGGTAACCTTTTTAGTTGTTTCTGCATTTAACTTGGCTCTGCTCTTGCCAAAAGACATAGCCTTGTTTCCAGTAGACTGAACCTGACGCATCATGATAAACCAGAAAAAACCGATAAACAATAGCCATGGCAAAAAACCAAGAATGGATTTCAGAAACTGATTTTCGTCTGGAGCCTGTCCCTCAAGCTCAACACCTTGCTTAAGCAGATCTTGCACAATATATGGATCCTGATAGGGAATTATTGTTTCGTACTCCAGCTCTTTTCCATTGGAAATATATTTACCCTTAATTGTATTATTCTGAAATATCTTTGCCGATAGTACAGAATTATCATTGAGCCTTTCTATAAACTGGGAATAAGGTACCTTGGCGACATCAGTTTTTATGGTAGATACCTGCGTATATATAAAATAGCCAAGAAGAATAATGATTGCGACCAGAGACAGCTGTTTGACAGTATTATTCATTAATAACTCCTGAGTGATTATAATGTCAATATATCCCTTTTTTTAAAAAAAACAGAGAAAAGTGACGCTAAAGCTTTACTTCTATTTTTGCCGACAGTTGATGGCAAGTATTTTTTTAGTTTTATCAAAAGTTAAAAATGAGTCATCAATCATATAATTATCAAGATAAGGGTCAAATATGAAGGCGGCAACCTTATTATCAAGTGTTACGACAATCACCCGGTTTTTCTGTTCAGCCGACATCTTGAGATTTATACAAATTTTCTTAAGCTTAACAGTCATTTTATTGTGACATATCCTGTCTCCAGGGATACGGGGTCTTAAAATCAGTTCTTTTTGATTATTAAAGGCCAGCACAACACCATCTTCCACCTCTTTGTTTTGATCATAATCACACAAACGTACAAAATAATCTTTGTTAGAATAACAAACTGAAAATCTGTTAATTATTTTTGCGGATACGACCGAAGGTCGAATTTCTGAACTATTATTAAAACCCTTACTAAAAATGATTACCGGCTCATTATTCAATAATGTTTTTTTTATCTCTAATTCATTATTTTTATAAATTGTAAGATGTGTCTTATTAACAATATAATTACGGTATAGTTCAGACAAGAGAGAAGAAGTTATTTTCATGTTTAAAACATCTCTAATCAGAAATGCAAAGGTATGTTTAAATTGAGATAGATCATCCATACCGTTAAACTTTTTAAGAACAACTGAATCATTTTCATAACGATATTCAATATCTCTCTTTATTGCTTTAATTATAAGATCAGAAGTATCAACCGCGCTTGAAATAAGTCCTTTAACAGAACTTTCAAGGGGAAATCGCGTCTCGATGAGAGGAATAACTCTGTTTCTTATAAAATTGCGGTCGTAATCACATGCTTCATTTGAGTAATCATGACGGTAAACAATATGGTTTCTGTCAGCATAATCCATTATCTCATCAGTGTTATAATGGAGAAGCGGTCTAAGATATCTTTTACGCTTCACCGGTATTCCCTGCAAACCATGAACAGAAGTTCCCCTGAATATACGCATTAAAACAGTTTCAATGGAATCTGATAAAGTATGCGCAGTAAGCGCGAAATCAATTTTGTATTTTTCCAGCAATTTTTCTATACAATTATATCTTACGATTCGGGCTTGTTCTTCAAAATTCGAGCTGTTATTAAAAACATGTTTTTCCCCATGGTATGTAATTCTATTTTCATCACAATACCCTTGTACAAATATTGCGTCTTTTTCAGATTCACCATTGCGCGTATTGTGATCCAGATGGAAAGCATGAAGCTCACAGTCGACTTTTTTGCGTATATCCAACATGAGATGTGCCAAAACCATACTGTCTTTTCCGCCGGAAATTGCGATTAAAAATGATTTTCCTGAAGCTCCGTCACAATATTTATCAAAAAAGACCTTCAGTTTTTCACATGCTACGGGATTATTAATACCCATGTAGTTCTCCAAGGTGTCGATTCTCTTTTATCTTAACAAATTATTCTTGCACTATGGACAAATGAGTCAACTAATGTTTTCTATTTGACAGCCTTGATAAAACAATGATTAATAATGGGTCTGTCAATTTTTCTAACCATATTATTTCGACAAAAAGACCAGTAATTAAACGGTAGACAATGAAAGAAAACATATCAAGCAAGGCTATTGCCTGGACTAAAAGCCCCTATGACAATGAAACTCGAAAAGAGATAGAAATATTATTATCAGATAATAACCTAAAAGAACTTGAAGACAGGTTCTATCGTAATCTTAGCTTCGGTACAGGAGGTTTAAGGGGTAAAATCGGTGCCGGAAGCAACAGGATGAATCGCTACACAGTTGGTCTAGCGACACAGGGACTTGCAGTTTACCTTTTAAAAAACAATCTGGCCGATATGGGAGTGGTTATTGCCTATGATTCACGTAACTATTCCAAAGAATTCGCCGAAGAAACCGCATCAGTACTTGCCGGAAACGGCATTAAGTCTTACCTATTTGACAAACTTACACCAGTTCCACTCTGTTCATTTGCCATACGCAGTCTCTCGGCTGCCGCTGGAGTTGTAATTACCGCAAGCCACAATCCGCCCGAGTACAATGGATATAAAGTGTACAGCAGTGACGGTTGCCAGATTGTTCCTCCACAGGACAGTGATATAATTAGCGAAATATCAAAAATTGACAGCATCGAATCAATAAAACGAGCCGATTTTTCTCACTCTATAGATAACAAACATATTAATATTATTGGAGATGATATTCGTAAAGAATATAAGCAGAGAGTAATTGAATCACTCTCAAAACCGGAAGAGAAAAAAATCAATATTGTCTATTCACCAATTCATGGAAGCGGAATCACAATTATACCGGAACTGCTTTCAAATGCCGGATTCATGAATGTTCACATTGTCAATGAACAGGAAAAACCAGACGGGAATTTTCCAACAGTCAGATACCCCAACCCGGAAGAGAAAGAGGCAATGAGTCTTGCGATCAGAGACGGAAAGGCTTTTAACGCGGATATAATACTGGCAACTGATCCTGATGCAGACAGAATTGGTGTTGGAGTGAAACAGAATGAAGAATATGTGCTGTTAAGTGGAAATCAGCTTGCAGTTCTTTTGTGTGACTATATTCTTGCAAATTTATATGAACAAAACAAAATAGATGGTAAGACAGCTATAATAAAAACTATCATTACAACTGAACTACTTAGAGCAGTTTGTGATTTTTATTCAGTGAAAATATATGATGTTTTAACGGGCTTTAAATGGATCGGAGCCCTGATGCGTGATTTTGAGCACAGCCATAATGATAATTTTGTTTTCGGTTGCGAAGAAAGCTACGGTTATCTTGCAATAGATTATGTCAGAGATAAAGATGCCGTTTCTTCCACTCTTCTTGTATGCGAAATGGCGGAAAAATACAGACTGAAAGGTTTAAACCTTCTTGATCGTCTTAATCAGATTTATTTGAAACATGGATATTACTGTGAACAGATGCGTTATATAGTATTAGAAGGAGCAGATGGAGCAGGAAAAATAAAAACGATTATGGAAAATTTCAGAAATGATCCCCCATATCAGGTCGACGGCAAGGATCTTGAAACTGTTAAGGATTATCATAAACAAACTGAGACCAACATAATTACCGGTAAAAGCTCGACCCTAAATGGCTTCCCTGTATCTGACGTACTTCAATATCATTATACTGACGGATCCTCTTTCGCCATTCGTCCATCCGGCACTGAACCTAAAATAAAGTTTTACATATCAGCGGTTACTAAGACAACAGAAAATGATATAAGTTATTCAAAAGAAAGTGCTGAAAACTCGGTTTGCAACATTATGCAATTTATTCAAAACAGAATTGATTCTTTGTAAATATTTAGAAAAATACAGGTTCAATATTCAAAAAATCAGATAAGCTTTTCTATAACCTCATCCTCTTTTTTGAACATGATTTGTTCGTCATCTGATCCGGTTTCATGATCGTATCCAATAAGATGCAGTATTGAGTGAACCATAAGCCTTGTAATTTCGGTTTGTAAATCGTGGGCAAGCTCTTTTGACTGTTCCAAAGCCTTTTCAAGCGACAAAAAAATATCACCGAGCATCTCTGAAGAATCACTGTCGTCTTCACCGGGAAATGATTCTTCGCGGTATGCAAATGATATAACATCGGTAGGATAATCTTTGAATCGATAGTTACAATTTATTTTCTGTATCTCCAAATTATTACAGAGAATAACAGTTATAACGCAATTTTTAAGTTCCAGAATATCCATGATTTTAACGGAAACTTCACTGATATAACTATCATCAATACCATTAAAAGGAATCGTAATATTATCCATGATTTCTATCTGGCACAAATTCATCACTTCTTATGCTCGTTAACTTTTTTTTCCAGATTTTTTATACTTTTTTGGTCAGGATATTTCATCCTTGTATGGAATATTCCCGCGAGAACAGAGACAAAACCATCCCTTACGGCGCTTAACTCTTTCATGTTCAGATCTGCATCATCAAGAGATCCGTCATTTAAACGACCGGAAATAATTTTATAAACAAGCTGTTCGAGCTTTTCTTCTGTAGGCTTAACAACTGATCTTGAAGCAGCCTCTATGGCATCGGCCAGCATAACTATAGCAGTTTCCTTGGTTTTGGGTTTTGGCCCCGGGTATCTGAAATCATCAATATCGACATTCGGTTTATTCTTCTTTTTACTCTTGTTTGCCATATCAAGTGCTTCATGATAAAAAAATGTCATAACGGAATTGCCATGATGCTCTTCTATAAATGCGATAACGTCCTGAGGAATTTCGTGCTCTTTCGCCAGTTTCACACCCTCTTTAACATGATTTATAATTTTTCTGCAGTAAACGTGAGGAGCATAATTGACTGCCCCTTTGGTATTCATATTCTCGATATAAATATGAGGATTTTTCAATTTCCCAATATCATGATAATAGCTTCCCACTCTTGCCAGTAACGAATTTGCCCCGATTTTCTTACAAGCTGCTTCTGCCATATTTGCCACAAGTATCGAGTGATTATATGTTCCTGGAGCCTTGATTAACATCTCCCTGAAAATAGGTGCATTTAAATCTGTAAGCTCATAAAGCTTAAACCTTGTAGTTAAACCGAAGAAATGTTCAAATATGGGAAAAATACCCATTACAATAATACAATTAACAAAGCCGGAAATTAAGGAGAGGCGTATATTGCCCGGGAACTGCTCCTCTGCTATATTGTTCATAAAAACCAGTGCCGAAACAATCATTGTATTGGCTATGCCGATAAGGAGTCCGGTTTTTAAAAAATCCACCCTTTTTTCTATTGTCTTCACTGCAAAAATTCCAAGAAACCCCGAACTGAATGTTATGGCAAGATCAGAAAAATCAGCACCTGTAATCATCATAACAAAGAAAAGAATATAAATCCCCGTTATCATTGCCAGTGGTACAGAGAACAGAATTGTAACAATCATGGTAACAAAAGTTATTGGAAGATATAAAGAAAACACCATATTAGTATTAAGGTAATCTATAGTTCTTGCTGCAATAAACGAATAGGTGAAAAAGGCAAAAAGAAGTATCGTAACAACGGCCATAGATTTGGAATTGAAATAGATAAGTCTGTCATAGTCTTTTAAAAAAAACGTTAGTATAAAATAAAATATGATCTGGAAAAGAATTATCCCTGCAACATATTTTATGTTAAATTTAGATGTATATTTATTTAATATACTTATTAACCTCAAAGAGTCTGAGGTCACAGAGTCACCTTCCCTGACAACAACCTGCCCCTTCTTAAGCATGCCTGTAACAGGAGCGACATCGTCGGCAGCCTGCTGAAGTCTTCGTTTTGTCTCTTCTCTGTTGAATCTGACATTTTGAACTATGTTTTCTTTAACCATAAGATATATGGCCCATTGCTGATTTTTGGGAAAGGCGCTGGTATATTCAGAGCATAAGGCATTAAGCCCCTTTGTAATTGAATTTAAAGAATGCAGGGTATCAAGAGAACGCCGCTCTTCGACATATTCGTTGTTTTCGCCAATAGTGCGTACTACTGTGTTTCGATTATTAATTTTAAGAGGGTTGCTGTACTCCTCTTCGAGTATACCACGTTCATAAATATCATTTATGATTCTAATCGAGGTAATACGCAACGATTCTATATCTTTGAATCGTATAAAAGCGAGAAGCACATTATCAGGATACTTGTCCGGAGTTGATATTCCGTCTCTTACAATAGCGAGTTTAACACTGTCTTCATTGATAGCTTTTCCGTCCGCACTGTTAACAACAGCATCGATCTGTGAAAAAATAGAATTAATATGCTGTATGCGATCCAGCAGAATACTGCGGTTCATATCAAAAACCAGCGGAACCGCAGCCATAACCCTTTCTATCTCGGTTTCAGTCTCCTGCTTTTGAAGATATGTGATATCCCAAGGTACACGAATATTTTCTGTAGCGATATCGCCTATTTGATACTCATAGGTAATGCCGAATTTACTTATAGAAAGATAAATCGTGGTAATTGCGATAAGAAAAACTACAAATAGAAGAGATAAGCGCATATTTCTGTCTTTGAAAGTATAGAAGAACTGTATAAAAGAACGTGTCAATAATGATTTCATTATCAGATTTTAATGTTCTCCGGAAAATTCGTCATATGCATTGATTATCTGTTCGACAACAGGATGCCGGCAGATATCCTCTGAGTTGAACTCTACGAAGCTGACATCATTTACCTTCCGTAGTATTTTTCTTACAAGCAGAAGTCCGGAACGCTTGGGTTTTTCTATATCAATCTGGGTAATATCACCAGAGATTACCATTTTAGAATTGTTTCCAAGTCTGGTCAAAAACATTTTCATTTGTGAAGCTGTAGTATTTTGAGCTTCATCAAGTATTATAAAAGCGTCATTAAGGGTTCGCCCCCGCATATACGCCAGGGGAGCAATCTCAATAATGTTTTTTTCGATCATTACTTCGATTTTTTCGAACGAAACAAGGTCAAAAAGTGCATCATATAGCGGCCTAAGATAAGGGTTTATCTTCTGAACAAGATCTCCGGGAAGAAACCCCAGGCTTTCACCTGCCTCAACTGCCGGTCTTGTCAAAACAATACGCCTTATATTGCCATTATAATACTCTTTTAATGCCGCGGCAACCGCAAGATATGTTTTTCCGGTTCCAGCAGGCCCAATTGCAAAGGTTACGGCTTTTTTGTCTATTTCACTGAGATAGTGTATCTGATTAAGAGACTTGGGGTAAACACTTTTTTTTGATTCAGGTATATAAATTTTTAGCCGGTTAATCGCGGCAAAATTAATTTTTTCACCGCTTTTTGCGAGAGTTACAAGATATTTCAGATCATATCTGTCAAATTCGTAGTTTTCAGGTTTGTCCTCAAGGTAGTCTGACATTACATGAAGCATTTTTTCGGCAATAATGCAATGTTCCTTAGACCCCGAGATAATAATTGAATTTCCCCGGGGGGTTAACCTAGTCATTAAAGCATTACCTATTGAAACAAGATTCTGATCCTTAAAACCGCATATTTTTTGATATAACGCACGGTTATCTGTTTCAAAGACAAAATCAGACATTATTCGATAATCTTAAGTGAAAGTTCACGTAACTGCTTTTTATCAACCGGAGAAGGAGCCTCACTCATCATGCACTGGCCTTTCTGTGTTTTAGGGAATGCGATAACATCACGAATAGATTCGCGATTAAGTAAAAGCATTACAATACGGTCAAGCCCTAATGCTAGACCTCCGTGAGGCGGAGCACCATATTTTAGTGCTTCCAGCAGAAACGAGAATTTTTCACGGGCTTCCTCTTCAGATATTCCCAAAAGGGTGAATATTTTTTTCTGAAGATCTATATTGTTGATCCTTATAGATCCTCCACCAATTTCACTTCCGTTAAGAACAATATCGTAAGCATCAGAAGTTATTTCTTCTACATCCTCTGGTTTAAGATTATCCAGCTTGGCAAGGTCAGACGCGACCGGAGCCGTAAATGGATGATGAACCGCGTAAAATCGCTTATCTTCTTCATCATATTCAAACAATGGAAAATCCACAACCCAGACAAAGGAGAGAAGTGATTGATCAATTATATCGAGCTCTTTTGCTATTTTCAGACGAAGATTTCCCAGAGCATCATTTACAATTTTTTTCTTATCGCAACCGAAGAATACCACCGTATTGCCATCAAGATTAAGTTCTTTCTTCAAGGCTTCTTTTTCACTATCAGAAAGAAATTTAGCGATACCACCTTCAAATGCGCCATTGTTATATCTGAAGTTTGGTAATCCACCGGCTCGGAAAATCTTAACCCATTCAGTGTAATCATCAATCATCTTTCGGGAAATTTTATCTCCCATATCAATTGGAAGAGCTTTTATGATACCGCTGTTTTTAATATTATTCGCGAATACTTTAAACTCTGAATCCTTGAGTATACCGGATACATCTACTAGTTCGAAACCAAACCGCATATCCGGCGCATCCTTTCCAAAGCGCTCCATTGCCTCTTTATAACTGATCACCGGGAAAGGAGTCTCGATTTTTCTTTCAACAGCTGCCGAAACGATATCTTTCAGTAATCCTTCAATTATATTCATTATCATTTTTGGGTTAACAAATGACAATTCCATATCAATTTGAGTAAATTCAGGTTGACGGTCATTACGTAAATCCTCGTCCCGAAAGCATTTAACAATGTTAAAATACCGGTCGAATCCTGAAACCATTAATATCTGTTTGAAAAGCTGAGGTGACTGTGGCAGAGCATAAAAATGCCCTTCATGAAGGCGTGATGGGACAAGAAAATCCCGTGCCCCTTCCGGTGTAGATTTATTTAAAGTCGGTGTCTCTATTTCTATGAAGTTATTAGCCGTAAGAAATCTTCGCGTTGCTTGCATAATCTTGTGCCGGGCAATCATTGTTTTCTGCATCTCCTCCCGACGAAGATCAAGGTAACGGTGTTTGAGTCTGATTTCTTCATGAATGTGCTCACGGCTGTCAAGCATGAACGGTGGAACTTCAGACTCGTTAAGAATTACTATGCTTTTTGCAACAATTTCTATATCTCCGTTTTTTATATTCGGGTTGATATTTGCTTCATCACGTTTGCGAACAGTACCCTTAACCGCTATACAAAATTCGTTTCGAAGTTTATCGGCAACAGCAAGTTGCTCGGGTGAAGTGGATTCGTCGGTCACAACCTGAAGAAGGCCGCTGACGTCACGCAAAACAACAAAAATCACTCCACCATGGTCACGTCGTCTGTCGACCCATCCTGCCAAAGTAACTTCAGAATCGATGTCAGAAGATGATATATCGCTACAATATTTTCTTGTTTCAAACATTATTTTCCTCTTTTAGAAGCTCAAATTGAGCAGATTACTACTCTATTCCCGATTGTGCTCTTTTTTGTCAATACATAATTATCTGCTTTTTTTTATGATTCAGTTTTATTAAAAATTGCAGAAATTTTTAAATTTTTCCGTTTTGTATGACTATACATTTCCAAGCCGGTATAAAAAAATTTTAAGAAAAAATTTTTTTTAACAACGCGTATGATTCATTGATCTCTTTCATTTTGTCAATGCTGCCGCCTTTATCGGGATGATATTTGGAAGCGAGCTGACGATACCTCTTTTTTATTAATTTATAATCTTTAGAATCAAGACCAAAAACATAAAAAGCGTAATCAACCCTGGATTTACACATGCCGTATAGTAGAATCCTGTCCATGCGATCTTGCAAATCGCAACTATCCTGAAACAGGATATTTTCAGGATCAAGATAGAAGCGGGACATAACAGCATTTACAGGAGCAGCCTGCCATTTTTCCTCTTCACTATGCTTATGACAATAATAATATAAAGATCCGTTACTGCAGAAATTTCCATTTTGTTCGTTATACGAACAGCAGTATCCAGCGGTTGGCAGCTTAAGCATTCTTATAAACATGGTATAAGTATGAACATAGTAATCGCTGTATTCAGGTGAGAATTTGATTTTGAATAGTGCATGATAAAGTGAGAAATGCAAAGTATAGATAGAGACATCACCGAATGATGGATAACCGTGCGTTTCGGCAAGAGAACGTATCACCCTGCTCTCATTCACAGGTTCATTTTGAGAAAGCAGATATTCAACGACTTGATTTAATTCATATCTAATTAAACGTTTATCCATTTCCACAACATAGAAATTTATCATCGAGGTGTCAACAAAAGCTTCCGCCACCTGAGCCATCCCTATGTTCAATAATTTTCTTGACTTTTAACATACACGTAAAATGAAAGAGATAGCTTTATTTTTCATTTACAAGCAAATTTAACAATATTTTTATAAACCACGATTAGTTTTACTCTGGTTGGGACAATCTCATGAAAGAAAAACTTGAACTGATTAAACACAACACTCTCGACGCCATTAGCAAATGTGCATCCATAGATGAACTGGAACAGATACGAATAGATATTGTTGGCCGAAAAGGTGAACTTACATCCATTTTGCGATCTCTGAAAGACCTTTCGCCCCAGGAACGTGGAGAAGTCGGCAAACTGTCAAATGTTATTAAAGAGACAATTAACGATGCAATCGACAATCGTAAAAACGATGTTGAGCGAGCCTTACTTACTAACCGTTTATCTGAAGAGTGGATAGATGTAACACTGGATAAAGAATCCGAATTTACATCAAATAATGGATACCTTCATCCTCTTTCACAAATACAGCATGAAATTGAAGATATTTTTACATCGATGGGCTTTGCGGTTCTTGACGGTCCTGAAGTTGAAACAGAATACTATAACTTTGAAGCTCTCAACATACCGAAACATCATCCGGCTCGTGATATGCAGGACACCTTCTGGACAGAAGACAATAACCTTCTTAGAACCCATACTTCGGCCATACAGGTTCGCGGCATGGAAAAAAACGAACCACCGTTTCGTGTTATAGGCCCGGGGCGTGTTTTCAGATACGAAGCTACAGATGCCTCACACGAAAATACCTTTTATCAGGTCGAAGGCATGATGGTAGATAAAGACATCTCTGTTTCCAATCTTATTTTTTTCATGAAAACACTTTTAAAGGAAATTTTCAAAAAAGAGGTTAAAGTCAGACTGAGACCCGGATATTTTCCGTTTGTCGAACCTGGTTTCGAACTTGATATAAACTGTCTGATATGCGGTGGTAACGGATGTTCTGTTTGCAAACAGACAGGATGGGTAGAACTGCTGCCTTGCGGACTTGTTCACCCGAATGTTTTAAAATCGGGTGGAATTGATCCTGACAAGTGGTCTGGTTTTGCTTTTGGTCTGGGATTAAACAGACTTGTTATGATGGGTTATGGAATAAATGATATACGGCATTTTCAGAGCGGCGATATCCGCTTTGTACAACAATTTTAGGTAAAGGGGACAAACTATGTGGCTGTCACTTAATATATTAAAAACTATGGTCGACCTTGAGGGACTCTCCCCTGATGAGATCTCGGCAAATTTGACCATGTCTACTGCAGAAACCGAGGGCTTCGAAGAGATTAACGCGCATCTAAAAACAACCGTTACTGCAAAACTCATTGATGTAAAAAAACATCCCGATTCGGATCACCTAACCGTAGTTAAAGCTGATACCGGAAATGCTGTTTACAATGTAGTATGCGGTGCACCTAATCATAAAACTGGCGACATTTCTGCTCTTGCCCTTGAAGGCACCTGTTTGGGTGAAGAATTTATTATCAAAAAGACGAAAATACGCGGTCAGGAATCATGCGGCATGCTCTGCTCTGAAAAAGAACTTGGACTATCGGAGGAGTCTGCCGGCATTATTATTTTTGATCCGAAAACACCTATAGGAAAACCTCTAAGTGAAATTTACCCTGAAAGAATGGATGTAAGAATAGAGATTGATAATAAATCTATTACTCACCGGCCTGATCTCTGGGGGCACCTGGGTTTTGCACGGGAACTTTCAGCAATTTTCAATCGCAAGCTTATCAATCCTGTAAATTTCGATTTGAAGAAAACATTTAAAGGAAACGATCCTCTTTCAGTTTCCATAGATTGTCCAAATGCCGCGCAACGTTATTGCGGACTAGTCGTAAAAAATATTCGTATTGAAGAGTCGCCTGAATGGTTAAAATCCAGGATAATTTCAATCGGTATGAGGCCTATTAACAATATTGTCGATATTACCAACTATGTTATGGCCGAGCTTGGTGAGCCAATGCATGCTTTCAGCCGCAAAAAGCTGAAAGGAGACAAAATAATCGTCAGAATGGCCAAAAATGATGAAACCCTGACAACACTGGACGGTGGAAATCATAAACTTTCATCAGAAGATATTGTTATAGCCGATTCAAACAATCCGATAGCTATCGCAGGAGTAATGGGCGGTGGCAACTCGGAAATAGATCAGGACACAACAGAGATAATTTTGGAGGCAGCAACATTTGATGCTGTACATATCCGCAAGAGTGCTCATCGGCATAATCTTAGAACAGATGCCGCTATGAGATTTGAAAAATCTCTTGATGCCGAAATATGCGAGGCTGCCTTAATACGGAGCTATCAGCTTATCAAAGAACTTATCCCCGATGCCGAAACAAATTCTCCTTTTATTGATGCTTATGCCCGTAAAAACCCTGAGTTAAGTATAGATATCAATTGTGACCATATACGGAAACTTCTTGGAGAACCAATACCTGATGAAAGAATAATAAAAATTCTTACCGCTCTAGAATACGATGTTGTTAACAAAAGCGGTAACTTGACTATTGGTGTTCCTTCTTACCGAGCCACTAAGGATATCGAAATAGCAGCAGATATAGTTGAAGAGGTAGGTCGTGTTTTTGGATACGACAATATCACACCAGTCGCGCCTCTTGTAGCCTGTTCCACGCCACCCAAAAACCTTTTCAGAGAATTTGAAAGAACAGTAAAACAGATATTAGCTTATGACTGTGGTTTAACAGAAGTGTATAATTACTCATTTACAGGAGAGGATATCTGTAAAAAAGCCCAGATTAGCACTGAGACTCAACTAAGGTTAAAAAACCCATTATCAATTGAACATGACAGACTTCGAGACAATATGGTGCCAGCAATTATTCAAAATATTGCTCTTAACAGCAAGAATTACAAAGGTTTCGGTCTTTTCGAGATGGGACGCGTATATATAAAAGGTGACAGACAATCAAAGGATCTCGCAAAAGAGAATTTCAGAATTGCAGGAGCCATATACAATAAGTCTAAAGATATTGTCTTTTACGATATAAAAAATACAATACTAAAGCTTGTTAGTAAACTTAAAATCAAGAGATTCGAATTCAGAATCCCTGATAAAATTAATACATATATTCACCCTGTACGATCACTCGAACTGTTTATCGACGGTAATCCAGCCGGATTTATTTTTGAACTTAGCCCTGTTGTTCAAACTGACTTTAATTTCGAGGGAAGAGCAGCCATATTTGATATCGATCTTGATCAATTATATAAATCTCAAAAAAAGAGCACAGTGTTTCAAGAATTACAAAAATATCCTGATGTCAATTTCGAAATATCCGTAATTGCCGATAAGCAGGAATATGCAATAAACATCATACGATCTGCTAAGAAAAGCGATTCAAATTTTATCAAGGCAATAGATGTGGTATCCGTTTACACCGGCGATCCCTTACCCGCGGATAAGAAATCTGTTTCATTAAAAATTGTTTTTAACGGAAATGATCACACACTGACCTCGGAAGAAATTGACAAATTGCAAAAGAAGGTAATTGAATCAGTTAATAAAGACGGTTACCACCTAAGATAAAAAGGAGGAGATTATGGACGACTTGTTTGTTAGAATTATAAACGGAGAAATTCCTTCAAAGAAAGTATTTGAAAACGATAAGGTTTACGCTTTCGAAGATATTAATCCGAAAGCACCAGTTCACGTTTTAGTCGTTCATAAAGAACCTACAGAGAACATTAATGATACCGGTTTAGACAAAGCTTATATCTATTCGGATCTTTTTTTAGCTGCAAGAGAAATTGCAAAAAAGTTAAATATTGATAAAACAGGGTTTCGTACAATAATTAATTCAGGGCCGGATTCCGGGCAGGAAGTTTATCACATGCATGTGCATATTCTTGGTGGTAAAAAAATGCAAAATCTTGTTTAATCCCGCTTGTATCGTCTTCTAGGCGATACTCGCACACGAGTAACTGTTGTCGGTAAAGCTTCCTCCACAGTGAAGAGATGGTTTTTGTAGAGTAACTGATCTCCAACAGCAGGAATTCGATCCAGCTTGTAGTTTAGAAAACCAGCTACAGTTTCGAAGCCCTTATCCGGTATGGTTATATTTAACAGCCTGCAGAAATAGTCTATGTCTATATTGCCTTTAACAATATATGTACCGTTAACCTGTTTTACTACTATCTCTTCGGAGATATGCTCTGTATTTTGAATTTCACCTACAATTTCTTCGGCAATGTCTTCACGTGTTGTGAGACCTTCTACGCCACCATATTCGTTAACCACAAAAATCATATGTTTGCCATTTTGACGCATCTCTCTCAAAAGCGAATATATGGATTTCGTACCAGGCACATATACGGCGGGTCGCATAACCTTGAACACGGGTGTATCAGCAGAATAATCGTTATATAAATCTTTATAATAGATATATCCGGTAATATTATCAACGCGATCCCGATAAACAGGAATACGTGAATATTTTGTTTTTTCGATATATTTTATAACTGAGCGCAAACTTTGTTTCTCCTCAACAGAAATAATGTCAATTGTTGGAGTCATAACCTGGCTTACTCTAATCTTGTGTAGCGACATTATTTCGTCGACATACATTCTATGGTTCTCTTCAAGTATGCCGGCAGCCTCTCCCATCTGAAACATTGTCTCGATCTCGTTTCGAGCCTGTACTCGCGCATCCACACTTTCACCAATTCTTAAAACTTTTTTCAGGGTAGAGGTAAAAAGAATAATTACTTTAACTATTGGAGAAAAAATAATAATAAGAATAACCAGAGGACCAGAAAAAAGGCGAATTAAAAAATTTGCATTCGAACGTGAAAATATTTTGGGTATAATTTCACAAAATAAAAGAAAAATCAAGGTTTGTATAACCGTAATAATCAATAGAGTTGATTCGCCTGCTTTATAATATCTTGTGGCGATATAGGCTATAAACGCCGTGGCTCCAATGTTTGCAATATTATTGGCAATTAAAATCATCGAGAGAGCTTTTTCCATATTGTCCAATATATAAAGTGCTCCGGCAGCTCCCCATCCGTCGCGTAATTTAATCTCTTCCAGAGTATAACGGTTCGCAGATATAATTATGGTTTCTGATCCCGAAAAAAATGCTGATGCTGCAAATAGACCCAGAATAAAGATTTGATATACAATTAAGGTCAGCATTCTTTTTTGACTTCCAAAGAGATTATTTTGTTTCTTTTAATATTTCTGACAATCAGATTGTATCCATTGATATTTATAAATTCACCTCGCATCGGTAAATGTCCCAGTTTTTCCAGAACATAACCTCCCAGGGTCTCAGACTCGGTACTGTGTAAATCAGTATTAAACTGATCATTGAAATCATCAATCTGCATACCAGCATCCACAACTGTTGCCGATCTAACTTTTTTTACTTCACCCCTCTGTCTTGAATCATCAAGATTAAAACTCTCACCCATTACCTCACTGACAATAGATGAAAGAGTAACAATACCGGAAGTCCCACCGTACTCATCAATTAGAACAGCCATCTGAATACGATTGGTCAAAAACTCATTTAGAAGATCAACAAGCTCTTTTGATTCAGGATAAAAGTTTACCTTTTTTGTAAGAGGTTTTATGGTTTTTCCTTTTTTTTGACCATATATGTATGGAATTAAATCCCTTGAATCTATAATTCCCACAACATTATCAAGATTATTTTTATAAACAGGTGCTCGCATAATTCCGGATTCTTTAAATACAGAAATAGCCTCTTTAATTGTCGAATTCATTTCGACACCGATTGCTCTGTTACGTGGAATCATGACGTTTTCAGCTGTTTTCTTTGAGAAACGCAGAACATTTTTTATAAACTTGCTCTCATCCTTGTCAATAAAACCTCTTGATTCATTCAGTTTTATTGCAATATCTATTTCACGTTCTGAGAGACTCATGGAGGTGTCTGACTTAAGTTTAAACAGTTTTATTAATATATTAGAAATTATTAAAAAAACAGTTCTGATCGGGAAAAACAGTTTATGAAAAACATTTAGAGGATTTATTATTTTTTTTGAAATTGTAACTGCTGCTGACAAAGATATTATTTTAGGAATAATTTCACACATAATAATAACAACCGGTGTTACAATTGCTATTGCAATAAAATGTCCGAACCGTCCATACTTATCCAGAAGAATTGAAGTTGTAAGAGAAGTAACAAAGATATTTGAGACCAGGTTTCCAATTAATATTGTAATTAATGCCTTTCGAGGCTTTTTCATTATCGAGGCAATCAGATTGTCGGAACGCTTTTCAGAAAAAGCTAGATTATATAGTTCAGATTTTGTAATTGAGAAAAGGGCTGTTTCAGAACCTGAAAAAAAAGCAGAAAGCAATAAAAAAAGAAATATTATCAGAAAAATTGGATCAATTATAATCATTTTTTTTGTATAAAAGGGAAAAGATATGATCTTTTTTTCTTTAATACTTTAGAACACTGTGACTGAAAAAAATCTGTAGGAACCAGCTGATTATTTTCTACCTTGCTTAGATATGAGGGTGAACATTTTACCAGTCTGGCAAGTTCTACCTGCTTCATACCAAGTTTACGACGTTCGACCCAAAGAGGATTATTTTTTTGAGACATTATTTTTATTAATTCTTTAGAGTTGATTTTATCGGGAAAAAGTTCGTTCTCTGGCACCTCAAGTATTTCAGAGCATTTTTTTACAAAATCCACTGAAGGCTGTTGAAGAGATTTTTCAATTTTGCATAGGTAAGAAGGCGATACGCCGATCATTTTAGCAAGACGTGCCTGAGATATTTTCTTATCCCTTCTTATAATCGGAATCATGTTATTCACTAATTACTTCCTTAAAAATCGAGTCTGATAGTCAATGTGAATTCTTTTTCAGTCGAATTGCCGGCTAAATCAGCGGCTACAACCTTAAATTTGTTGACACCATTATTATAAATAATGCCGTTGACCTTATAGTAGTCTTTACCTTCAAATATATCCTGAAACATCAACCCCGAAATAGTCAACCCATTTTTGCCATAAACAAGCTCATCAAAAGTAATATTTCGAATTTCCTTTCCATTGAGATAAACTATTAATTTATATATACCGTGTCTGTCTCCATTTTGTATTGAATCGAACATATTAAAAAGAACCGGATGATGTGCAGTAAGACGAATCTGTGAATTATCAGATACCCTTATTATGCTTCCATCAATAGAGAATCCAATATGATCAATTACAGGCGCAATTTTATCTTCAAGCGGATCAACAAGTTTTAAAAAATTATAAGAATTCCAGCTTGCACGGTTATATATTCCGAAATGCAGATGACTTCCATAGGATCGACCGGTATTCTGATACAGACATAACGGTTCATTACTGCTTACACGTTGTTTTAAAACAGGTGAATCTTCAAGATGAAGGTACGCTGACGCATGCTCACCATGATCTATTATAGCGTAGTTACCACTTCCTGTATAATTTTCAAAAGGATAAAAAGCCCTGTTCCACACATAGAGCACAATGCCGTCTGCCACAGGATAAAAAGAACGTGATGATGATATAATGTCGACACCATCATGAAAATGATCAGTGCGAGACTCTCCGAAAGTTGAGGTAATTCTAAACTCGGTTTGCGGCCATTTAAAACCGGTATTAATTATTATCAAAATCACAATACAAACTGTTAAAGAGCGAATACCCATAACTATTCCTCCCCGTCTGCGATATCTGATTCTTCAGAGGTATCTTCATCACCAGGCATTGTAAACTCATCTACATATACGCCAGGTTCTGTTCCCTCGTAAAAAATTTGATCCATTGAAACAGTTGAAGGATCAGTTACGACTCTGGGAACTTTTCCGGTTTTCAGATCAATTGTTTGAAAAGAAACACCCTCTTGCGGCATTGGGAAGTCATCGGGTTTATCAAAAGCAAATGTTTTTGAAACAAATTCTCCCCATACAGGCGCGGCAAGTGAACCGCCGCTTCTTCCAGCACCCAGAGTAATAGCTCCTTTTGAATTTCCAATCCAGACTGCGGTAACAAATTTTGTCGTATAACCGACAAACCAGGCATCATTATAATTTGTCGAAGTACCTGTTTTACCTCCAGCCGGAAAATCTATTTTGTATCTTGCCGCTGTACCCGCTGCCGTACCACCAGGTTTAAAGACATTTTTAGCAAGCGAAACGGTAATTGCGGCAGCAATCGGGTCAATAATGTTTCCATATTCCTTTCGTTTTTCTTTAGTAAATCTCACAATTTCCTCTTCGTTATTCCATATAACGCGCCCACTGTAATCAGTTATTGTTTTTATCGTATATGGTTTAACAAACTGTCCACCGTTAACAATGGTAGAATGCAGTACCGCGTTTTCTAAAGGTGATAGTTCGTATGTTCCCAGAGCAAATGAGAGTGTTTTTTGAAAACGGTTATTAAATTCACTCTGATCCATATGAAGTGCTTTTTTTATATAACCAAAAACTGTATCATAACCCGTTTTTTCCAGTATTTTAACGGCAATAATGTTTACCGATCTTTTTAACGCCTCTAAAACAATAATAGGTCCGTAATATTTACCCCCATAGTTTTTTGGCGAATAACCACCTTCAAAGGTTGTAGCTTCATCAATAAAAATTGTAGAAGGTGTAATATCACGATTTTCTATTGCTGAACAGTAAAGCAGGGGTTTGATAGAAGAACCTGGTTGTCTGCGTATCTGTGAGACATGATCCAGCTGATTACCTGAGGTAAATTCATGTCCACCTACATAAGCCAGAATTTCGCCTGAAAGCGGATCCATGGCAACGAGCGCTCCCTGTATGTTTTTCGCATTCTCGGAATGTTGCAAACCCGACTTTTTTTTACCAAGTTTAGCGGCTAAAGATCTATGATATTCTCTCTGTCTTTCAACTCCACTTCTAAGCGCATTTAATGCATAATCCTGATACTCTGCATCAACAGTAGTATGAACTGTTAACCCACCTTTTTTTAAAACATCTTCACCGAATTTTTCTACTAGCAATCGTCTGATCTGCTCTACAAGAAACGGTGCACGATTAATTCGGTACGAGCTAAAAACAAAACTTCCTACCAATGAAGATACGGGTACATCGTTTTCATCAAATACAACATCCCATTTCCGTAAAAACTTTTTATATTGTATCTCTGCCCTCTTCTCTGTCATAAAACCGGCATCAATCATTGACTGCAAAATACGTCTTGTTTTTTTTATTGAATTAGGTAAATTCGATAGGGGTGAGTATGAGCGCGGGCTTGATATTGTTGCTACAATCATCGCACACTCGGTCTCATTCAATGTTGAAACCGAGTTACCGAAAAACATTTTGGATGCTGCTTCAACACCATAGGCACCGTTACCAAAATAGATCAGGTTGAGATACATGGAAAGTATATCCTGTTTGTCATAATACTTCTCTATTTCTTGAGCACAAAATACTTCATAAATTTTACGTTTAAGGTTACGTTCCATATCTGTAAACAGAACCTTCCCTAACTGTTGGGTAATGGTGCTCCCCCCCTGCACCACTCTGAAATTTTTAATATTAATCAGAAAAGCCCGCAATATCCCCTTGGGATTAACTCCATTATGATCGTAAAAATCACGATCTTCAGAGGCTATTACAGATTTGATTAATGGATCGGGAATATGGTCATAAGGAACGATTTCCCTTTTCTGACTGAAAAACTGACCTATAATTTCACCTTTCCTATCAACAATGCTAGTTGGCAAATCAACTACTTTTTCTTCCAATCCATAATCACCGGCAGCATAGATCATTCCCTCACTCATCTCTTCCGTCCGGTCAATAAGACGTTTATAACGAGCCAGCTTGTCCAAAGCAGCCTCTCTGTCAGAAAGCCAGCTAAGGTATATGATAAATACATAAAACAGAATCAGTAACGAAAAGGCTCCCGGAGTAATTACAAAAACTATCAGTTTGTGTGAAATTATCCATCCATATATTCTTTTAAGTAAATCCATAATAATCCTTTATTATCTGTATTTTTGACCGGAAAGTTGTCCGCAAGCACCGTTGATATCACGACCAAGGCTCTTGCGAACTGTAATCGGTATGTTTAATATTTCAAGCTCTTTTATAAATGAGGAAATATCATTCTCTGAAGGAGTACCTTCACCGTTAAGGGGTATCAGGTTCAGCTTTATCCGTGAATACTTGAACATCTTTTTCAATCTTACAGCATCATCTCTGGAAATATTATCTTTTCGCATCACGTATTCAAGAGTTAATCTGTTATGAGCCTTTGGCATTTTTTTATTAAACAGAGCAGCAACATCTTCTATCGGCCACTTTTTATTAACCGGCATTGTCTCAGATCTTTTATTGGTATCGGTATCATTAAGGGAAACTGCCAGGTTAAACAGATGACCTTCGTCAATGAACTGATTAATTCGTGGTAATATACCGCAAGTGGATATCGTGATTTTTCTTACTGAAATATGCAATCCGAAACTGTAGTTCATGATATTGGCGGCTTTAATAACATTATCATAATTCATAAATGGTTCACCCATCCCCATAAAGACAATGTTATTATTATTCAATCCTGATATTCTTCGAACTTGACATATTTGATCAATAATTTCTGCAGCTTCTAGATTTCGTATAAACGGAATCTTCGCAGTACTGCAAAAAGTACATCCCATTTGACATCCAATTTGGGAAGATATACATATAGTTAAGCGTCCTGAATCTGACTCTTCATTTTTTATTAGAACGGATTCTATATAGTGATCATCTACTGTTTTAAAAAGATACTTTTCGGTACCGTCCATTTCTGAAACAAGCTTTTGTTCACACACAAGCGGGTTTAAAATAAAATTCTGATTTAAATAGTTACGTAAATCCTTGGAAAAATTACTCATGTCATCGAATGAATCACAATTTTTACCATATAACCATGCGAATAGCTGCGTTGCCCTATATGGTTTTTCATCCAAATCTCTAAAGAGTTTCTCTGCTTCGGAAATTGTAAAATTTTTGATAAACGAACTGCCAAAATTTTTCATATAAGATACCTATTAAAAAGAGCTCTACCGTCAAGCAGGAATAGTCAATAAGCCAGGCAAGTTTTAATAAAAAACAACAGATTACAACCATTATGTGACAATAAAAAAAAGAATATTACCAAATATTAATTGACGCATAATCAAACGACTTTATAGGGTTTCTACCGATCAAATATATGCTATTGAGAGTTTATCTATGACCATTTTTTTCTTTACGGCTTCCGGAAACAGTTTAAAGGTTTCAAAAGCATTCATAACATCAGATTGCGTATCCATATCGAGCGAGCTTCGAAAAAGTCCTGGTAGCTACACTGACGACAAAATCGGCTTTATTTTCCCGTCATATTTTTACGGAATTCCAAGGCCAGTTTTAAAATTCATCCGTAGATCAGATTTTAACAGCTCTTACTTTTTTACAATTATAACATGCGGTTCGACAAGCGGAGCAACTTCTTTACAGTTACAAAATGAACTTAAGAAAAAAGGAATCTCTCTTAATTACGCTGTTGAAATAACAACCATTAACAACTACGTTCCCATGTTTGACATTAATAAAGAAATATACACTCAATCAAAAAAGAATATTGAATCAATACTGCCAGCGGCGGTTCACGATATAAGAGCCTCAGTTAACCGTATTCCCTCTTTTGGCTTTACTGCAAAATTCTCTCATGCAATTGCCCAGATAATATACAAACGAATGCTTGATAAATGCGACAATAATCTATATATCGATGATAAATGTAACCTTTGCGGTACATGTGCTCTTGTGTGCCCCGTTGACAACATTTCGGTGACAGGCAGTATTAATTTCAATCAAAAATGCGAATCATGTTTCGCCTGTCTGCATAACTGCCCTCAAAAAGCGATACACCATAAAAAAGAGAAAAGTTCGTCACGTTACAGGGAAAAAAGCATTTCCCTTAACGATATTATCGAAAGCAATAATATATAAATACCCGTGTAAGCGGGTATTTATATCAATATGTATAATCAAATTATATTATTATTTTGAAGCGTCAGCCTGAATTGCAGTGATTGCTGCAACACCGACGATATCCTCGGCCGTACAGCCACGGGAAAGGTCGTTAACAGGTTTTGCAATTCCCTGGGTTACAGGTCCATATGCTTCAGCTTTTGCCAGGCGTTGCGTCAACTTATAGCCGATATTACCGGCATCCAGATCAGGGAAAACCAGTACATTACATTTACCTGCAACACTGCTCTCAGGCGCCTTTGCTTTACCAACAGAAGGTACAATTGCTGTATCAAGCTGAAATTCGCCATCCAAAGCCAGCTCAGGGGCAAGCTCTTTTGCGATACGGGTAGCCTCTGCAACCTTGTCGACATCGGGATGAGCCGCAGATCCCTTTGTCGAATGTGACAGCATACCGACAACAGGCTCTTTCTGGAACAATAGTTTGAACGACTTGGCGGCGTTTATGGCAATATGCGCCAACTCTTCAGAGCTTGGATTTTGAACCATGCCGGAATCAGCATATATAAATCCGCCATCTGCTCCATAATCACAATCAGGTACTATCATTACAAAAAATGCTGATACAAGTTTTGTACCAGGTGCTGTTTTTAGAATCTGCAATGAAGGCCTTAGAACATTAGCGGTTGCATTAATTGCTCCGGCAACCATACCATCCGCGATATCGCATTTCACCATCATAACACCGAAATATAGAGGATCATTAAGTAGCTGTTCGGCCTTTTCAATATCTACTCCCTTGGATTTTCTGAGTTCTACAAGCTTTTCAACAAGTTCATTTCGCCGATCATAGTTTTTTGGGTCAACTATTTGAAAATTGTCTGTTGTTACCCCCTGTTCGGACGCGAGTTCAGCAATTTCTTTTGGGTCACCCAGCACAATTACCTTTGCAATTTTTTCTTCAGTAATAAGGGCTGCCGCCTTAATGGTCCGACCGTCCGTTCCTTCCGGAAGCACAATTGTTTTATTTAGAGACTTGGCTCTTTGCTTGAAGTTCTGAAGCATACTCATATATTATCTCCTTAATGTTTGATAATAGGGAACTTAAAGTCATCTTCTAACAATAGGGTTCTTCGAAAAATTACCATTTTCCAGAGGGTAACATCGCTTAAGTGCCTATTCTCAAAGGAATTTTTCGCAAGTTCCTTGTTGACAAGTTAATTATTAGAGATTATCTATAGAATAATTAGAATGTCAAACTTTTTAAAGTCACTTTCTATAAACTCTAAATTTGGTCAATAATATAAATACAAAAAACCGCGACTTAAATAAGCCACGGTTAGACGATCAACCGATTCATTCGAAACCGGATTTCTATTAGATTAACAGAATTTATTTTGGTAGAACATACATGGAGATACTCATGTAATGGAATATACTCCCCGTCATTACAAAGAGATGCCAGATAGCATGAAAATAAGGCTTACTGTCTTTGGCATAAAAGATGGTACCGACACTGTAAGCGACTCCTCCCAAAACCAGCAGCAATAATCCACCAGAGGGCAGAGCTTCAACTATATCCCTTATTGCAAAAATTATCACCCATCCCATACCAAGATACAATGCAAGAGAAAGCTTTTTAAATTGTCCAACATACTTAAATTTAAAGACAATTCCAATAATGGTAATCCCCCATACTATACCGAAGATAACCCATCCAATAGTACCGTTTATTGTTACAAGAACATAAGGAGTGTAGGAACCCGCTATCAAAAAATAGATAGATGTATGATCAAATATTTTCAGATAACTCTTCTTCTGTGAGTCTTTGGCAAAATGATAAAAAGTCGATGCGCAATAAAGCATTACAAGTGATGCTCCATAAATTGACATCGAAACTATACGCCATGGATCACCTCCTATTGCGGCACCGACTACCAAAAAAACAAGCCCGGCTATACTTAGCAGGGCTGCAGTTCCATGTGTTAAAAAGTTAAAAATTTCTTCCCTGGATGTTTGAGAACGTTTAATTTTTCTTTCTGTTTTCACCGTTTATTCAACCTGTATTCCGCATGATGCGTATCTACAGTATGTATTATTTCTATTTTCAGATTTCTTTTATCCGTATTATCAAAATAGAAAAAATTGGGTCTGGGCTGATCTATATTGTTAACTTTAACATAACGATCATTCTTCTCATCCAAAACATACTTTTCGATACGTAATAGATGACTGTTTGGTTCGGTTGTGGTTGCAAATTTTTTTATTTGAGATTCCAGACCAATTTCGGTTCTACCCACTTCTATTTTATCAATAAAAATACGGTAATATGAACGACGATCATTCTCAGGATCCATAATTCCCGTATCTCGCACCACAATTTCTACCAGTCCTGTGCCTGCAACAACAGTATCTTCTTGTACAACAGCCGGTTCTTTAACGGGAGCGCTTTTACAAGACATAACTGTTAAAACTGCCAAAACCAATACTATTTTTTTCATTTTAACCCCTGATTTCATATTAATATTAATAATCACTAATTTACCATTTCAATAATATAAGGCCTGTCAAACACAGCCTCTTTTGCGTCAATAATGAGATACGCACGCTTATCGACAAGTTCTGTAATTTCAAGAACATTACCGTCTTTCAGTTCATAACTGTTTATTACATATCCAAGATTATCAGTAACAGATATTTCAAAATGAGCCTGTTCTACACCTGTAATCCTTATTATCTTTTCGGCTCGCAACTTGGTTTCAATCAGATAAAAGTCACGATCGCCCCTGTATGAAGAGTAACCATACATAATCTCTTTTTCTATAAAAGTCGCACGATCT
The DNA here is from genome assembly GCA_016934935.1 of Spirochaetota bacterium. Classification (GTDB taxonomy): domain Bacteria; phylum Spirochaetota; class UBA4802; order UBA4802; family JAFGJZ01; genus JAFGRW01. Next base: position 108,192 of record JAFGRW010000106.1, on the reverse strand, counting down.
TTTTCATCATTAGGCTCCAGCTCTACTGACTCCTGTTGAGCACTCTCTTTGACATAAAGTGAGTAATATTTTTCTGAATCGACCTCGCCGGAAAACGCGGTTACCCTTATATATAACTTCTCTCCGGTAAAGAATGCCGGGAAATTTTCAGTCATACCCGCTTCATGGTTGTCAATTTCAAATATTATATCACCTTCAGCATTATAGAGAGCCATACGACCGTTAATTTCAGGAGTGGGTACAAGAGTAATATCAACAAATCCGGGTTTTGAAGGAATATAAACAAAGTAATCCTCGTCTCCTTCCGGAAATATGCGTCCTTTAATCATTGATCCCCTCAAGACATTGGCACTTTCAACACTATTATTTAACTCCATTTCGAATGAAGAGTCAAACTCCGATACGTTCACGTTCAAAGTATAAGGTGTATCATTGTTTGACGCAAAATCTTTTGCGCATATCTCGATAATGTAATTACCGGCATCTGATAATCCTTGTCCGATTATGCTCTCTGCTGTTCCAATTATCCCGACATCAGAGCTGTTAATCTTTTGACCTGAAGGATTATACATTGCCAAGACAACATCTACGCCGGGAACACCCGAAACAGAAATATCAGCCAGGTAACGCCCTGCTTCTTGGGAGCTGACCTTAAAACTGAAATAATCATATTCACGATACTGATTCTCGGATGATTTATTAAGTTTATTAAAACTTGGTGAATGGAAACCGGATATTGAGTTACCACTTGTTACAGGCGTTGCAAGTCTCTGTGTATCATTTGGTTCAAATTCGAAATTTTCATCTTGAACAAGTTCATCTATTAACAAGTAGTATTTTTGATCACTTCCCTTTTTCTCGTCCCTTTCTCCATGAGACACAACAATATAATATGTACCTGGTATTAAACCAAGACAAGGCATTTTTTCAGGAGACGATTTACGAGAATCATCAACTCTTTTTACAGCGGTCTGTTTGCCGTTTAAATCCCTGAAAATTGTTATCGAATGATTTATACCTTTAAGCTGCGAGAGAGATATCGATATTCTTGTTTCTCTGTCAACATCCAGTTTGAAAAAATCTATATCTTCGGCACTTTCTATACTACCTGCAATTTTTTTACCAATTGTTACCGGAGTTGAAGTATCAAAACTATTATTAGGCTCATTTTCACTGCCATTTCTGCTGCAATTATAGATTGAAAAGATTAAAACCAAAAGAAAGATATTTTTTATTCTGTACAAATCGATACACTCCTGATACCATCAAACAAGAAAATTTGTTACCGTGATAACTATTTTTTGAACTTTATTTAACGTCAACTCATAATTGTAATATAAAATACCATGATGTTACTTTTTAAAACCTGACAAAGCCAAATTATTGTTGAAATATAAGCCTGTTGTATTCATTATCAGGTTGATTACTTATCCTGACGGAGATAATTCATTGTGATTACTGATAACAGTCGCGTGACCCTGCCCGGTTACCCACTTCCCTACGGAGCAACTCTTGACGCTAAAGGCACTCAATTTTCTATTTTTTCAAGCAACGCTCTTTCTGTGACCCTTGTTTTATACGATGGAACTGAAACTGATTCGCAATTTGAAGAATACTGGCTTGATCCGCTGCATAATAAAACAGGTGATATCTGGCATATCTGGATCGAAGGCGTCAAAGAGGGACAACTTTATGGATACAGAATAGATGGTCCATATTTTCCTGAAAAAGGTCACCGATTTAACCGAAACAAACTTTTGCTTGATCCATACGCTCGAGCAATTACCGGAAACTCTGTTTGGAATATTGATGATGCGCGGGGATATGACTATACTCACGATACCGATATTTTTTCTACAAAAGACAGTGGCCCCGTAGTACCAAAGTGCATAGTAATAAATCATGACTTTGACTGGTTTGACCGTCCTTTAAACAGACCCATGCACGAAATGATAATTTATGAAACTCATGTTAAAGGGTTTACCTTTCACCCTTCATCGGGTTCCGACTGCGGCGGAACATATAAAGCTTTAACTCAAAAAATTCCATACCTTAAAGAACTCGGAGTAACAGCGGTAGAACTTTTACCCGTTCACGAGTTTGATATGAATGAAAACTTCAGGGTTAATCCTGAGACTGGCGAAAAATTAAAAAACTACTGGGGTTACAGTACAATCTCTTTTTTTGCTCCTTGTTCCCACTACTCCTCCTCGACCAATAACGGATCTCAGATTTACGAATTCAAAGAAATGATAAGGGATTTTCACAATGCCGGAATAGAGATTATTCTTGATGTAGTTTTTAATCACACAGCCGAAGGAGACCATCGAGGCCCCACACTCTCTTTTAGAGGAATTGATAATACCGTGTACTATATTCTTGAAGAGAATAAAGCTTTGTACAAAAATTTTTCAGGTTGCGGCAACACCTTTAACTGCAATCATCCTCTTGTCAGGGATTTTATTCTGGACTGCTTACGTTACTGGGTTATCGAGATGCATGTAGACGGTTTCCGTTTTGACCTTGCATCAATTTTAGGGCGGGCACAGGATGGTACTATTTTAAGTAATCCTCCGCTAATTGAAAGAATAGAATCTGATCCCATTCTGCGTAACACAAAAATAATCGCCGAAGCCTGGGACGCGGCCGGTGCGTATCAGGTTGGTAAATTTCCTGGTCGGTGGGCCGAGTGGAACGGTAGATTTCGTGATGATATTAGACGATTTTGGCGGGGTGATGATAAAAGCGTAGGCGCATTTGCAACGCGAATTAGCGGCAGCTCTGATCTTTACAGCCACAATAATCGGTCTCCGCTTCATAGTATCAATTTTATTACCAGCCATGACGGTTTTACTCTGAATGATCTTGTCTCTTATACTCATAAACATAACAGAAACAATGGTGAAAACAATAACGATGGTGACAATCATAACCTTTCCTACAATTATGGAATTGAGGGTAACGAAGTTACACCGTTCATCGAATCTATAAGAATAAAACAGATTAAAAATTTTATTTTTACATTACTTATCTCACAAGGTGTTCCCATGATCACCGCCGGCGATGAGTTTAGACGAACACAGAAGGGCAATAACAACGCCTACTGCCAGGACAATGAAATATCCTGGATAGATTGGAATTTGATAGATAATAACCGTGCAATATTTGAATTTGTAAAAAGCATGATAACTTTCAGAAAAAATCATCCTGTTTTGAGAAAACGCCACTTCGCAAGCATTGAAAATCCACAAGACGGAAATTCCGAATTCAGCTGGCACGGAACACGCCCTTTTTCGCCGGATTGGTCTGATAATTGCAAAATAATCGGCTGCATGCTCAATGGTGAGGCCGCCGTTTCCGAAAATAAGAAAAGGGATTCGGATATCTATTTTGTATGCAATGCTTCGCTTTTTAATTACCGCATCGAACTGCCCGTATCCCCATCGGGTCGGCAATGGAGACTCGTAACAGATACTGCCGATAAAGAACACACATTTTTTCCGGATGGCAATATTTCAGTGCTAACGGATAATATGTATCGTGTGAAAAAACAATCAGCAATACTGTTTATTGCTGACTAAAGTATTTATTTCAGGGTCAATTTTAATTACTGCCTAAACTCAAAACGAAACCTATTTTTTATTAAAAGTTTCAATTATTTATTTCAGGATTATAACGGTTTATGAATATATTACTGATTATACTATTACTCGCAATTTTTCTAATTCCTATTTGGATACTTTTCGGCAAACCATCATCTTCGAAAACTATTTCTGAATCCTCCAAGGATAGCTCACTTCTTGATAAAATTGATTATAAAGATTCCATGTCCGATGAATTTCCTGATGATTTACCAGTACCTACTCCCCGATCTACCTCGCCGGACGAAATAACAAAAATAGGATCCGACTTTGAACTGCCTTTTAATTCGTCAGATATAATTTCACAGGAAAGTCCATTCTCCATATATTCCGGTACTCTTGATAACGCCGACTATCATACTCAACACGGTGATTTCGCATCTGCCATTGATCTGTACGAAGGGCTTATACAACGCATAAGTGCGCCCGATATCAGAAAAAAAATTAATGAAAATATAGATTATTTAAATAACTATCAGCAGATTTCGGCAACACGCGAAAAGGAGCGAAGATTCAAGGAGGCAGACTCCGATTCCAACGAAATAAAACTATCTCTTGGCGGAAAAGATTACTCACCTCAGAATGTAAAAATTGATATATCTCCCACATCATTAAGCACAGATTTTAATATGGATTCCATTGTTAATTCAATTAACGATCAGATAACCAAACTTAATCCTGCCTTACAGCAAAGTTCTGAAAAAATTGACGAAATTATGCAATACAAAGATGAGCTTCAACAATTGAAATATGAGTTGCGCTCTCTTTACGATCTGAAAGAGGAATCACATCGTATACGCGAAGATAAAATTCGCCATGAAATAGAAGAATTGAAATCTGTCAGGGAAAGTCTTATTAAACCTCAAACGACAGCTGACAGCTCCAAGCAGAATAATGAAATAGAAAAACTTAAAAGCGAGATAGAAGAGCTTAAGCAAAAACAGGCTGCACAATCGTCACAAAAAGTTTCCTCCCAATCAATTGAAAAAATCCATAAAATTGATGTTACCGGACTTCCTGAACTACCCGAACATAGTATTAAGATTACCGATACTCCGGAGCCCAAAGAACAGAAAGTTAAAATTACTGAAATGCCCGACACAGGAGAAATAGAGGCACTTAAGCTCAAGGTCGAAAGCATATCAAACGACCTAACTGTTAGAAATCTGGACTCATCCTCAAATTCTCTTCATCAAAAAGAGTTGGAGGAACTAAGAAAAAAAGTATCTTTTCTTGAAAATGAAAAACTCTCTGAAATTTCCAAGGAGAAGCAGGAAGAAAACAATTTACTTCGATCTCAACTTGAGATTATGCAAAAACAGATGGAAGAGCTCAAAAACGGCTCAGATCAAGCAAAAGCATTACATGAGTTAAAGGAACGCATTCAGAATTTTGAAAATCAAAATCTTTCAAAATCTCTTGACCATGAACAGATGCAAAGAATTGTAAGTGAAATAGAAAGTCTATCTCAAAGTGCAAAACTTTCAAAAGATATAGAAGAAAAGATTGAAAAACTTGTAAAAAATCAGTTATCCTCCGGTCTGGAAGGAATTACTCATTCAAAGATTGACGAACTTACTTCTCAAATCAGTGATCTTAAAGGACAACTTGCGTCTGTGTCTTCACAAACTCAGGCCATGCCCCCTTCGTCACAGGCACAACCTGCTGCTTCTACATCTTTACCGCCAGACTCATCAATTGATATTTCAAAAAAGAGTGATAACGCTGATCAATCAAAACAGAATGGGCCTGTTACAACACAGGATACAAATTTTCAAATATCAGCAGAGGAGAAGGAAGAGAACAAAAAAGATGATTTTCAGACTCTTGAAGAATACATTAATGGCCCTACTTATGAAGAGCCTTCTGAAGATGAAATACTGGACAAAATTCTTGCCGAAAGTGCCAAAAACAAGGAAAAGGATTATGAAATAAGGGGAACTGATGATTCAAAAGATATTTCGGAAGATTTTGACCTTTCAAAACTTTTCGCGAAACCATCTGCTATCGATACCAAGGATGAAGAATTTTACAATCAGTTCACGGAACGTAATAAACCGAGGGTAAAAAAAGAGCTGCCTATACTGCATGTGAGTTACCGTTTTGACAAATTACCCGAGATCTCATCTTTGTCAAAAGAGAGCAATGTTATAGCTACAACATTTTACAAATACAAGGATCTTCTTGAAAAAGCAAACGAATATATTAAAAGACGTAGAGTAAAAGATGCTTTAAACTATTATCAGGTTGTTATGGATCAGGATATTCCAGACGAATTTAAAGTCATGTTAAAACAGAATATAGATGATCTTAAAGAATACCTTGAAAAGTATATGCTTAATATGTAACAAGACATTTGAAATAATTTTCGTTCACAATATACATTGATGGAACTTCGAAAATTTATAATGGACCAGACGATAACAACATTTAGTTAATATTATTGTCAATTTGCCATTTTTTCTTATTAATATACTGGTAACACACTTAACGTATAGTACAATATAACTGGATTTAATATAGGATAAATATGAAAACAGCTCTGATCATAGTTGACATGCAAAAATACTATCTTGAGGAAAGTGCCTCTTTTTTCAGCTATTATGAGCACCTTTATCCAGGATCGATGGACTATATTAAAGATCGAGCCAGGAAAACAGTAATACCAAATATACAGAAGCTTATTGAATATTTTAGAAACACCAACCATCCTGTATATTTTTTAAGATTATGTGGATGTAAAAATGACCGTAGTGACCTGCATAGATTTTTCAAAAAAGAACATGATAACGCCTGCAAAAACGGTTATAAGGATCTTTATCCCCTTTGCGATCAAAAAGATGCTGAAATAATCGATCAACTTAAGCCTCATAAAAATGACAGAATCATATGCAAAACAACTTTTTCACCCTTTACCCTTACAGATATTGAAGATACACTTCGCAAAGACGATATTACAACTCTTGTGTTTACCGGATTAGCAACTAGCCAATGTGTAGAGACGACAGCAAGAGACGCATCTGATCGCAATTTCGACATTATACATATCAAAGATGCCCAGGCCGACTACAATGAAGACAATCATCAAATATCGCTTTTTAATTCCAGATCTGTTTGTGGTGGATGGGTCTATGACACAGACGAATATTATAGCGATCGAGATAAAATTTTACATGCGATTGAAATAAATGACAGAAGTAGTGCAACCAAATATAAATAGTCGTGTTATCGGAGAAGAAAATGGCGATTAAAAAAATCTCAAAAAAGAGAACCTCTTCTAAAAAATTGAAAAATAAAGATATATCTAAAAAATCTATAAAAAAATCGAAAAAGAACATTTTGAAGAAATCAGTTGATTTGATACTGAAATTTCTAAAGAACATTACTGATGAAGAATACATAACTGATATTACGTATGGCCGTATTAGCCGCGCAATTATCAGTATCATCAAAGTTTTTATTGCCTCTTTTCGCAAGTTTATTGACGATGATTGCATGACAAAGGCAACAGCCATAACCTACACAACCCTCGTCTCATTGATCCCAACACTTATGGTTATTATGACTGTTGTTTCGATGTTTATGTACAAAGGTGTCGAAGCCCAAAAAGACGAGATTTTCGATCAAATCACACGTTTTCTTGCAGAATACAATCTTCAACGATTGAATATAACCCCCCTTTTAAATGCAATATCAGGTCTTCTTGATAATTCAAAGCGAATAGGTGGAATTGGTGCTGTTGTGTTAATATTTTCGGCAACAGCTATTTTAAGAACTATTGAGCAAGCGTTGAATAAGATTTGGAAAATTAAAAAACAGAGACCTTTTTTTAACAAGTTTATCTACTACTGGGCTGCTTTAACTCTTGGCCCTCTTATGCTCTTTGTAGGAACCACTCTTGCTACCCAACTTTCTGCCTCTTTTTCTGAACCAGATTATAACGCACTATTGCAAAATAATGGTAAATACTGGATCGTTGGGTCTAAAGCTACGGCCGGATACAAAATATCACCATTAGCCCCCTTGATACCTGTATCACTATCAACCATTGATTTTGAAAACCAACGGAACTATAATTTCAGCCATGACGACGGAGAATTTATAATCGACAACACTATTATTATCGATGAGAACCTTTTTAAAAAATACAGTTTCAATGACATAAATATAATCGGATCACAAATTATTATATGTGGTGATAATGGCATTCTTCTTTCATCAACCAATTACGGAGCAAGCTGGAAAATTACCAAACTCTCATTTTTTAATCTTCGTAAAATACATATGTTCGATTCATCGAGGGGTATTATTCTTTCAGATCAGGGAACATTGCTTAAAACTGACGACGGGGGTATTAACTGGAACCTTCTTTCAATACCGAATATCAGCAGCAACTTGCATGATGTTGCTTTCAATGATAATTATGGCATTGTCGTTGCCGACAATGGTTTTATTCTGGAATCATTTGACGGTGGCGATAGTTGGATAGCCATGCAACTTAACAAAGCGCGTTTACAAAACGATTTTGTTGCGTTGAATGCTGTTGCGATCAAGGGATCATCAATATTAATTGCAGGCAGCGGCGGAATGATTTTAAAATCGGAAGACCGCGGTAAAACATTTTCTTCACGTCATTATAAAAACGATGATTACAGTGCAGTATTTCTTGAAGATAATTCAAATTATTACATAGCATCACGAAAAGGAAAACTTATCTATACTCAGGACGACGGGGCAAACTTTGAAATTTTATTAAAAAACAGCAAGAAGATTAATACAATTATTGCTTCATCTGATCAGATTATTTTGTCGGGCAAAACCGGTTTGCTGCTTTTCACAAATGATAAAGGTTTTAACTGGAGTGGCAATTTAAACCGGAGTATTCTCTTCTATTTGCTTAACTTTGTTGCTCCATTTGCCGTTATCTGGGTACTCTTTCTTCTAATGTACCTGGTTATGCCCAATACCAGAATACCCTTTCACGCAGCGTCAATTGGCGCCTCTTTTACCTCGGCAGTATGGGTTGGATTCATTTATATTTTTATTATATATATAAAAAGTTTCGCGAATGGAACATTTGCCATCTATGGAGCACTAGCGGCCTTTCCATTAACACTGCTTCTAATTTATGCATCAAACAATATAATGCTGTTCGGCGCGGAAATCGCCTATACTTTAATGTACCCTACAACATACAGAAATCTAAAAAGAAAAATCGCAATCAGAGATTATATTCAGGTAATCAATGGTGTAAAAATACTCTATTACATTTTTAACAAATTTGAATCGGGTAAAGGGGGATCAGATCACCAGGAGATATTGAAACTTTGTTCAAATAATATAACAGAAACCGATTACTATATTGATCTTTTTAAATCAAAAAAATTAATACTAATGACAGATAATTCATATATCCCGGCAACAGCCTCCGTTAATATTCAAATTGCAACCATAGTCGAGATGATTCACAACTTTACATTTGACAGCTCAAGCGCGCATAACGATCCTGTCAAACGGCATTTGGGGTCGAAGTTCAAAAAGATGTCACAATCGTTCAATACAATTCTGGGTAAGCAGACCCTTGCCGATTTGATAAACGACAAGGGATAAATAAATAATAGATGTCGTTTATATTTATCTTACATAATAGCCAAAGATAAAAGGTATTACTATTTTATCTCCCTTTATATCTTCAGGCACAGGTCCAAAGGATTTAGAGTGCTTAATGGCGTCAACACAGGAATCGTGTAGCGCTTTATTGCCTTTGGACTCAAGAAGAACAACCTTTTGGACATCTCCGTTTCGGTTTAAAATAAAATATGTGACAACCTCTTCACTTGCCATAATTTTTACCCTGACGTGGCCGGGAGTGTATCCCGTTGTCAAAGAATTTGCCATCATTGGGGGGTACCAGTTGCCTGCAATTTTCTGTTTCATACGTCGAAAATACTCAAAATTAGAAAACTTTTTTGTATTGAATGAAAAGTAATCTGAATTTGAATAGTATATGGCATTGTCCAGGTTGATACCTTTTTTATCCGGAATCGCACTCCAATCGATTCCATCACGTGATAAACTCTTTTCTCCAGCATCAGTTTTATCCGATTTTTTGTCTGCATCTGCTTTTTTATCTTTTCCGGTTTTATCCAACGGTTTTTCAATAAACTTTGGCTCATCGTAAAACGAGATAATAAAATCTGAACGTCTATTTGATTTTATCAGGGGAGCTATCTTTGAAGATGAACCGTCTGATAATTTTGCGGCCTGCATTCTCATTTGCTGAAACTGAAGCGAATTATTTAACCAGGTATCACCTCGTCGATCGGTTATTTTTCCTTTTGCACTTGAGGTTACGTCAGAAAGCAAAGTTTCATTTGTCATAATCTCCCGGTCATCAGGATTGATATTTACAACAACATCTCTTAATTCCGTGGGATTATTGATTATATCCTTAAAAAGCTGTTCGACGTAACTACTGTTTGTATAACTTGCAAAATAGTACGGCATTATAATAAAGGATGCGATGTAAATATGTACTACAAGCGCAACTATTATAAAAAAATGAAATTTTATATCACGCTTTTGTTCCATCTATCCAGCCCGAGCACTCTTTCCCGCTCGTTATTCTTATAAAGATTAATTATATACTCTTTGAACGCATTAGACATTGATTTGTTACGTCTACTCATAACAATTTCTGTCGAATCAAGCAGCGTATCGATACTTTTTATGTCCTTAAGGCCATTTTTTATAAATATCGAGAAAGAAGGTATAAACTGAGGTGTCATTCTGCCGGAGTGAACTGACATTGAAAAGCAGCCAATAGACGCCCCCGTATTAATAAGTGAACCTATACTCATCTTTGTGTGATCACCTATAAAACATCCTACTTTGACCAGTCCCGTATTAATTATGTTTTCATTCTGGTAAACCGCAACTGAAGAATAATTATTTTTAAGATCACTGTTAGTAGTCAATGCCCCCAGATTGACCCACTCGCCTATACAAGCATGACCAATAAAACCGTCATGGTACTTGTTTGACCATGGGTGAAAGACAGAATCCTCCACTTCTCCACCGATACGGCATCCTTCACCGATAGAACAACCTTCTCTGATTTTCGCTCCGTAAAGAATAACACCGGGTGCAAGATAACATGGGCCTTCAACTCTGGTAAACGAATTAATAGTAACTCCCCCAGATATATAAACAGGCCCTTTTCGTGTATCAATTACTACAAAAGGATCTATGACCGCTTCGGTATCAATATACAGATTATCGGAGGAGCCAACAATTGTTAACGAATCATAATTTACAGTAACACTATTTTTCTTTTTTAATAGAGAGATATCGTTATGTATGTAAAATCCGTTTTGATTGACCATATCCCAGATGTAATCGGGTACGTTAATTTCGGATTCAACTATATCAAGTCTGTTATCTGTCGCGTCCGGTGAAAATCTTAAGCTGTTAGCTGAATCTGTATAGGCAGCCAAAAAGGTATTTCCATTCAGATAGACACAGTTTTGAATTTCCATATCGATGAAATCAATATTATGTAAAAACGGATTCAAAAAAAGCGTCGCTTTGCCATCTGCGATTGTGTCCACAATATCCAGTGAGGGATGCTTTTCTCTGCAAAAATTCAACATATCTCTGGAACATAAAAACACTAAATCTATCCCGGGATATTTATTATCACACAATATTTTTATACGCTCAAAAGCATAGAGACAACCGCAAAGAATATCCCAAACCGGTCTGGTCTGGGATATTGGGTTGTACTTATTGTGTCCGTAATTAGTGACAACTATTCTTTCAGGACTCTTCTGCAAGCATGCTCTCCCTGTCGGCAATAACCTTGTCAGCAACACGTCCACTGATCGGTTCATACCCGTGAAATTCCATCTCGAAAACAGCCTTATTTTGAGTCAAAGCTGTAAGATCGATACTGTATCGCAACAGCTCAGCATGAGGTATTAACGCCCTGATGCGAGTAATACTCTCTTTATTCTCTTCATCTTTTGAGTCCATACCAAGAACACGTCCTCGTCTGGAGGTAATATCACCCATAACATCACCCACAAACTGATTATCTACATAGACACTGACATGCATTATGGGTTCCAGAATCACAGGTGCTGCATCGCTCATGGCCTTTCTAAATGCGTGTTGCGAAGCAATTTTAAATGACATCTCAGACGAGTCAACTGGGTGAAAAGATCCGTCAAACAGTTCAACTTCAACATCAACAACAGGATATCTTGCAACAACACCCTCTTTTAAAGCTTCAAGAACTCCCTTCTCGACACCCGGGATGTAATTTTTTGGAACAACACCGCCGACAATGCTCTCTTTGAATGAGTAACCTTCACCGCGGGGCTTTGGATGAAGTCTCAGATAGACCTCTCCATACTGTCCATGACCACCCGACTGTTTCTTATGTTTATACTGTGCTTCTGCTTTTTTTGTTATTGTTTCACAATAACTTATGCGGGGGACATCCGTTTCGAATTCAATTTTATATTTTTCATGAATTTCATCCAGTGTAATATCAAGATGCAACTGTCCCATACCGTAAATAGTCGCCTGTCTGGTTTCAGAATTATAACTATAATGGAGCGTTGGATACTGCTCATCATATCTGTTAAGAATCTGTCCAAGTTTCTCTTCATCTTTTTTATCTTTAGCCTTGATTGAATAACCGAAAACAGGTCCCGGCAAATTGATTATTGGAACCTTAATATTACGTGATAGATCACATAGAGTATCTGTAGTAATTGTTTTATCAAGCTTCACAAAAACACCGATATCGCCAGTCGAAAGCCCTTCTACCTCAACCAGTTCTTTACCTATCATTGTGTAAATCTTGCCGATTTTTTCTTTCTCTTTACAATCGGTATTCATTAATTCTATTTCCGATGTTACCTCTCCCGATATAACCCTGAAATAGGAGAATTTGCCAGCAAACTGATCAATATAGGTTTTCCAGACAACCGCAGTAAGCGGCTCTTTTTCATTACATTTGATCGTTACAGGTGACGCATTTTTATCAAGATCAAGTGCCTCCATCTCGGCTTTTTCCGCTGGTGATGGCATAAACTCTTTTATAAAATGGAGCAGCGTCTGAACACCGACTCCTTTCAGGGCAGCCCCGCAGATTACCGGATGAAGTTTGTTTTGACGTATCTGCTCGTTTATACCTCGATATATTTTGTCCGCGTCGAAATCCTTTCCTTCCAGAAACATCTCTATCAGCTCGTCATCACCTTCTGCTGCAAGTTCTACAGTACGTGACCTCTGTTCCTGAACCTTGTCTACAAGATCAGCTGGTATTTCTCCGCGAATTATTTCATTTGAACCCGGTGCTTTTTGTTTCATGGATTTCATTTCAATTATATCTACTACACCATCAAATGAGTCACCCTCACTTATTGGAATCGCGGCAACTACAAGATTAGCGTGCAGGGTCGCTTCCATGCTGGTTATAACGTTCTCATAAGATGCTCTCTCTTGATCCATCTTATTGACAAAAATAATTCTTGGAATATTGTTCTCTGCGAGATAGCGCCATACTTTTTCCGTACCAACCTGAACGCCGTCTACCGAATCAAGAACAAGTATGGCCGCGTCCGCCGCCTGAATGGCTGCCCGTCTTTCTCCGATCAAATCGGCATGCCCCGGACAATCTATAATGTTTATTTTAATGTCTTCTGTTTCAACAAACCCCATTGCTGTGTGAACCGACATTTTTTTCTTTTTTTCTTCAATATCAAAGTCAGAGATTAGTGAGCCATCATTATGTGAGCCGATTTTTTTAATCTTGTTCCCAGTGAAAAGAATAGAATCCATCAATGTGGATTTACCTGTTCCGGCGTGACCAACAATAACGACGTTACGGATGTTTTCTTTAGCGTATTTCTTTACCATAATTCCTCCGATTTTGATTTTATATAACCGCAATAATCTGATACACTACTGTAAAGAGTGCGGTAAATTATCGCAAATTTGTTCAAAAATTATACAGCGAGGATGCTTACTTATTTAATAATTGAGCTGTAAAAATGTAAAGGAATTTTCAAAAGCGGACTCTTTTTTATAAAATTGCACCGGCGAAACACAACAAATATTCTTCTGAATTATCCGTAGTTATTCAGCTAATTTGCCATAACGCGCATTTCAGGTATGGGTCGGATGAGTCATAAAAATCTGACGCTTCGTTCATAAAAAAAAGCATTTCCCAGTTTTTTGGATGGTAATCAAGATATTCCTGCCGACTGACTGAATATGAGTTAATAGCCGAAAGTACGTAACGGTTTGAGACCTGAGATATAAGGTTTAACTGTTTTTTGTAATCGTTTTTTACAGAAAAATAGAACTTTTTGTTACGTGAAAAAGTCGGGGGGTCATATATCACAATATCAAACTTTCTGTCATATTTTACGAGTTTTTTCAGGTATAGCCCCGAGTCGTTATGAATAAAATCTCTATTATCGACACCAAGACTGTTTTTCCTGTAATTTATCCTGGATCTTTCCAATACCTGCTTACTTGTATCTACATTTACAGCGTTTTTTACTCCATTCAAAAGAGCATGAACAGAGAATACTGAAGTATAGCAAAACAGGTTAAGCATTGAATCGACTTCAAAATAGTAACTGGATAACCGGTCTCTAACTTCTCTCATATCAGCAAAAATGCCGGGGTTTTGTCCCGACACAAAATCTACTTCAACAACGCAACCGTTGTGTTTTACTTCCGCGAATCGCTCATTGTTACCATAATAGAGTACACTTTCCCGAATTTTTGAGATCATCTTAACATCTTTCAATATTGTTCGATCTTTATACCAGAGGGCATCTACTTCAAAGATATTTGAAAAAAACTGAAGAATCGAATCACATACTTTATCCCGATTATCCAAACAGTCTTTATCAAAAAACTGCACCAGAAGTGTGTTATTATATCTATCGATAGTAAGTCCTGGATAACTAAACCTGTTACCATTGAAAACACGCCCGCAATTATCAATAGCCGGTCTATAAGCAGATTTTAGTATCGCAAGATATTCCATAAAAAAAGGCTGCCGAAGCAGCCCTCTCCTTATCGGTTAATAGTGGTTAGCCCCAGACGATTGCCATCCGGATCCAGAATTACAACTTTTCGACCATTCTTTGTGTTTTCCGGACCATTACGTATATTTTCCGGACCAAAAACAGTAGCTATCTCATTCTCTTCAATTTCGTCAACGGCATCATCGAAGTCATCATCATCCACATAAAATGTTAAATAGTTTTCGGATTCTTCAGAAACTGAATAATTATCAACTTCGCAGAGTCTAAGGTTAATATCCCCCATCTGCATACGCACTTCTTTAGAGCCACCCTGCCACTCGACGATATCAAAACCGAATATATCCTTATAAAAGGAGACGGATTTATCCAGGTTTGAAACAGCAAAACTGATTTCCTGCAATCTTTCAATAATAATCATAAATAACCTCTTGGTAATTCTAAATAATTGACTTTTAAAAAATACAAACACGCATTATTGGAAACAGTAAGATTCGCATTATTTGCTACTCATAAAACTATCAATATAATAACACAAAGCTCAATATTGTCAATAAATTGATATTTTTACTCAACAGTGACACTCTTTGCAAGATTACGCGGTTGATCCACGTTACATCCTCTCATAACAGCGATATAGTATGAGAGAAGCTGCAACGGTACAACTGTTAAAATCGGTGACAGCATCCGGTCTACATCGGGAACAAAAATCACATGATCCGCGTAGTTGCTTATCTCATTATCACCTTCAGTAGCAATGGCAATGATCTTGCCCCCACGGGCGCGAACCTCTTGCATATTTGATACAATTTTTCCGTATATCGAATCTTTCAAAGCGATAAAAACAACTGGCAGGTTTTCATCAATAAGTGCGATAGGTCCATGTTTCATTTCAGCAGCCGGATAACCTTCCGCATGAATATACGAGATCTCTTTCAGCTTTAAAGCCCCTTCCAATGCGACAGGAAACTGTACACCCCGCCCTAAATAAAGGAAATTTGAAGCATTCTTGTATATTTCAGCTATATTTTTTATATCCCCGGCAGTGTCAAGCATTGATTGTATTAATTGAGGCAGCTTTTCTATTTTTTCGATAAGAACTTGTCCAGATTCAAGGCTCATATCTTTGCGACGGGCAAAATGAATCGCAATCATTATCATAACCATGACCTGCGACGAGAAAGCTTTGGTAGATGCTACACCTATTTCCGGACCGGCATGAAGATAAACACCACCGTCACTCTCACGAGCAATAGTACTTCCGACTATATTGGTTACACCCAGCACTTTTACCCCCTTCTGCTTTGCCTCACGCAACGCAGCAAGAGTATCCGCTGTTTCACCGGATTGGCTAATAACTATGACCAGATCCGATTTTGTCAAAATGGGGTTTTTATAACGAAACTCGGAAGCATACTCGACATCCACAGGTATTCGTGCGTATTCTTCGATAAGATATTCTCCAATCAAAGCAGAGTGCCATGATGTTCCACAGGCTATCAAAATGATTCTTTTAATCTCGGAAAAATCTTCAGGTTTAAGATTCAATCCGTCAAGCCTGCTGGTTCCGGTTTCTGTTAATAATCTTCCCCGGCAAGTATTTTTAACACTCTCGACCTGCTCAAATATCTCTTTGAGCATGAAGTGATCATATCCTTTTTTGCCGATTGTCTCTATATCCCAATCGATATCTTCTACCGGCTTTTCGACCTGTTTTTGAAGAAGGTCATAGGTCTGGTAAGAATCTCTTTGTATATCAACAACTTCCCTGTCATCGATATATATGACTTTACGAGTATACTCGACTATGGCGCTAGCGTCAGATGCGATGATTATTTCGCCCTCACCGACACCAAGTATTAATGGACTTCCATTGCGTGCGGCAATTATTCTATCTGGATAATCTCTCGAAACGACAACAATACCGTATGTACCTTCCAGTTTTTCCAGTGCAACAAATACTCCGGTTAAAAAGTCATTATACTTGTCAACATAGTACTCTATAAGATGAGCAATTATTTCAGAATCTGTCTGGGTTGTGATTTTAAACCCTTTAAGGGCAAGTTTTTCGCGTAAAATCTGAAAATTTTCGATTATTCCATTATGAACTACAGCGATCTTACCTGAAGAGCTGACATGAGGATGCGCGTTTAAATCTGAAGGTTCACCATGGGTCGCCCATCTTGTATGTGCTATTCCTACAGTATATGTTGATAAATCTTTACTTAAACCATTTAACTCTTTTTCAAGTTCAATAATTTTACCTTTCTTTTTACAAACAAAAAGTGAATCGTTTAACAAAGCTATACCTGATGAGTCGTAACCACGGTATTCAAGACACTTTAACCCTTTAAGCAAAACCGAAGTTGCAGCTTTGGTACCTATATATCCGACAATGCCGCACATAGTATTTCCCCTTATTTTTAATGATTCACAGAAAAAAGTGTGTATTTTGGAAGAGTGCAAAAAACGGAATCTACCCGTGATTAAGCCCCAAACAATAGATTTTCCATTAATTAGCGGATATAACAAGTTTCAAGTATTTTATGGGCATAAAAGAATAAAAAATATCTTACTCAACACTCATCCTGAGGGGGGTTTGGTCTTATCCTTAATTATTGTTACATCACGTAAATAAATTTCAATGGAACGATCTTTTTCACGATTAAGAACCTTGTAACGATAGATAGTACCAGAGATACCAATATCTATACCTAGAGCTCTCTCTCTTTGGGTTAATGAAGATAGAAGTTCGACAACAGCTTTTTCGCGTAGATCGAACCTGATTGTTAACCAGGAACTGAATCGGAAACAACTGTAAGCGGCACCACCTTGACCGTGCAGCTGCTCTATGCGTCCAAAAATCCGTGGAGTTTCAAAATTACTGTTGATATAAGAATACAGAGTCGATCCGATTTCTCTGTAGTAATAGTTATCACCACGATAGAAGTTGGTCGTCCACAGATAATATAAATGCAACAATCTATAATATTTTTCAGTGGGTCCGGAATCATGCGCAGAAGAATCTTCACCTGCCAATTTATTATATGGCATAGTAAAAATCATAAGAAGAAGAGTGATAATTTTTATTCTGTATAACAATTTCAATATAGTTATTTCCACCGTTTCAAAAATTCACAACACAAAACCCCCTTGATAACGGGGATCTTTGACAGGTTTTTTTTGGAAAGATATTATGTTTCAAGTGCTTTTAAAGATAAATTTTCCCGTTGTCACTCGAAAAAAGTTCAATAATATTGTTGCAGATAATAGATTTAATCATTACTATAGGCATTTTTTATAGAAGAACCCATAACGATATTGCCGCCAAAAGAATAAAACCAAGACCGACAAAGACTCCAACAAGAAGACTTTTCCGTGATTTTTCGATTTTCTTATCAACCACAGGATCACCAGACTTTACTTTTACATCTTCCTCTTCAACCGCGCGACCAAGGAGATTTGAGGCTATTCTTGTTATTACTGTATAACCATCAGAAGTTTTAGTAACTTCTTCTACCACAGCACTGACAGGTTTCACCCTGTTCTCATCAAGCAGATTAAGTTGATTAATGACCTTTCGACCTATAACTGTTGTGCCATTTATTATTACATATATTCGCGAACCTGATTTTAACTCTGAAACCTTGACTCCTTTAGTCGGAGAAATTACAAGATCAACTTCAACTTGAGCTCTGGATTTTGGAGCAGTCTCTTCTTTAAAATCTTGCTCCTTGCTTTTTTGACCTAACAGTACCGGTTCAAAAGCTATATCAAGAATAATTGAATTAAATTTCTGAACACGTATTTCCAGATTTCCGCTTGTAATTTCAGGGGGCATTATTCTGGAAAAAAAGGAGTTCACCTTGTCAGAATCAGCTGACTTCATTATTACTGCCAAACGATCAATATTTATTTTGGAAACAGCATTATCAATTTTATTCGTGACCTCATCATTATTTGTGCAATTTGCACCAAATTCTTGAATATAATGAAAGACATCAACAAGGTTATTAGCAAGATTACATTCATCAAAGGATATGCCTTGCGCATAAATATAGTTTTTATGAACCAACTTGTTAGATAACTCATTATAAATAACCGAACCACAGGATACTATTTTTCCCTCTTTACTAACCGTAAAAACTGCAACAGTGGAGTCGGCAATTGAAGATTCCACTATTTTCTTAATTAGATCCCTGTTTGAACCAACGTATTTTGAAGCAATTTCGTTATTTTCGGAAACGGTGTGGCTAATACGTCGTTCGTATGCATTAAAGATTTCCAATGCTCCATGGCTTGTCATGCAAATCTTCATTTGTATTTGTGTTGTATCAAGTTGAAGCAGATGATCTATCATTCTTTTAAAGTTAAAACTCAGTGCTCCTGTGTCATTTTGTGAATGTTTCGTAATAATACTTTCTATCGTTTTTGCGTTAAATTCCCCAACAAAATAATCCCTCGCGCGATTATTAAGATCGGTATCAATTGTATAGTTATCTATGGCCTCAAATATAAAATGAACAAACTCATCGATATTCAGATCTTTAACATTTGATTGAATCTCTGAAGAGACAATCACTGTATTAAAATAGAGCAGCAATTGAATGCGGATAGTATCAAAAAAACCTGCGAAAAGAAGCGTTTCATTATGATCAGGCAGGTATGCTGCAATTAGTATTGATAAAATATTTTTTTCTGCCATAAATACCGTAAATTTTATTTAATTTTATAAGAAAAAACAATAACCGACAGTCATAACAGCTTTAATAATATACAGACAAAAAATATTACTTAAAACTTTTGCGCGTCATTATACGACACAATAGATAAGTTGATAATATCCTGATTATTTCTCTACGTCAACTATTTGTCTGTTTATATAACATAAATTCGCTTGATTAAACCATTTTATCTAATATAGAAGATAAAAAAAATCCGAATTATACTCTTACAAGGTAATCTTTTCTTTACACTTTTTGACGTACATAATATCGGTATAATTATAGATTTTACGTTTATTTAAGAATATTCTTGGAGGATATATGAACCGATCTGGAATTTTTCTATTTTTATCAATAATCTTAATCTGTTTTACTACAAACATTTCAGCTCAGGATTTTGATCAGGAAATTACCTACGCTAAAGCCAAAATAAATACAATTGAAACAAGGCGATTAACCGATGAAATCACCGGTGAAGTACAAATCGAAACCGTATTTTCACTGGAAATTCTGTCCGGTGATTTTAAGGGGGAGACAAAGCAGGTCGTATACGCGGGCCAGGACAGCATGCCTGCCTACAGCAGATATAAAGAAGGCGATAAAATATTTATCGGTTTTAACAGTATTATGATGGAAGACGAAACCGACAATTATATAGCACTTTATGATCTGGACAATACTGCAGGGATAACAATAGTTATGATTCTATTAGTGATAACGATTGTTGGTATTGGAAAAACGAAAGGTCTATTTTCATTGTTGGCACTCATGATTACTGTTGGGTTGATATTTTTTGTTTTCGTTCCCTTGACTGTGAAGGGTTATCCTTCTCTGGTATTAACTGTTCTTATCTCAATCATATCCATTTTTATCACAATACCGGTAATTACAGGAATCACAAGAAAAACTACAGCTGCAATAACAGGCGCGACATCAGGAGTTATCGTGGCTACAATTCTTGCTCTGATTTGCGGGTGGTCGATGCACCTTGCGGGCATAATTACTGACGATATGATACAGGTTTTTTATCTTGCTGAGAATCGAATTGATCTTCGCAATCTTGCTCTTTCGGGTATGATCATTGCAGCATTAGGTGCAATAATGGATGTAGCTGTTTCAATTGCCTCCGCGACAAGTGAGATTTTTGAAGCCAACCCCAAAATTGAATTTAAAAAGGCCTTTGTCTCATCCCTGACTATTGGAAAAGATATACTTGGTTCAATGGTAAACACACTCATTCTTGCCTATGTGGGAAGCTCCCTTTCTATTGTTCTGATTATTTATATGAAGTATGACGCACAAATGCCAGTCTCGATGATCTTTTCACATAACCCTGTTTTAATCGAAATTATAAAATCATTTGTAGGCAGTTTGGGGATGTTTACCGCTATTCCAGCAACAGCATTTATTGCAACAAAGATACATTTTGACAAATATAATAAGGCTAAAAGAAATGTTAATTATTAAAGGCTGCCAATATTAATAACTCGTAATTCATTCTAAAATCGAAAAACAAAAGGATCATTTTGATCGTTAACATTCGAAATATCGTCGAATGCTATCGCAAAATAATGTTTTTATTAAGCTATAAAAAAATACCGAAATGAGTAACCACATAAAATAATCAAAATGAAAACAGCTTGACTACAATAAAGATAATATCAAAATAAATCTTCATAACTTAATGATTATTTATCCAAAATATAAAAGAGAGAAATATATGAGCAAATTAACCTCCGCCGATTTAAAACAAATAATCGAGATCAGAAAGCAAATTTCGGCAGCTGAAAAATCAAATAATCAAAATGATTCTAAAACTTTATCTGAACAGAAAATAGAGCTTCAGGTTTTAAAAAAGAAAGCCATGCAAGTATTATCAGGTACTGAAAAAAGAATTAATGAAATTCAACGTGATTTAAAACCACTTGTTAAAGTAATTTCCAAGCTTACGGCGGATGCCAACAATGGTAATCATGATTCAAAAAAGGCAGCATCGGTTAAAATCAAAGATAGTCAAAAACAACTTCAGGAGTTACAAAAGGAGCTTGAATTACGAAAAAAACAGCAAGGAGCAATAATTCAAGCATTAAACGACAAACCCGCGTCAAAACCAAAAAACACTTTTTCGATAGCTAATAAAAAAACACCCCCAGCAAAAAAGGAGAAAAAAGGGATAAATACAAGAATCAGTCAGAAATTTGCATTTAACCCCCTACATATCTTTAAATCAAAACCCTATATTCCTGTAGCAATAATAATTGTAATCTTGTTAACCTGTATAATTGCCATATATTTTTACAACAAAGATACTCCTTCTATCGAAGACCCGATAGAGTCGACCGAATCCGGTAAAGCTCAAATTGACGATTCAATAATTGAAATTAATGCTAAAGGCACAATTACCGGTAACAATGTTAATTTACGAGTGCAACCTGACGTCTCTTCTGATGTAATTAGACAGCTGCATAACAATAGCAAGGTTGTTGTAATTGCAAAAACCAACAGTGCCAATATAAACGGTGCCGTTCTTGTAGGTCAGACTCAAATAACTATGGAGTCTGGTAAAAAAATCAAACTGGATGCCGGTAAAGGAATAACAATAACAGGTGAAAGTGAATCCATTTATACAGTCAGTTACCCAATTTCAGATGGTAAAATTATATCCGGTACTGTGGATAAAAATTCAGTAAAAAAAATTGCTGGTGAGACATGGTATCAGGTTAAAACTTCTAATACTACCGGATGGATTTTTGGAAAATTCATAATTGTCGAATAATTTGCTTAGGAATTTCATTTATTACCAATACTTCCAGTATTAGTAATAAATTTAAACCTCACGCATAGGGCACAGAATGAAAACAAATTTATTTTGTCTTTTATTATTAACAACTTTTTTTTCTTGCTCTACTGAACTTGTTATTAATGACAAGGTTGAACCATCTGAAACATTAATCATTTGGGCTCATTCAGACATACAACCTCGTTATCTCTGGGAAAAATACCATTACGAATATGCGATTGATGACGTCAGATCTTTACCCTTTGTTCCCGATATGGCCATTGTAGCCGGAGACATAAATCACAGGCAATCATCTGACATGTACTGGAATTGGATAAAGGATCTGCGTAAAAAAACTGGAATTACCTACTGGTACGAAATTGCCGGAAATCATGACAACCATGATATTGAGACATATAAACGACAAACAGGTAAACCCCTCCATTACACAGTTAGCTGTGGGAACCTTCTTTTTATTTTTTTATCTGATGAAACAAAAAAAGCAAATACCATAATATCAGATGATGTATTCGAATGGTGGAAAAATATTGTAATCAATAACCAGGATTCTATAATAATTACAGTAACTCATGCTCCCCTGTTTCAGAGCCAGCTGGTTTCGACCTTAAACTGGACTATGATAATAAAAGACTCAGACAGATTTTGGAATGTTATAAAAGATTATACCGTAGATGTCTGGATTTCTGCTCATGATCACCTTCCGGGTATGATACCAATAAAATATAATACACCCGATAATTGCGAAACACTTTTCCTGGATGTATCATCTATACACAAGGTGCGATTTTCACCAATTGAATCATGGTTTTTGATATTTCAGAATGGAAGTTCTTCGCTACAATGCGCTGCAAGAAGTCACGAAAAAAGGTATTTTTACTCTTCATCTTTTACTTACGAATTATCCAAGAAGGTTTCCTACAAAGGAAATCCTCCGGCCATAGATAAAAAATACCAATAATTTTATCTAAAATTGTATAATGTCAGCAGTTTAATTGATCTTTCAAAATCGGATCTGTTGTAACCTTCCACTGTTCCTTCTATTTCATTGCGATAATATTTTGCAACCAGACTCCAGGTGTCAGTAATATCATATTTTAACCATGATGAGAATACAGATCTCTCATCTTTCATTTTAAAATTCTTATTGGTCGGTTCTTCCCTATTTATTAATCCATCAGTATTAATTGATTTGTAGTAATCAAAGTTGTAACTAAGCCCGCTTTGATAGTTCTTGTACGAAACCGTTAGTGAACTCTTTGAACTGAAACCATAACCAAAATAGTAACCACGATTTGCCGTTGTATGCGCACCATGTTCTCTTAAATAGTCACTATGGTACCCGTCTTGATAAAATGGGCCCAAACCGAAAGGGCTCACCTGTGCGAAATTGGGTGATAAACCGGATTCCAAATTAATGGAAAAATCCCTGTAATCAAAAAGAAAATCAGTATTAAGTTTCACAGGACTCACCGCACCAATACGATCGCGAAAACCCTGATAATAATAGTTTTTATATTCAAATGCACTTGTTAAAGTGGTGATTACAGCATAACCGGCTCTTCTGTTATGAAGGTTTTGATTAACATAAGACAAATGTCCAGATTCGAAGAAAAGATAACAGTCTTTTAACCAGGTATTACCTGCACCAAAATCAATCTCAATTTTTGTGTAGGGTGAATTATAAAGAAATTTATTAAAATAACCGTTCTCTTTTACACCTCTTAACCCATAAAATTGGGTATAAAGACCAACATTTGTTGTGTAATGATCACTATCAGTTTGAGAATACCCTCCATAGAGATAAGCATCATACCAGAAAGGATTATTTCCCGGACTATTACGCAAACCATTTTTATAACGTCCATCCTGAGATTTTGTATAATATTGAATAGTATCACCCAGTGAACTGTTAGATGAATTATCAGCATAAAAATTTGCGAATTGGAAGAATGATTCACCTATAGCGTAACCCCCAATAGGAGTAAAAATCATATCGTTAATGCTGACTACTTCCTGAAACTCGCAGAAATATTCCCATACAAGAGATCCTCCCAACGAAAACAAAAATGATTCGTACTGGTTATAGTTGTTTAACCTTGCGGATATAAAATATCCCGCTCCTGCCATAGGGTGGCTGACAGCGTTTGTTTCAAAGAGGTTATCGTCAAACCTCCAGGCATCAAATGATGTAAAACGACTTCTTATATCATCTCCGGAATTAAAAAACTGGTCTCGCTTGTTTGATTTTTCCATATAATACCAAACAGTACCACTTCCTAATATGGATCCGACACCGTACATAGTATTTGTAAAATTTGATGCAAGAGTACTACCTATACTATTATTATAATTGTTATATGTCTCTGTATCATCCGCTATATTTTCAGCTTTATTATCAAACGTCTTGTTTTCATTTGACTCTTCACTTTCATCACTCTCTAAAAAAATATAATCGTAACCATCCTGGCAACTATAAATATGCGTAACAGCAATAATAACCATTACCAAGTTTAAAATCGTTTTTCTGATATGTATTATGTTTTTTTCCATCTACTTTTAGTATAAATTCGGATTTGTTATAAAAAAGCTTATTATAATATAGTGACTTTTATAATCTTATAGATATTTGTTAAATAAACCATGATAAAGTTACTCTTTAAATATTGTAACAACAGTTATATGAATATTTGACCAAGTTCTTGATTGCTAAAATAGATAAACATATTAATAACTGATTATGAAATACATATTAACACAATTTTCTTGAAACATGTTAAAGTATAATTTTGCCATGAATATAAATTGGACGTTAATATACCTATATAAATATCGGCAATAACAATAATTCAAATTTTAAAATGTCTAAATATATTTTTATTATTTTATTTGATACATCAATGCAACCGATTCTATTGCATCATTTTCATGCTTTTAATCTGGAATATTATCACTTATCGTTCAGAACATGATAATCGCTTATTATTCAACAAACGATATGTTCAATAATGATAAAAATTTTGGATGGATGTTAAAAAATATTAAGATGCTATATGAAGTTTATTTGGTATTTGCATCATCATAACGACGCATCAACTGGCCGCAGCAGTGGGGTATAGGATCATCTTTATTTACCCGTGACATTTTTTTACAATGATCACAAATATAAATATATACTTTTTGTTCCATAATTCCCCCAATAGCTCCAACAAAATACTTATCCTAAAACAAGCTCCAGATATGACTTTCTTTCGAAACGTCTAAGCCCAAGATGCTCGGCCATTTCAAATAGCGCCTGTTCACCTTTCGCGATGTCGGATCCCATAATTTCAAATTCTACAAAACTTCCCGCTCCATAAACGTTATCAAGACAGACGGTAACATCGTTTAGTTTATACTCTTTTCGGATTTTTACAACTTCGCCCCCCTCTTTGAAGCCAAGTGATAAAAGTATTGATCGGAAGGATTCGAACTCACCTATGGATGTTTCAAGTTCTACCCTTGTTTTAGCTGTTTGAGAAATTTTCGGGCCTTTGTAGGTAACAAATTGATTACCATCGACAGATCGTATTCTGAATGCCTCATCAGTTTGTTTAAAATCACGTAATGGATGGTTATAATAAATATCATGCTGTTTATACTCACCAACAAAAAGCGCCTTTTCCAATTCTAATTCGTTTTCTATCAAGGAGAGATCATTACAATAAGCCTTGATTTCTATCTCGTACATTATAATCTCCTTGTCATAGGCCAAACAAAATGCCGACCGTCATCCATTGTGTCAATTTTCTTGCCGTTAACGGTGATAACTATACCATTAATACTGTCAAACTGTGTTAATGTCAAAAAAACCTGATTGACACGTGCCACACCAATATCGCCAAAAGAATCCTTCACAAATTCGGGATTTATATCAATATACGCAATTTTATTTTTTACTTTAATCGTATTGAAACGCATGGATGGTGAAAGACTTGTTTCGAAACCTTTGTTTTTTTCTTCCTTGAGAGGTCCTTTAACTAACATGCTTAAGGCATCCGTTAATAACTGGTCACTGCGAAAACGCCTTGCAACCGGACGTAATGTAATTAACTCACTTCGCTCATCAAAGAATAAAAGATATATATTTCCCGTGACAAGATCTGGTATCTTGGCTTTATCAGTACTCGTTTCACCGGCAACAGTAGATCTGTCATCCGGTTTTTCATTTTTCTTACTTTCGTCTTTACTTTTTTTACTATCAGTCAAAGACTTATCAGGTTCTACAATCGACTTTTCAACTCTTGTATGGGGAGCATTTTTTATCTTAAGCATCTGTACCCCCATAAACACGAGTACAGTTACCAAAGCCATAACAATAAGAATCAAAACCGCATTTTTCGCCCCGGAAACAGGCACAGGCTTTTGCGCCTTGCCTCTTTTATCCGGTGTTTTCTTTGTTATTCTCTTTTTTGACAGCTTTTTGCTTACTTTTCCGGAACTCATTTTAACGCTCCCTATTTAAGCATGTACCTCTCGATAGCATCCCATAAATCTGAATTCACCCGTAACTTCACTTACACCTTTTAGCACATTCTGAACTCGTGGATCATTCTTATCACCTTCAAAGTCCAGAAAAAACACATAAGTTCCAGGTCTGTTTGGAATAGATTCAATACGGGTAAGATTTATATTCTCTTTTGCAAAAATCTCTATTACATGAAAAAGGGTTCCTGCCTTATGAGCAGTGCTGAAAAGAACTGAGCACTTCTCTCCCTTTTCATTACTCTCCTTTTTCGAAATAATAAGAAATCTTGTACGGTTTGTATCAAGATCCTCAATGTTTTCTTTTATAATCTCCAGATTATATATGTCCGCGGCATGTCGACTGGCAATAACCGCTGATGCTTTTGGTTTTTCATGCATAAGCATTTTAGCGGCACCAGCTGTATTATAATAAGGTATGCCCTCTAAATTATGACGAGCCAAAAAATTACGACATTGAGCCAGAGCCTGTTGGTGAGAATATACCATTCTGATATCACGATGATCAGTCCCGGGAAGAGCCAATAGACAATGATGAATTTCAAGTTCTACGGCACCTACCACAAAAAGATCGGAGTGAATCATTAGATCGTTTGTCTGGTTTACAACGCCCCCAAGAGTGTTCTCGATCGGAACGATACCATAATCATAGAGACCAGTCTCTACTCCGTTAAATACCTCAGCAAAACTTGAGCATGCAGTAGGTATCAAATTTTTATCCCAAACAAGGGAAGCGAGTTCCTGATAGGCGCCCTGTTCTCCCTGGAAACCTATTAATTTATAATTTTTTCCCTGAAGCCGCTTACTTTCACTGATAATATCTTTATATAGTTTTTTGCTGAATTCAGGATTGATCAGTACACCGGAATGGGCATCAATCATTTTGAAGAGTTCCTCTTCTCTTTCTGAATCTTCTATTTCATTTTTAAACTTCTTTGACATAACAGCAAGCTCCATTCTTTCATGGAGCAACTTCAATATTTGTGCGTCTTTTAAATCAATTTTTTTTCTAATATCCTTCAGTATCATTTTATTCTCCCATTATCCATATATACGATTATAAAGTAACAAATCAGCAGTAACAATTGCAGCACAGGCTTCAACTATTACAGGTGTTCTAAGAGTTAAACATGCATCATGTCTTCCTTCTATTATCAGAGTGTCAATCCTGCCTTTTTCAAAATTGAAAGTTTTTTGAGGTATTGAAATACTCGCCGTAGGTTTAAATGTCACACTAAATTCTATGGAGTTGCCGTTAGTAATACCTCCTAAGGTACCACCGCTATTATTAGTAAATGTTTTACCGTTTTCATCTGCAAAACAGTCATTATGTTCACTTCCGCGCATAAGTGCAGCTTTGACACCACTTCCAATTTCGAAAGCCTTAACAGCCGGTAAAGAAAACATAATATGTGCCAACTGTGCTTCAAATTTTCCAAAAAAAGGTTCTCCAAGACCTATTGGCATATTTATTCCTGTACACTTAACCAGACCTCCAATTGAATCCTTATCTTCCATAACAGAATCAAGCTCTGCTTCTATATCAATGTTTCCACCAATATGAACAATCTCAGCTTTATAGTTAACAGGAGAACATATTTTTTTTGCTACAACGCCAGCTGCAACAATAGCAGTCGTTAACCTTGCGGAAAACATTCCACCACCCCGCAAATCGTTAAAACCGCCATATTTTTTTTGTGCAGTAAAATCCGAATGCCCAGGACGCGGCATTTCACGAAAAAGCGAATAGTCTTTTGACCTTGTGTTTTCATTTTTTATCATGATCATTATTGGCGCACCGGTAGTAAGCCCCTCATGTACACCCGAAACAATATCCGGTATATCTGACTCCAAACGTGGAGTTGTACCTTTTTTTCCGCTTTTCCGACGATTCATATCCAGAACAAAGTCTTCAGAAGATAGAGGTATCCCCGGTGGGGCATTATCAAGAACAGCACCAACGGCTGATCCATGAGATTCCCCAAAAAGTGATACTCTGAAAATATTACCAAAACTGTTCATTGCACCTCCGCTCCAAGATCATGCAAATCTTCAAAAAAAACAGGATAGCTCTTTTGAACAGCTTCTGCTCCTTCTATTGTCACACCTTTATCGGAAATTAGCCCGGCAACCGCAAGAGCCATTGCTATACGATGATCATTACACGACTCAGCAGCTCCTCCGGCAACCTGCCCTCCGTTTATTATCATATCGTTACCTTCTATTTGAATGCCAACACCAATTTTTTTGAACTGTTCAACCAAAACCGCGGCTCTGTCACTCTCCTTATAGGCAAGACGGTGAATACCGCTTATTCTTGATTTACCATTACAACCGGCAGCCAAAGCGCACAAAGGAGGGAAAAGATCCGGACAATCAGTAGCATCACAAGTAAATGGTTTTAGAATCGAACGGTGAACGGTTATGGATTCGCCATTTTCACTAATTTGCGCTCCACTGTTTTTTATGATTGTTAAAATCTCTTTATCGCCTTGACTTGATTGTGATGAAAGATTATTTATAGTAACAGTTCCGGCCAATGCCGCAGCGACCATTATAAAAGCAGCGCCTGACCAGTCACCCTCGACATCATATTTTTCAAGATCATCTCTTACGCCATGTTCAATCTCGAAAACCCTGTAATCTTTGTTGATTATATTTATTCCAAAATGTGAAAGAATCTCAATTGTCATATCAATATAAGGCCTGCTTGTCAGATTATTCACAATTATTCTGGATGATTTATCACAATGAGCATACGCGATTAAAAGCCCCGTAATCAACTGCGAAGAAACACTGCCGTCAACAGTAATTTCATTATTACTGACAGGCCCTTCAATACACATTGGCAAAAAACCGTTTTGTGTTGAACATGAAACTCCCATCTTTATTAGAGCATCTTCAACCATATCTATTGGACGTTTTAAAAGAGAACCTTGACCCGTAAAAATAAACTTGTGATCCTGTAAGGCTGCGATTGGAGCAAACATTCTTACTGTTAATCCTGCTTCACCGCAATCAACCGTATCAGAGGGTTTGCAAAATCCTGGTGTAATTAACGCAGATGAGCCGTCAAGCTCTACCTTTGTTCCTAGAGCCTCTGCGGCTCTTATCGAAGCAAAAAGATCCGAGCAACCACTTAATCCGTTTAACCTGCAGCTACTTTTACCTAATGATGCTATAGCGACAGCTCGTTGCATCATACTTTTTGACGAAGGCGCCCGAACAGTTCCCTCAACAGATGATCTGTTCACAAATCTCTTCATTTATCCTCCGTACACTTTGATTAACGTCTTTATCACTATTAATAATTGTCATATCAGCACATCCTGCATATAGCTCTTTACGAGATTCAAAAAGAGCCTTAAATTGTTCGGCACCATCTGAAGCAAGAGGACGGTTGGTATTAGCCACCCTTTCAAGTGATTTATCCATGTCGGCATATATCCAGATATTCAAACATTTTTTTCGTAAAATATCTCTGTTTGCTTTCCTTGTGACAACACCGCCACCGCATGATATTATCTTTTTTTCATTATTTTCACAAAGCTTTTCGAGCAGTTCACACTCCTTTTGACGAAACCACTCCTCCCCCTTTGTTTGAAATATATCGGTAATGGATATGCCCTCACTATTTTCTATAATTTCGTCCATATCATAACAGGGTATTCCCGTACAAAACGCAAGATTCTTTGCAATAGAACTTTTACCAGATCCCATAAATCCGGTTAAAGTGATCGTACTTGTTTTAATTTTTACAGGTTCCATAAACGATTCAGGTGGCTTAATATCGCCAAAACGTTTTCCAAAAAAATGCTCGGCCGCTCGATCAGCTTGATAATAGAGCCACTCTTCTCCGCGGACATAACGCACACCGGCCTTCTTCGCCTTTTGTTGAAAAACTGACTCCTTGTATATTGCGTCCAAAGCCAGCACATCCTTTTTAAACCATTCACTTTTAATAATGTCAACTTCGGGTAAAAGAGTATTTATTACAACATCCGCCTTACGTATTGCCTCTTCGGCATTATCCGGTGTAACAGCAGTACCGCCACAAAGATGTGCTGCCGAAACAGCTTTCTCGAATGTACGATTCACCACAGTTACTTTAAGGCCAAGTCTATCCAATGCCACAGCCGCGGCTCTTGCCGCCCCCCCTGCGCCTAGAAGTACGGCTCGTTTATCCTTATATTTTTTACCACAATTTAACAACGTATAGTATACACCGTATGAATCGGTTGAAAAACCAGTCAAAACACCATTACGGTTTATTATAGTATTTACCGACTGAAGCCGTAAAGCCTCATCATCTACACGATCCAGAAAAGGAATAACCTGATCTTTGAAGGGTGCTGTTACATTACAGCCGGCGATTCCTGATGAACGTAAAAAAGATATAATTTCATACCCGCTTTCTGCAGCAATACGAGTATAAACATCAGATGATCCACAGCTCTTAAAATAGTTATTAAAGATTAACGGGCTTTTAGAATGGAGCACCGGTTTACCGCAAACGGCATAAATCATCTATTAATCTCCAATCAGATCTTTAATCGACTGCATCTGAGAGAATGTCAACTGACCAGGCGCAGTCGTTCGGCCACTATCCGGAGCCGCAAAACTAAAAGGTGCTCCCAGATAAAGCGATGCCACTCTTGTTATTTTTCCGTAATCTCCCATACCCAATATTATCATCTCTTCTTCACGCTGATAGAGAGCCAATAGTCTCGCTGCATCTTTCTGGCTTCTTGCCAAACATGCAATTTTTACTATATCAGCACCATAGCTTATCGATTTATCAATAATATCATTTAATTCGCAATTATCGGGAGTCAGCTGATAGTTATGATACGAAATTATTACCTTGCATCCGGTTAAACGTGCAGCATCAATTATGGGAGCGTTAAATTCACGGCTGTTTTCTATTTCCAGATCTACATAATACGCGCCTGCCTTTACCGCAGTAATAAGCATATTTTGCCTGAACTCTTCTTCTACTTTTCCCGGCCTGTATGTTGCAACTAATTTCCTCTTTGCAGATGAGAAGATCTCATTTATCTCTTTTTCAGAGAAAGACGCGTAATCAAGGCGAATCTCGGATATATCAGCCGATGAACATTCCCTGACAATCTGTTCAATACTGTCTTCACTTACCGCAACACAGAGTTTCGACATACTCCTCGACCTCCGCCATTGTTAACTTCTGAACCACAGCGCTTCCTATAGCATCAAGAAGCACAAAAAATATATCGTTCGATTCACGCTTCTTATCCTTGAAAAACGCCTCTTTTATTAAATTAATGTCGACCGAAAAATCAAGATTCATATTCAACGATAATATCATTTTTTTAATTGAATCTACATCTTCACGCGAAATAAGCCCTCTTATACATGAAATTTGGGCCGCAAACTGCATGCCCTGAGCGACAGCAAGACCATGATCAATTTTAATGCATTTTTCAAGCGCATGCGCAAGAGTATGGCCAAAATTCAGTATACGTCGACGCCCTTGTTCACGCTCATCTTCTGTCACGACTTCGGTTTTGATTTCTATAGATCTTATTATCAGCTGGCGAAGAATCTTTTTATCCCTTTCGTTTATTAAATCAATATTATCGTTTATTAAATCGTACATATTGTTGTCAGCAATAAGAGCATGCTTGACAACTTCTCCAAGCCCATTTATATACTCTTTTTCAGGAAGAGTATCCAACATTTCGATATCACAGATAACAAAATCGGGCTGATTAAAAACACCAACCATGTTTTTATAACCATGATGATTAACACCGTTTTTACCACCGACACTTGCATCCACTTGAGACAGTAAAGTAGTTGAAACAAATCCAAAACCTACTCCCCGCAAAAATGTACTGGCAACAAAACCAGCAGTATCTGTAACTATCCCACCGCCAATTCCAACAATATATGAAGAGCGGTCGCAACCAAGTTCTATCAGCTCATTATGAAGCTGTGCAACAGTATCAATAGTTTTATGTTCCTCTCCGCACTCCATTACAAGAACGGGGCAATCAGGAAACTGATCCTTATAGTACATGTAAACATTGGAATCTGTGATAATTACGCTTTTTTTTACCGTAATATAATCAGATAAAGAAGACAGGGATTCGCCAACAAGTACTTTTGATGATTTACCGGAAGTTTTGTAGTCGATTCTGAAGATATCAGACATCTGTAAGCCCCCGCATGCATTTTACGGCCTTGTTAATTTTTTTTACAAGATGAGAAAAAACTTCAGGCGTATATTGTTGCTTAGCATCGGACAGTGCTTTTTCCGGACAATTATGAACCTCGATCAAAAGTCCATCCGCACCGGCGGCAACTGCGGCATAACACATCGGTTCAATTAACGAATACTTGCCAGTACCATGTGAAGGATCTACAAAAACCGGAAGATGAGTTACCTCTTTAGCCGCAGGTACAATGCTTAAATCCAAAGTGTTACGGGTATAGGTTTCAAAAGTACGAATACCCCGTTCACAGAGAATTACATTCGGATTACCCTCTTTAAGAATATATTCAGCACAGTTAACCCACTCCGCCAAGGTTGAATACATCCCCCGTTTAAGAATTACAGGTTTTCCCGAAAGGCCTACTTCGCGAAGAAGCGAGAAGTTTTGCATATTTCTTGCGCCAATTTGCAATATATCGGCAAACTCGCAAACCCATGAGACATCCCGTGGATCTACAACCTCGGTTACAATTGGAAGATCATACTTTTGTTTAGCCTTATCGAGTAGACGCAAACCCTCAAGCCCGAGCCCCTGGAAATCGTAAGGAGATGTTCGGGGTTTAAAAGCGCCTCCTCGAAGCATTTGTGCTCCGGCACTCTTTACGGCTCTTGCCGTTTCCATTAATTGTGTCTCATTTTCGACCGAACATGGACCTCCGACAATTATAAAATCCTTGCCAATAGTATGCTCGCCTATTTTAATTATTGTTCTCTCACCCTCGGTGTGACTGATAGAAGCCAATTTAAGATTTTTCATAATACGCCCTTAGACAGATACAACAGATTATTCCGTAGTCTGCATTATTACTTTTCATGCTACTTTTTATCCTTACAAAAATGAGTCAACATTATTTTTAAACTGTTCATTTTTAACATAATTATTCTTTCCCGGCATACTATGAACATCGAATTTGTTTGGTTAAACATCTATTCGCTCTTGTCCTGAATCCATTATAAAAAGGGAACTCCCTGAAACCGAAGAGCTTATGTTTCGTATAAAACCGATATCCACATTTTGCGATATACCGAAGATATTAAGATCTGCCCGGGATACATCATCAAGAGCTTCTCTAAACGATTTTCTTATTACGGTTATCCGGGTATTGGCATGAAGCCTGCCCAGCTCCTTAACCTCTTTTAATTGAGTGACAGCGTGATCGTATTCTTGATCGTTTAAAACCGAACTAACCAGCCGTAGTTTACATCTCCAGTTTTTTCCTAATTGCAATCCCGTTAAAACGGCCAAATTCTTGTTAGGCGAATCCACTCGAAGCCATATATTCACGCTCTTTCGATCTCCAAACCCTGTTTCCGAATTACAGTTAAGCAGAATGACTCCTAGTTTTTCTCTAACAGAAATCGCCAGAATCTCCATCAATCGCACATCTTTTTTTGGATCATCACTCATCGAGAGAAGAATACTGTTAGGAGGGAAAAACATTCCACGTGATGTCTGTATCACAATACTTAGACCTTCCAGAAAACTCACAGCATCTACAACAGTTGCCGTCGAAAAAACTCCCTCGCTCATGAGCTCTTTTTTTATATGATCCAACTCCAAAAACCGATCTTCAAAACCTGGAAAATGTTTAAGATATTGCCGCTTATCCTTGTCAGAAGTTTTCAGATACCGGTTTATAACGGATGATATCACGTTCTTACCATGAAAATCAGTTTCATTTACCGATACAAGTCTTATCGAACCACCGGGATTAACTATTGCCTGCACAAATTCCTTTCTTTTTGACCACTGTTTATCGTTTTGAACAGGTACAATCAGATCAGGCTTCCAGGTTTTTTGATGCTGCGGTAATCGAAATGAGGTTCTTACAGCCCACTCCGCTAAAGCCGTGAATATTCCGCTTCGAACATCTCCGAAAGGAGCATTTAACCCCCTGCGCACATAAATAAAATACAGTATAACTATTACTATATACGCCGTTATGGCAAAATAGATATTTATAAGGAACATAACACCTGTACACCATAAAATTCCCGCTGCGGGTATTATCATGGGCACATTAAAAGATGGTCTGAAAGAGGGAATTCGTATCAATTTTTCCACAAACACAGTGAAGTTAATTACAGCGTATGTAATCAAAAAAAACATTGTTAATAGTGCGGCTATGGAATCCAGATCACCTAAAAAAAGTGATCCAATAACAATCATGACCGTTAATAATGTTGCCGTTCGCGGTGTCCCGTTTTTGCTCATTTTCGAAAAAATTGATGATAATGGAATCACACGATCATTGGCAAGCGCCTGAAGAATTCTTGGAGCCCCAACCAGAGAGCCTAATGCAGACGAAACGGTTGCTCCCATTAAACCTAAAATAACAAGTATAGGGAAACGTGAATATACAATCATTACATAAAAATCTTCGGTAAGTTTTTCAGCAGACGCAATATAAGCGTACCATATCGCCAGTGCCATATAAATAATAAAACCTGTTCCAATTGCCGCCAGGATTCCCAGCGGAAGGCTCTTTTTAGGGTTTTTCAAGTCACCAGACATCGCTACACCTGAACCTATACCTGTAACAGCTGGGAAGAATACCGCAAAGACAAACCAAAAATCAGCATGTCCAACACCCTTTTTAAACAGTTGAACCTCGTCATCTATTTTAATTGGAGATAGAAAAAAGGATACTATCGACAATATTATTAAAATCATTATTATATACTGCATCTTAAGAGCAGAATTAGCCCCAATGAACGAAAGCAGAGCCATGAAAATCAAAACCGATAATAGTACAACAAGGTGATTATGTGACGGAAAAAGCAGTTGCCAGGCTTCAGAGAAACCCATTATATAAAATGATATACTCAGAGCCTGTGATATGTATAAGGGTATACCGATAGCCCCTCCAGCCTCTGCACCAAGAGAGCGTGATATAAAGGCGTAAAACCCCCCAGCCCCCACTCTTACATTAGTAGCCAGTGATGCCAAAGATAAGCCGGTAGTCAAAGTAACTATATGTGCCAACAATATTACAACTATAGCCTTGCCAAGCCCAAGCGATCCGACGGTCCAGCCAAGGCGTAAATACATAATAACGCCCAGAATTGTCAAAACAGCCGGAGTAAATACTCCGGCAAAAGTTCCAAATTTTTTCTGATCCGACATGTAAATACTCCTTCAACTTAATACAATCAGACCTTATAATGATTTTTTTTCAATCAATAAACAATTTTACCAGTAAAACTGCAGATCCTTCTTGATATCAATGTACGTTTTTTCACATATTTTTTATTTTTTCTTAATACAAAGAAAAAAAACTTAAGTCGCTATCGTTTTTAACCGATTCTCAAGATAAGGATTTATTGACCGGGAGGATTGGATGGCGCTTCAGAGTAATCCGTACGATCAGTACAAAAAGACACAAGTTAATACGGCGAGTCAGGGCAAACTCATCGTAATGCTCTATGATGGAGCAATAAAGTTTTTAACAATTGCCGCCGAAAGCATGGAACCAAAGACTTACGACATTGTTAACCACAATATTATCCGCGCACAGGACATCATCACCGAGCTGATCTCTTCATTAAATCTTGATTCAGGTGGTGAAATAGCAAATAATCTTCTTAGCCTCTACCTTTACTTTAAAAAAAGGCTTCTTGAAGCAAACATGCAAAAAGATAGCAAAATTTTGGAAGAGGTTATGAAGCATCTCAGGGAACTTCGCGACGCATGGAACGAAATCTCAAATAAGGAGAGTTCAAATGACAACGCGGGTGACCGGAAAGGGAGTTTTTCAATTGAGGGATGATATTAAAAAAATGTTTATTGATTTAAACAACTGCTACACGCAAAAGATTACCCATTACAAAGATCTTTTACGAAACTGCAGAGAGTGCTCATTTCAAGTGAGTTCCGGAAACTATAGCAGAATAGAAGACCTGCTTGAGGAGAGCAATATTACTATTGCCGAAATTGACAATATCGATTATCAGATAGCTGCTATTAAAACATCAATATGTTCTAAATGCGGCATAGAGTACTATAATTTTGAGAGCTACTTTTTTTACAAAAATGATTTCGCTGAGAGCAGTCATACCAAGGTTTTAATAGATTATATGAAACCCTTATTAAGGCAGAGCATCGAGCAGCGAGATTCGCTTGTTAAGAAGATTCAGGTTGAACAGAATATTCTAGCGGGTTCAATTGATTCGCTGTCACGCACACGGGCTATAAATACGCACTTTCATCTTTTACAGGGATAGCATATCTCCTGAAATTGAGTACCGTTATAAGTATTTTTTTTTCGCGGATTCTATCTTTTTATTTAGATTATCCCGGTTTAGTGTGAACTGACCGGGATTACTGTTTTTTACGGCCTCCTGATATGATTTTGAAGAGAAGTATCTCTTCATCCTTCTTGAAACCGGATACAGCTGCTCGGAAGGTTTATATACAAAAAGCTCACCTGTTTTTTTATCAAAAATCGAGCCCGTTACTGCACCCCAGGCAATTTCTGAAAGACTATAACCTTTCAATCCTCTTTTAACAGCTCTTATTACAGCTTCCGCAGCGGGATCAAGAAAATGAAAGAAACTCGAATACATAAGAGCCAGATGAAGATGGTCCGGTACATCCATAAATGCATCCTTATGTATTCGCCGTGAGCAGAGATACATCATCTTCATCATAAGAGAAAGACAACCCAGTGAAGGATGAGTCTGCCCCGGTAACTGCGGCCGATTTGACTTAAAAGTGAAGAGTCTTGGATCACGAGTCGAAAGCCATTCAATGGCGACCATATCAAAAGACAGGGTTTGCCCGTCAAAACCTGTCTTGACAAATCTTTTCTCAGATACGCGTAAATCTACCAATGGTACATTTCGCTCGCTCTCTAGAATTCGCAAGTTATGAATATCATTTTCATCCCGAAAAACAATTATGGTATAGGGATAGAATCTCTTTTTTTTGAGATGGTCATGCAAACCGCATTTTTTCATCAGATATCTAATACCACCCGCGTCAAAAATATTCAAAAATATTCCATCACTACGGTTACGGTCAATTTTTAACCTCGAAAATCCGTAATCCAGGTTGGTAAAATCGTCTATCAACTCATCTCTTTTACTCATTAATCACTCTTCTGTGTATTTTTAAAACGCAGATAAGCATATATAAATTTTGTAATATCACCATCA
Source organism: Spirochaetota bacterium (assembly GCA_016934935.1). Lineage (GTDB taxonomy): Bacteria > Spirochaetota > UBA4802 > UBA4802 > JAFGJZ01 > JAFGRW01. The sequence continues at coordinate 70,024 of JAFGRW010000106.1, read as the reverse complement.
AGCACATACTCCACACTTCCCGTCTCTTCACCTGTACGGTGATCTTTTACCATGGTATAAGGCTGAAAAACATAGGAGCGTATCTGGCTTCCCCATGAAATATCCTTTTTTTCTCCGGCCTTTTCATCTATACGTTCCTGCAGCTCAATCTTTTGCTTCTCGTACAGCTTTGATTTTAAAACCTTCATTGCCGACGCCTTGTTCTTATGCTGAGACCTCTCATTTTGACAAGAAACAACAATACCTGATGGGATGTGAGTTATCCTTACGGCAGAGTCAGTCGTATTAACATGTTGACCACCTGCTCCCGAAGCGCGGTATGTATCTATTCGCAAATCAGCTTCAACTATATCGATATCAATATCTTCAGATATTTCAGGATGCACCTCAACAGAAGCAAACGATGTATGTCTTCTTTTGTTCGAGTCAAACGGTGAAATACGAACAAGCCGATGCACCCCGGCTTCACAATTTAACAGTCCATAAGCATAGTCACCTTTTATTAAAACGGTTGCCTGTTTAATTCCAGCCTCTTCACCCGCCATATAATCAATGGTTTCCGCATCATATCCTGATTTCTCGGCCCAACGAATATACATACGTAAAAGCATTAAGGCCCAATCCTGTGATTCTGTACCGCCAGCACCTGCGTGTACGGTTATGAAAGCATTGTTTAAGTCATCTTCTCCTGATAATAATTCAAGATTTTCAAGATTCTCAAAACGTTCTTCGAAGTGGTTTAGCTGCTCGGTAATTTCTTCTATCAAGTTAGCATCACCCTCTTCCGCGGCAACTTCAAGTAATTCCTTTGCGTCCTTAATGTCAGTAATTATCTGTTCCCAGGGATCAACTTTTTTTTTCAGAATACTGATCTCTTTATTTACCTGAGCACTGTTTTCTTTGTCGTTCCAGAACCCATCGGTATATGTCATACTCTCAAGTTTTTCAAGCTGCTTCTTCTTCCCGTCAATTCCGATTCCGTTATAGGTTTCATAAGCTTTTGTAGCAAGAACTGATATTTTTTTTAATAAATCACTGATTTCAATACCCACATTAACCTCTAGTACTTTAAATATTTGTATTTTCCAATAATAAACATATCTATGATTAATAAATATATTTTTCATAGTTAGATATTTTTATCAATACATACACTAATATAATCATATTAACATTACCGAAATATAGATTATTTTTAAATCTTGAATATTCCTCTAATTTTCGAATTCAATATTTCTATTTATAAACTGTACCCGCAAAAGTATTTAAGCATATATTAATTATCTATACTTAGTCTCTTATCCATGACAAGCATATTCCGCAGATGATCAGAAAAATCTTTTTCCAGATGTTCAGATGTCTCGAAATTCTTTCCGAACACCTCTTGCCACATCTCTGAACTCTCCATGCACATATAAACATAAGGATGATCAGTTTTTAACCGTATGGCATCGTTAAGAGTTCTATAGATTTTAGAACGCAAATGCCACTGATACCTGTATTTCATATCTTTACATGGAAAAAATTCGCCAGTACTCATCCTCTCACCCGGAAAATTATTCCGTACTGTTTTTATAAAAGAGCCCTGATAACGGAACCCCCCCATGGATATCCATGCTATCGACGTTACCGGCAGATAATCAAAAAGCATATCGACAACAGCCAGATACTCTTCCTGCCAATTATCATAAATAATTACCGGATCAAAATGAAACGCCGTATAATAACCTGCTTTTGCCGCTTTTCCGGCTGCTATTAGCCTCTCCTTGACTGTTGCGGCACCCTCTTCGTAAAGTTTTGAATTAGTATCCGTGTTTATACTAAAGCCTATTACGCTATTACCTTTTTTTTCAATGTCAAGAAGATGATCTATATTCGAAGATTTTGTCTTCAGTTCAAGCATAATCGATGGATAAGAAGCGAAAATCTCAATTAATTTTTTACCAATTCCGGTTAAGTCATCAAACATTAGTGAATCGGTAAATTCACCAGTCCCTATCCTATAAATATAATCACTTTTTATCTGATCAAAAAAAGGATCAATATGACTGTAAAGCTGATCCATATTTGAAAAAAGCTGTATACCAAATGAATTCAGATAAATCTGCAAGTAGCAGTAAGCGCAATTATAAAGGCAGTTAAATCCGGTATTTACCAGACGATAGTTACAGCATATCATTTCCGGAGTTCCAGGGCACATCTGAAATATTCTGCCTAAAAACTTTTTAAAAATTATCACTTCTTTTGATTCATTTTTTTTACTGACATTGGCAATTATTCGATTTAACTCATCATCACTGTCATAACAATAGTAATCGACATTCTGCAAATTCAAAAACCTGTCAACATATTCATTTACCTCGGAATTGTTATAGATTACGGCTTTTATGCTATCAGATTTAATCATCTTTACTCCAGCAAATATAAAATTTTCTTGACGACTATTTACAGGCTGGTCTATTGACTCCAAGCCTGCGTTGTTCGTGTTAGGATTAATGCCCTTTAACCTATTTAAGCTCAGGGATCTCAATATTCAGATCTGTAGGCCATGCCCGAAAGGGACTGCTGAATTGTCTGTGAGGGAACCCACCTGTACTACAGGTTAAGAGCGGCTTTTTTCTCACGGCAAACGCGGGTTTTTACAACATACCTTTGAACTACCCAATTTCATTAGAAATATATCCCGCCGTAAACAGGCTTTATGTCTACTGTTTTTTCTTGCCGTTTAAGGATACTTTATCTTATTTCTGAATATCCGGGTTGACTTATCATAGTAAATAATGTTAACCTATCAATATATTATCAACACCAACTTATATCTTATGGAGCAATCTATGAATAAACGTATTTCGGTAACAGCAGCTATTTTCATTTTTTTAATATATGTTCTTCTTAACACTGGAACTTTTATCACAGATTACTGGTGGTTTGATCATTACCAGAACCTTAAAACATTCTTTACTCTTTTTATTACAGGTCTCACAGTTAAACTGATATTTGCGACAATTTTTCTAATAATTATTTCGATTAATACTTTTATAGTAATAAGACTCTCGGGAGGAAAGCATAACGCTTATTCTTCTGTAATTCGCTACCTTCCCCCCCCCCTGCAAAACACCAAGTACATTACTGTTGTGATATTTGCTGTTTTAGTTTTACTTGCATACATTATGGGGTCGGGAGCTAAACCATTCTGGAGCGAAATACTGATCTATTTTAATAGTTCAAACTCCGGCAGCCTTCCGGTTGATCCCGTGTTCAATCGACCGGTTGAATTTTACTTTTTTTCTCTACCTTTTTATAATTTTATTCATGGTTGGTTTATCGGAACTTTAATACTGATTTCAATCGTTACCGCTTTCTCTTATATTCTTTTCGGTGGTATCAGTTTCAAATTTGGACGGCCCGCTGTTTCAAAACCTGCAAGAGCTCATCTATCTGTTCTTGGTTCACTTTTTATGCTTATTATTTCGGCAGGTTACTACCTTTCGGCTTTTGACATACTGTTCACTCAAAGAGGAAAATTTTTCGGAGCCGGTTATACAGCTGTTCATTCCCAGCTATTTGCATACCGGGTCTGTATGATCCTTGCCATAATAGCTTCGGTTCTTATTATTGTCTCCATATTCAGAAAAACCGTAAAATTTGCGCTTCTGACTGCCGGCTCTACCTTTGCACTTTTCATCCTTTTAGGATCTATTGTACCATCTTTTCAACAACGTTTTACAGTTGAACCCAACGAGTTGGAACGTGAACGCCCCTTTATTTTAAACAATATTAAATTTACGAGACTTGCCTATGGTTTATCAGATATTACTATCCGTGAATTTGAGAATAACGGTCAGTTATCAAAAGAAGATATAGAAAATAACCAGGACGTTCTTTCGAATATCAGGCTTTGGGACTGGAGACCATTAAAACAGACATATAACCAGCTACAGGGCTTAAAACCTTACTACTCTTTTATGGACGTTGATGTTGACCGTTATGAAATAAACGGAAAACTTAGTGCCGTGAATATTGCCGGACGTGAACTTTTAAATTCAGAACTTGCCCCTAATTCTCAAACATGGGTTAATAATCATCTTGTATATACTCATGGTTACGGTGTAGTCATGAACCGGGTTGATAGAGTAACAACCGAAGGACAACCCGACCTTATTATAAAAAATATCCCACCACAATCTGATTTTATAGATATTACGCGCCCGCAAATTTATTATGGCGAGCATAATAATGATTATATAATTACAAACTCCGAAGTGAATCCCGGAGAATTTGACTATCCATCGGGTGATACAAACAGTTATAACACTTACGAAGGAACTGGTGGCGTGATTCTTGATTCTTTTTTCAAGAAACTTATTTATGCCTTATCTTTTTCAGATATTAACATATTAATATCTAACAATATATCGAATAAATCAAGAATTCACTATTTTCGTAATATAACAAAAATGGCCAAACGCATAGCTCCTTTTTTGGAAATAGATACCGATCCTTATATAATAATTTCGGATAATGGTGAACTATATTACATAATTGATGCCTACACTATCAGTGATGGTTTTCCATACTCCACTCCACTGAACGGGAATAAAACAAACTATGTAAGAAACTCTGTTAAAATCGTTATTAACGCTTACGATGGAAATATAAATTTTTATATAAATGATGATAATGATCCAATAATTAAAACCTATTCCTCGATTTTTCCGGAAATTTTTTCACCTTTATCAAAAATGCCAGAAGATATTAAAAAGCATCTTAGATATCCTGAAACTATGTTCGATATTCAGGCACAGATGTTATTACGTTATCATATGACCGATGCCAATGTTTTTTATAACAATGAGGACATGTGGGAGCTTCCCAAACAGATATACGATAGTAGCGAACAACTTATGGAAAGCTATTATCTAATAACAAAACTTCCCGGAGAAACCGAGACCGAGTTTGTTCTTATGCTTCCATTCACACCATTTCAAAAAAATAACATGCTGGGCTTTCTCATCGCCAGATGTGACAACGATAAATACGGACAGATGACACTTTACAGACTTCCCAAAGAGAAATTAAGCTACGGTCCAATGCAGCTTGAAGCAAGAATAAACCAGGATTCGGATATCTCCAAACAACTTTCATTATGGAGCCAAAAAGGATCTCGTGTTATTCGTGGCAACATGCTTGCAATCCCTATCAACGAATCGCTACTTTTTGTGGAACCACTCTACCTTAAAGCAGAAAGCAGTGAAATGCCGGAACTGAAACAGGTAATTGTCTGTTTCAGAGATAGTATAGTGATGGAAGAGACACTTACGAAAGCTCTTGAAAAAACTTTCGGCTCTACAATGAGTGCGTCCGAGGACTCCCCGGCATCAGAATTAGACACAGACTCAGACACAGATAAAGCTAAGTCAGTAATATCGGAAAGCGTTAAGAGCTTGAGTCGTCAGGCCTATGAAATTTACACCAGAGCCGAAAACATGCTTCGTTCGGGTGACTTTGAAGGATACGGTGCTGCCGTGTCCGAGCTTGGTGAAGTTTTAAAAAAGCTTGATGATCAGGCCAAAGACGAGTAGGTTTTTTGTGAAAAATATCACTTGACTTATATGTGCATTAATTCGGTTTAATAGTTTCAAGAGAATGTAATGCATTTTCTTAAGAATATTTCAATGCCGGCTTACAAAGCTTGGCTGTAAAGAGGTTAATCAATGGCTATAAAAAATATTGAGGCGCTAAAAATTTCAGGAAAAAAAGTACTGATGCGTGTTGATTTTAATGTTCCTATAAAAGACGGAGTCATTACAGATGATACACGTATTCGCGCAGCCCTTCCTTCCATTAACTATGTGTTAAAAAACGGCGGTAAGGCCATCCTTATTTCACATTTGGGTCGTATAAAAAGTGAAGATGACAAAAAAACAAAATCTTTAAAACCTGTTGCAGTAAAACTTTCTGAGCATCTGGGTAAAGAAGTTAAATTTGTCCCTTTCACAAGAGGGGCCGAAGTTGAAAAAGCTGTCAGCGAATTGAAAGACGGCGAACTTATGATGATCGAAAACACACGTTTTGAAGATTATGCCGATGGACAGGAAGTAAAAAAAGAGTCTAAATGCGATGAAGAACTTGGCAAATACTGGGCCTCTTTAGGAGATGTTTTTATAAATGATGCATTTGGAACTGCGCATCGTAAGCATGCTTCTAATGTAGGTATTTCACAACATATCGAATCAGCTGCCGGATTTCTTCTTGATAAAGAGATTAAATTTATAGGCGGAGTTGTTGATAACCCGCAAAAACCTCTAATCGCTATTCTAGGTGGAGCTAAGGTCTCTGACAAGATAGGCGTCATTGAGAGCCTGATAGACAAGGCTGATAAAATTATTATCGGTGGCGGCATGATGTTCACTTTTCTTAAAGCCATGGGTAAAAATATAGGTAAATCACTTCTTGAAGAAGACAAGCTTGATCTTGCCAAATCATTAATGGATAAGGCAAAGTCAAAGGGTGTAGAGCTGATACTTCCTGTTGATACAATTGCGGCAAAAGAATTTAAAAACGATACGGAATTCAGAACTGTATCGTGTGACGAAATGGCCAATGACGAGATGGGTCTTGATATTGGAGAAGCTTCCATAAAACTATTTACTGAAAAGCTTGCCGGAGCCAAGACTGTTGTCTGGAACGGACCTATGGGTGTTTTCGAAATGGAGAACTACGCGCAGGGTACAATCGGAGTTTGTAAGGCAATCGCTTCGCTCGATGCCATTACGATTATTGGTGGTGGAGATTCTGCAGCAGCAGCAGAACAGCTTGGTTTTGCGGATAAATTCTCTCATATTTCAACCGGAGGCGGCGCTTCACTTGAATATCTTGAAGGCAAAGTTCTTCCGGGTATTGCCGCTCTTGACAAGTAATCTTTATAACTGCAGAAAATAAAAAATAAGACTGCCTGTTAGCAGTCTTATTTTTTATTTAAAGCTTCGACTAATTTCTCACTTTTCGATTATTTCTTCCCTATTTAATATATTTATCCATCATTTTAGAAGACTCCATCAATTCACTTACAAGCTCTGTAGCTTTTTGAGACCTGTGGATATTCTGTTTTGTCATATCTGTAGTAAGTTGGGAAGACGCAGAGGTCTCCTCGGCAACCTGTGATATACTCATAATGCTTTCTACAATTTGATCGTTTGACCCGAGTATCTCATTGATTCTTTTTTCTACAAGTATTACTGTCGCATTTACTTCATCCATTTTTTGCGTAATGGAATTTAATATATTTTCTGTATTTTGCACATAAACCGAATGTTCACTGTTTACTCGTGTTAAATTATCAACAGCCTCAAGTGATCTATCAGCTGTTGTTTGCAAATCGCTTACTATATGATTAATTTCACCGGCTGACATCTTAGACTGCTCAGCCAACTTTGATATCTCATCGGCTACAACAGCAAAACCACGACCGGATTCACCAGCCCGTGCCGCCTCGATTGCTGCATTAAGCGACAGAAGATTTGTCTGTTCAGAAATATCCGATATCATTTTTGATATACTTTGTATCTCATTCGATTTATCTTTTAATGCACTCATGGATTCAACACTGTAACGGCTTTCCCGCTCGACAGTTTTTCCGTTAGCACTAAGCTGCTGCACAATTTTTTTCCCATCATTTACTGTTTCAACCGTTAATGATGAGATATTTCGAAGATCTTCTGCCAAACGTGATGTATTTTCGATTGTACGGTGTATTGTTGTGGTTAACTCGGACTGTTTTTGTATACTGTCACTTGTCGTATCTGCACCCATTGCTATCTCGTTTACTGCGGCTCTTACCTGCGCCGCAGTTTCTGCAAGCTCATCAACAATAACCTTAACCTGTTCTGAATTAACATCAATTATTTTAGCGATATGAAGAATATCATCAATTATCTCTTTCTGTCGTGAAGTGTAATCATTAATACTATCCATCTTCTCTTCGTTATACTTATTGGACAACTTTGTTGAGACTATCAATGAAAAACTGTACAAAAACACTGAAGCAAGTTGTATTGTAAAATCGGTAGTTATAGAGCTGTCTCGCATTCCCATAAAGGCAATTAACCAGATTACCCTTGAAATATTTGCAACAATAATAAACACACAGCTTACGGTAATAAGCTTTAGGTTAAAATAGAGAATATACATCGAAATAATCGGGAACATGTATGTATAAACGAGGACTCTTTCGGTCGAGAAAAGAACAAAGACATAGAGTAAAAAATATCCTCCCAGCGTCACATTTCTCATGGATAGGGAGTTATTATCCTTTTTAAAGATCAAGGTTGCTGTGATCATTGGAATCAGAATAATTGTAATAAAGACCAGAACAAAAGTTAGGCTGCGCCCACCCTTTATCAGTTCTCCTAAATAGCCGATAATCAGAAAACTGTCAAGAATCCAGTTTAGTGTTAAAACAAAGCGATTGGTTCTTGCCGTTGAATTTGAAAGGGACATAGATGCTCCATATACAAAAATAATATCATTAAATGCAAAACTACAATTTATTAGATACCATATTATTTATCGGTATTTTTTAACTTCTCAATAAAGCAATATAGAATAATTTTATTAAACAGATTAAAAATATTAAAACATAAAAGTTCTTTTACATGAATATCTAACAAAAGATATAAATCAATTACTATTGAGGCATCAGTTAAAAACCGGGTTGTAGCTTTTTGAAAAAATGAGGGGATAAGAATCATATATTCCAGGATACAAATAAACTACAAGAAAATGTTATTTCATCTTATAAACTTGAACAGAACAGTGACCCGATAAATAGAGCCATTTTTATCCGGAGAAATTTTCACGATGTCGAGGGAATATGACCAAAAGAATAGCCCTAATTAATCCTGTCTTTTCTTTATGTATTAATACCCAATTAATTTTCAAACCGGTGTAAACAGAAACAGTATTTTACTCACTGACACTGCTGGTCAACATGTTTTGAACATCTTTGATTATATCGGTAAAGATGTTTTCCATTTTTTTGCCCCTTTCAATATTTTGCAACGATCCCTCTATTGGAAACTCTACAATTTTCGTCAGATCAATTAAATAATCATCAAGGGTATTCAAAAAGGTAATGATTCTGGAAGAATTTTCAAGCATATCTGAACTTGTAGTTTCAGTACGCCTATTCACTGATACAATATCTTCCAGATGCGAAATAATCTGGTCAGAGCTTCCTGATATAATATCAAAGTCTGAAGAGATATTCTTGAAAGCAAGATTTACAGAGTCAATAAGCTGGTGAGTATCAGTAATATTTTTTTCAATAACTGGAATATTATTTTGAATTTCTTTTTGAAGATTGGTTATGTTAGCAGAAATATTCATAAATCCCGAAAACTCCTCTACGTCACGAGCAGATTCGATACGGGAATACATTCCAATAAGGTGCATCGACTTTAAAATATTTTTTAAAAACTCAAGAATATTGTCTATCTGTTTGTAATCATCGTTAAATTTTTGAATAGTACGGCTGGATTTTTTCATGTTCTTTTCTATATCATTCAACTGCTGTGTCAACCGCGTAAGGTTAGCAGAAATATCTTCGGAAACCTTACTATTATTACCGGTCTGCTTGTGTAAAATTTCTGCTGTTTCTTTAAGTTGTTTTGATTCAGCAATAATCTTTTCATTGAAGTTTTGACAGTTCTTGGAGAATTCCAGCTGGTTTTTTGAACGGTTATTTACATTTTCAGCGTTTTGCCAAATACGTAGCGCCTTCTCTTTTGTAACGTTTACCCGGTCAATAAAATCATCGTTATAATTATGTATAGATAAAAAATGTGTAACCTCTTCCTGAAGATTACGCGCAAGGTCTGCTACATTAGCAGAGCCCTGTATGGCCTGTTGGGCATCGCTATCCATATGGACAATCATCTGACTAACCTCAGATAACATATCTTTCTGACCCTTAATCTCTTTACCCGATATTTCCGCTCTGGTAAAAAGTTCTTTAATAGATTCTATCTGCTTGTCCAAAACCTCATTAAGTTCATCCAGACTCTTAATTCCTTCACCAATTTCAAATAATACATTTTCGTTGGCCTTAATAAGCATCTGTACCCCTTCCGTAATTGGACGTACAACGCTCACTATTATCTCAAGGTTTTGGTTAATAAAGTTAGACATTTCGTTTAGTTTATTGGCAAGAATATCAAAAACACCTGAAGTATTTGAATACTTGCTCGATACGATAGATGCGTTTAAAGCCAAAGAGAAAATTTTGTTAGTATCTCCCTTAATTTCATCAACTATTTCAGTAAGTTTTTCAATCTCATTTTCCATTTGGGATAACTCTCCGCCAACGGTTTTTAACCGTGTTACAATGGACACGAGTATTTCCTTGTTGTTAACAATATTCTCACTGTTATTCGAAATAGCCCTCTGTGAGTCCTGAAGATTTGACAAAACTTTTTCAAAATTGTCGATCATGGTATCGTTTCGTTCAATGAGCTGTTCAATTAAATCCCGTCCAGCTTCAGTAAGATCCTTACGTTCAATTGATTTCTTGTTTACATCTGTTGCAGTTGATGTTATAGAAATTGATAACTGCTGGCAAGAACCTATATTCTCTTTTATGTTTTCCATGATTTCCTCAAGTTATGTATGTGATACACCTTATATAGTATAATAATCGGATAAATCGTCAAGTGGATTTAGGGAAGTAATAAAAATACGTAAAATCCCGTATTAATGGCAACAAAAACCGTAATAATAATTTTAACAGATTTTATTTTGACAGCCAGTTTACACCCTTGATAATATAAAAAATACCTACTGCAATAACACAAATTGAAAAAACAAACTTTAAGACCCTGTCGGGAAGGTATTTTGAAATATATGGACCAATCTGCCCGCCAAGTATTACACCCGTACCTGTAAAAATCCACAACTCCCACATAATAAGCCCGGCATGCAGATTAAGAATCGTAATAATCCAGTCACCAGTTGCTTCAACAAGAATTGCAGTTGCGTTCGCTTTTTTCGTCTTGATTTTTAGCCCTTTTTCAAGAACAGGCTGAGCGAGCTCGCAGATTCCGGTACCGGTAGCTGCAGAGAAAAAACCACCGATAGGGGGTACCCAAAGATAGCTGTACATATCTTCAATAGGTATGTTTTCCTTTGTTCCGAAATGTTTTCGAATAGCTCCGAATAATTGAGTTGTAGCCAAACCAACAATAATTATACCCAGAATTAGCTTTAAAAGATCCTCATCGATAACAAGAAGCGCGAAGTTTCCCAAAACAACCCCCGGAATGGTAAGCATGATCATTGTGAACCCGACAGGTAATTCAATCATCTTGTACCAAAGATATCTAAGAGCACCACTGGTCATACCGACTGTTTCGGTAGCAATACCTGTTGCTACGGCATTTTGAATGGGAATATTCAGAAAAATATTATAAATCGGCTGAAAAAGCACTCCTCCTGAAAAACCCGAAGAGTTGCAGATAATTGCTACTAAAATGGATACAGGGAACATGTACCAGTATTGCATATTCAGCTCAAATAAAACAAAATCTATTACCATTGCTGTTCCTTTTTTAAGACCTGTAGTGGCTTAACGATTCATCAATTTCTTTCTGGGTAATTTCTGAAGAAATTGTGTAATTGGTATAAGTACTTATAAAACTGTGCAGCGAAGTCAATTTATCGCTCATCTTATCAAGAACATTCTCGACGCTCTTGTTTAACTCAATAATTCTTTTAAATTCTGACAGTTTAAGTCTTTTATGTTTAAGGGCGTCCCCGGTGTTCTCACTGGAAAGAATCTGACCTATCATGGCAACAGCAAAGGCTATTTCAAAGTTATAATTATCAAGTTCACGCCTGACCTGGGTTATCAGATCCTGCATATTTATATTCATATCATTAATTAGCTCTGCGAGCTGTCCAATCTCGTCTTCCGACATAACAGGAGCGTGCGCATTCAAGTCTCCTGAGGCAATCTTCTTTGTAGCTTCTACAAGACCATCCATCGGAACAACAATATCTCGAACAAAAAGTGAAAATGCTCCAAAAATACTCGCACTGACAACAATAAGCATTAATAACATTCGATTACGAAGCTGAGAAACAGACTCCGCAATTGCATCTGTACTAACTGACTCAAGCTTTACAGCAACCTGGGAACCCAACTCCCGTGAAATTTCCGAGATATATCCATCCCGAATCTGATTACGAAACCTTGTAGAACTCATTTCTAAAATAATCTGAGCAGAAACAGAAACGGATACAATCGCAACCAATATAAAATAGAGTAGAAGTTTTTTCTTTAACCTGGATGTCTGTTTGTCACGTTTAAAACGGGAAAGAAACGACGAAAATCTATTTTTAGAGGAAAACGTCATCAGCGGCTCCCGATAATCAAATTTATACGCAGAAATGCCTGAAATTATTTTATTGAATTAACCCTTTTTTGTCAAGTGAGTTGTAGACGAAGGTTTACTTTTTTAAAAATGTAAAGCTCTAATACAACTTCCTCTTCAGGATACTGAAAACATCCATTTTATTGAGAATCAACATACCATTTAACCGCCATTCGTGAAAGATCTGCAGAGTTTTTAATATCAAGTTTTTCCCTGATTTTTCGCCTGTGCGACTCTATAGTGTTTATATTCATACTCATCTTTTTTGATATTTCACTTCGTTTATAGCCCTGACCAATAAGCTTAAAAATTTCAAATTCCTTATTTGAAAGAGTTGTAACATCCGGACCTTTGTCATTTGCGCCCATTATGTGTGACGATGCAATCATTTTTGAGAGTTTTGAACTCAGATAAAGTTCTCCCGACATAACCTGGTGAATTGCACTCACAATTCTTTCAGAAGCCTCTTCCTTTGCGATATACCCCAAGGCTCCGGCACGTATAGATCTCTCTGCATATAGACTTCCATCATCCATGGACATAACCAGAGTCTTAACCTGCGGATATTTATCTTTAATAGATTTGATTAGAGCTACCCCGTTTTCAGATCCCTTTAGTTCTATATCAACAATAGCCAAATCCGGAAGATCAACTCCTAATTTCTCAAGAGCCTCGTCATAGCTTTCCGCCTCCGCGGTAACATTAATATCATCTTCACTTTCAAGTATCGATTTTATTCCTTTTCGCACCACAGGATGATCATCAACAATCATTATTTTCATCGTAAACTCCCCCATAATAACAGATTGATTCAATTTTGCCCGTAAACGACCATATCACCTGGAAGCCTTACGACAACGGTTGTACCTATATTCTCTTCCATAATTATATCGAAGTGAGCACCAATCAAATCAGCACGGTATTTCATGATATTCATACCAAGCCCCGGATCTTTTCCCTTAACAGCCCTTGCAACACCGTTATCCGAGACAGCCAGCCGAACCCACTCCTTTTCATCTTCAAGTATCAGTGTTATTTTGCTCGCTTGCGCATGCTTAACCGTATTATTTACGGCTTCCTGCACAATTCTGAAAAGTTGAGATTTTACAAATGAATTTTTTAAATCAAAATTCTCCGGCATTGATAGTTCAAAAGTTATGTTGTAAAACTCTTTGGTGCTGTGAAGAAGCTGCTCTACCAGATAAACAAAAGTTTCATTAGAATATGAAACAGGAACAAGCCCTTTTGAGAGCCTTCGGCATCTCGAAGTAGCATCCTTTATTAAATCGACCACGTCGAACAGCTCCTGTGGAACAGTCGCTTCTTTTTGAAGTTTTTTTTCCAGAGACTTCAAAATAAAGCTGGCACCTGTAAGAATCTGGCCGATACCGTCATGTAGCTCATGCCCCAGATTCTGTTTCTCTCTCTCGCTGGTCATGATTATCTCTTTTTCCAGTTTCTTTAACTGTATTTCAGCCTCGGTTTTTTCCAGCATTTTACTAATCATTTCTGAAACAGTAATAAGCAGATCAAGTTCGCCCTTTTGAAAAAGATCATCGCGCTCCTGATTTTTTTCCACATGAAGATGTATCTGTCCGACAATACTTCCTCTAACAATAATCGGATGCGTAAAATTTGCGCTACTTGAAAAAAAATTATACGAATAAAAAGAGTCAACTCCATATTCAACACATGATGACACATTATACGGATTACTCATAGCCAAAGAAATTTCATCAACTACACGCTGTAGCATTTTACTGATATTACGGTTATTCTGAAGAATATTTGATATACTATATAAACATTTCAGTTCGCGAATTTTCTTGTCAAGCTCGCTGCTGTAATCACGTATCTTCCGTTCACGCTCCCTTACCTCACTAATATCCTCACATAAGAATTGATATTCGAAAAGGCCTCCATCCGAATCATAAAGAGCCTGGCATATTACCTTAAAATGCCCCGTTACACCGTTACTTACGATTGCGTATTCTTTAATTGTAACGTTTGATACTCGGTTTAAACTGCTGAAAATATCGATCAGATCTTCAAAACCCAGATCGCTCATTTTATCAAAAAAATCTGCGTGAACTTTATCAAACGGATCAAAAAAATGGTCCTTAAAATTATCATTACAGAAAGTGACCGTATCATTAACAGGATTAAAACGCGCGAGCATAAGAGGCAGCGTTTTTACAATACTTTGATAACGCTGCTCACTTTCCCTTATTCGTTTATCGGATAAAAACTTGTAATAAGCGATATTAATGGATATCCGAAGATGCTCAGCGCGTGCAGGCTTAAGTATAAATCCATAGGGATCTGTTTTAAGAATGTTTGTAACAGTTTCATCATCAGAATATGAGGTAAGGTATATCAATGGTACGGATCTGGATTTTTGAATCTCTTCAGCTACATCGACACCGCTTTTCTTGCCATATAGTTCGATATCCAGAATAAAAAGATCACATCTAATAAACTGATACTCGGCCAGAAACTCTTCACCAGAACGATAGGTAGCCACAACGGAATGCCCCAGGGAAACAAGCATGGACTTTATGTCCTGAAGAATTATCGGGTCATCCTCTAATAGTGCAATTTTTAAGGTATAATCACTTAAAGGATATAATTTTAGAGGTCTCATAAAACTGCGCCCCTTTACAGTGATTGAAGGTAATGCGAATATATCTGCATGGCGCTCTTATCCATGGAAATAATCTCACATCCGGCTTTGATAATCTTATTTTCAAGAAAAGTTATGCTTCGAACAACCGTAAGCATCGGGATGCGTATTTGATCGGGCAAAATCAATTCGAAATGCACATAGCTTTTTTCAGGAAAAAAACGAATATATGATCTTTCCCGAAAAACAATCCCCACCCCCTTGGACGAAATATCACTAACCAGCAGATTTTCATCAAGAGGTTTAAATAGCCTAACATTAGCGAATATCTTTGAAAGCTGCATAGACAGATTTTTAAGCATTATTAAAACTGATTTATCAAGCTTTTTATTATGATTAACCTGTATGTAACCAAATGGTATCGCTTCACGATAATAAACTGCAACGGAGGCCTCAGACATAACAGCACGTCGATTTTGAATATAATAATCTTTATTCAAGATATCATTCTTGAAGTTCAACTGCACAGGATCCTTGATATCTATTGAATCAAAATCGGGGATAAGATAATCAGGTTTACGGCTGTAAAAATAACGCATTCTATCATCACTTGAGCCTTCGTTTGAGAAATAGATCTTCTTTGAAACAAAAACTGATTTAAGCTGATCTGAAATTTTCAATTTTGCCAATTCAGCTTTGCGTTGATCAAAAGATATGGAGCGCTCGATAATTGAGTCAGATATTACTTTTGAAACAAAAAGAAGCTGCTTGCCTTTGCCTGATATAGAATGGCGTTGTTCGTTTCGAGATACACTGATCATCTGTATTTTGACAGGTTTAAGGATATATGCCTCATCCTCCTGTTTTTCGACAAACTTCAATTGAGCATAAATTGTTTCACCAGGGATTCGGCATAATATTACACACGACGCCGGCATATTTTTTACAATGGGTATTCTTAGAGCAATAAGCCCCTCAGTGTAACCCAGAAATTGAATTTTAAAATTACCGTTGGCTGTCTTAAGATACACCACGCCCTTTAGAAAATAATCGTAAAATATCTTTTGAAAATGCGCGGGATCAGTGATTGTTTCTATCAGCGCAGGCATAAATACTCCATCTACGAAATTTCATCTTTTAGCATGGTAATCATCTGTTTAAGATCATCAAGATTGGATTTGATCTCCTCAGACTTAACCATAGGCGACTCTTTTGACACTTTTTTATATTTGGAAATGTACTCCTGCATTAATGTTTCTATTTCCTTAATTGCTGCATCTCCATGCTCTTTGAGGTCTGTATGCTCCACAAGAGGTTCACCGTATTCAGCCTTACTAAGCTCGAATGTGTCAAGATCAACTATTTCACCCCACGTAGGTACAATAGTCGTAAAGCTGTATTTTTCTCTAATCAAAGATGCCAGATTTTCGGACGACTCGTGTTCACCATGAACAACAAAAACTTTCATATCCGGGTTATCTCCTGTTCCCATCCATTCCAGTAGACGGTCTCGATCCGCGTGCCCCGAGAAACCACCAAGTGTATGTATTTTTGCGTTAACTGCAACATCTTCTCCGTATACCCTAACAACCTTGGCGCCATCTACAAGTTTTCTTCCAAGAGTACCTTCTGCCTGGTAACCAACAAAAACTATACTTGAATCAGGCTTATAAAGATTACTTTGAAGATGATATTTTATGCGCCCGGCAGTACACATGCCTGAAGCCGAGATAATTATGGATCCGCGAGCCGTTTTGGTCAGATCCTTCGATTCGGCTGTAGTTCTGGTCAAATGCAAATTAGGAAAATCAAGCGGAGATCCGCCACTTTCCAATATTTTCCGTGTATCATCATCAAAACATTCGCTATTTTCTCTGAAAATTTCGGTTGCCGATATTGCAAGAGGTGAATCGATATATGTTGGTATTTTTGGAATATCACCGGATCTGAAAAGCTGAGCGAGGGTATAGATTATCTCTTGAGTTCGCTCTACCGCAAAGGATGGAATAACTATATTTCCTTTTCTATTATAAGCATCATGAATTATCTGTTTAAATTCTTCGTATGTATCCGGCTTACTTTTGTGAAGACGGTTTCCATATGTAGACTCTATTAAAAGGTAATCGGCACCAGTAAAATTTTCGGCATTTCGAATAATTGCCTGGTCTTTAGGACCAAGATCGCCACTAAATACTATTTTTTTTGTTTTTCCGTTTTCAGTAACAGACAGTTCAATAAATGAAGATCCGAGAATATGACCGGCATCCCTGAAAACAGCTCTAACACCCTTTGTTACTTCAAAATCATCACCGTATTTTACCGGATGTATATACTCAAGTGATTTCAAGGCATCAGGTTCTGTATACAGAGGCTCAACAGGGGGCCGTCCCAGTTTGCGATTTCGACGGTTAACAAACTCCGCGTCCATCTCCTGAATATGCGCGGAATCAGGTAGCATTATTCTTAATAAATCACAGGTTGCCTTTGTCGCGAATATCTTGCCGGTAAAACCTTCTTTTACCAACTTTGGTATCAATCCACTATGATCAATATGGGCATGAGTTACAAGTAGAGCATCAATTTCCTGTGGGGCATAGATCAAATCAAGCTGATTACGCTCTCTCAGTTCCCTGTTTCCCTGAAACATACCGCAATCAATCATAACAGTAAAATCATTATTCTTTACAATGTACGACGAACCTGTAACCGTACGCGCCGCTCCGACAAATTCAATCTTCATAGAGCCTCCATTTCGCTAAGTATTAGTAATTGATTAGCATATTTTTCCGTCTTTAATATGTATTGTACGGCCTGTCTTTTCAGCAATAAGCGGATCATGTGACACAATAACAATTGTTGTTCCGTTTTCCCTGCCCAATTCAAATAGTATATCAATCAAATGTTCTGAATTTTTACTATCCAGACTTCCTGTTGGTTCATCAGCTAAAATAAGTGTCGGTTTTCCGACAATAGCACGCGCAACAGCTATGCGCTGACATTCTCCCCCGGACATTTCTGAAGGTTTGTGATTTATCCGCTCCCCAAGCCCAAACCTGTCGATCACATCCAGAGCAGCCAACTTTGCCTTTTTCCGGCTTACCCTTCTAATTAACAGAGGAATCATGACATTTTCAAGTGCAGTGAATTCGGTTAAAAGATTATTTGACTGAAAAATAAACCCCATTGTACGGTTACGAAAACCTGACAACTCTTCAACATTGAATCCCGATAACTCCTTACCGTTAATTTTAAGAGACCCCTTCTGAAAAGTATCAAGGCATCCGATACAGTGCAGTAAAGTCGATTTGCCGGCACCCGAAGAACCGACAACAGATACGATTTCTCCATGCTTTATTTCAAGGTCAATACCATTTAACACATGAAGAGCATTGCGCCCGATTCCGTATATTTTTTCAAGCTCACTTATCTCTATAACATTACTCATATCTGATTGTCTCCACAGGTTTTAAACGCGACGCATGCCAGGCGGGAAAAATTGAAGCAACAGTGGAAAGAAACACGGCAAATACGGCAATAAAGATTACAAAACCGGGTTTTATCTCTGTCGGGATAGCGTCAATATAGTAGACATGAGTCGGCACAATATGTTTATTAATCCAGATACCCAGATTAAATGCCGTATAAAGCCATTCTCCAGCATAATTAATGAAATTTTCAATTGAAATAATTATCTGTTCCAGATTTAAAGCTGCGGCAATACCAGTAAAAAGCCCAGCGACAGTTCCAATAACTCCTATTAAAAAACCTTCAAGAATAAAAATTGTCATTATCGAAGAAGGTTTAGCTCCCAGAGATTTCAATATACCTATAGCCTTTCGCTTCTCCATAACAACCATGACCAGTGTTCCCATAATTGTAAAACCTGCTGATATTATGGTTAAGAAAAGTATCACAGTCATTACAAGTCTCTCAATATTTAGTGCCTGGAAAAGGTTTTCATTACGATCTTCGACTGTAAAAGTCTGATAGTCAAAGCCAAGCATCTCCTGCAACTCTGCCGCAATACGGTTTACCTGATATATGTCTCGAACCTTAACGCCTATCCCCCAAGCTTTACCCTCATATCCGTATATTTTTTGAGTTGTAGGCAACGATGTTATAAGCATTTTTGTGTCAAAATCGTAATATCCTGTTTTGAAATAACCAACAACCTTGAGTTTTTCAATACGCGGAGCAGATGCGGCAAAACCGGATAAGCCGTCAGTCTGATTCTGTTTGGCAACAATGATCTCTATTGTATCATCAATATAAATCTGCTTTAATGAGGATAACTCTTTTCCAATATAAACCTGATTCGGCCCTGTAAATCCCCGCTGAGGATTTTCCATTCCCATTTGACCTTCATCTATAAATTTCCCAATATTCTCTGGAATTCCCTCTTCAGAACCTATACCACGAATCATTACTCCCGAAATTTTGCGATTAAAACTTAAGATTCCCTCCTCCTGAAAAAAGGGTTCAGCAGAAACTACATCAGGGTTTGCAAGAATCTTCTTGGCGACTTTCTCGTAGTCATCAATGCCGGCACTGAAATTGATACCATCATACCCATTAATAGTTATATGTGAATCAATATCAAGTATCTTGTCCTTTATCTGTGCCTGAAAACCGTTCATAACAGAAATCACAAGAACCAGAATAAAAACTCCAAGAAAAACAATACCAACTGATAAAAGAGTATTAAAAGATATAAAAGCCTGATGTTTTTTTGATTTTAAATAACGAAATCCTATAAAAAGCTCGTAAAGATTCATTCTCTACTCCATTGACTTATTGTAAGCAGGCAAGTCACCTGTTACTATATTTGACAGTTGCCTACGTCAAGGAAAAAAGACCATGTAATCAGGGCTGATCACCACATATCTGCAACTATGACAATTAACCTATTCGGGCAATCATCCGATAATTAATCAGGGATGTGCAAAACCATTTCTGCTTGACCTTTTTTATTACCTTACGACAATGTCTTAAACATACGAGGTTGTTTGACTATGAAATTAAATATATCTATTCTACTTTTTAATGTACTCTTTTGTCTTTTATTAACAGTTCCACTTCCGGCAATAGTCTCAAAATCGGCCATTAAAACAGACGGACTGAAGCTTTTGCCAATAAGTCACTACTACGATAATGAGACCAACTACATTTTGAGCATCAACAACAGTATACGATTCGAAAATGTCTCTTTTTCCAAATACACAATAGTGCCAGGAGACAATTTCTGGAAAATTGCCAAAGAATTTAATGTAAATATTGATACCCTTATTGCGGCTAATCCATTTTGGAACTCTTTACTTGCAGTCACAGGTCAAACAATAGTCGTACCATCAAAAAAAGGTGCTCTGGTATTTATAGACAAAACCACAACCCTTGAAGAACTGGCAAACCACTATGAGGCAGAAGTAACCGATATAGAGATACAACAAATCAGTAATTTCTCCAAATACCATGATCGATTTGGCACACTCCCGTTCGGTATAGCAGTTTTTATTCACGGTTCCAAGCCATCAGTCGAAACCATGACCGAAAAACTCGCTCATCAATACACCCTCAGGGAAATGTTTCGATCTCCACTAGGTGGAAGGTTCACTTCATTTTTCGGAAACAGACGTCATCCGATATTTAATACCCGCAAGTTTCACAGCGGGGTCGATATAGCAGCAAGACGCGGAACATACGTAGGCGCAGCAAGTCCAGGCAAGGTTATAGCAGCAGGCTGGATGGGTGGTTACGGGAAAGCCGTAATTGTTCAACATAAAAACGGCTATAAAACCCTCTATGGCCACCTTTCGGTAATATGCACAAAGAAAGGACGCCATGTTAAATCAGGCCAGCTTATAGGAAGAGTCGGTTCGACTGGCTATTCAACCGGACCCCATCTTCATTTTACCCTTTGGCATAACGAAAAACTAATTAATCCGATGGATGTATTATGGTAATCAACCCGACAGAACGGGATTATTTTTTTTCCACAATAAACCAAACTTTTAAACATCTTGGAAAGGACGTTACACAAAATCTGTTTAAATTTTGTGAAATGCTTGTTCGATATAATGACGAGTATGATCTTTCGCGTTTAAAAAAATTCAAAGACATTTTGGAAAAACATTTTCTTGATTCTATAATCATCGGCGACCTTATAAATTTACCAGAATCTCTTCTGGATATTGGAACTGGAGCCGGATTTCCCGGTATTCCGATAAAAATAACTCAACCCGAATTACAGCTTACACTGGCCGAACCGCGACCGCTTCGCGTAAAATTCATGAAAATGGTTATCGAAGCGCTAAAACTTGAGAACACTTCGGTTTTCCCCCATAAAGTTAACGAAAAAATGTACTTCCCGATCCAGGGGGTTATCACCAGAGCCTTTGAGTCCGCACCGGCAACATTGGAACGCTGCATTAACTTTTTACCCGACGGCGGTTCGGTTATTCTTCTTAAAGGTCCCGGAGTTGATGAAGAGATCAATACCATTTCACCCATTATACACGAGCATTACAGGCTCGAAAAAGATATCCCCTACTCCCTTCCCGGCACCGATCACAAACGTCGCTTAATTATATACAGGAAAACAAGTAATTACTGCAGGCGATTTTATCAGATATCTGATATAAAAGAACTTACAGCTGGAACTCTAATTGAATCTACTGATAACAAACGTTATAAAGAGTTAAAAAAAGCCGTAATATCCGGTCCAAAAAAAAGCGGAATTGCTCTTGTTTGCGGAGAAAAAATAATAACCGATAATTTTGCTTATATAAAAAACAGTATTGTCTGTGCCGTAATCCATGATGGCTTCAGCGAGAAAAACAGCAATATAAACCAAATCATAGATCAACTTGACAAAGACTCGAAACTTTTATTGCTGAAGAAATCGCTATATAACGACTTAGACATATCAGGCAGCAAAAAACTTCTTCTTTTTGTTGAATGCCCAAAAAACAGATCTCTGGAAACTATCGATCTGACGCGCCCCTCCTTGATTATTCCTTTTCAGGATCCAGCCAACACGGGGAGTGTTATGCGCTCGGCCGCAGCATTCGGCATTACTCAAATCGTTGTTACAGCAGAGGCTGCAAATCCTTACAATTATAAATCCATTAGAACTTCGGGGGGAGCCGTTTTTAACCTGGATATTTTTGATGCTCCCCCTCTTATAGAAACCGCTGATTATTTTTTAAGAAACGGTGTCAAAATAATCTCTCTTGACAGTTCCGGGAAACCGGTATCTGGTTTTAGTTTTCCAGAAACTTTTGCCGTTATTCCCGGCATAGAAGGTCCGGGGCTTCCTGACAAACTGCTTTCTCACGCTGTATCGATTCCGATGACCGACAAAGTAGAGTCTCTCAATGCCTCAACAACAGTTTCAATTCTTCTTTACGAATATTTCAAATCTATCCAGTAAAGGTTTTACAGGCTCAAAGGGAATTTTTCTGCCGTTTCCATAGCACCCCAGCGTTTCTCCCTTATCCCCATGGAAATCACTTCCACCACTTACTGCAAGCCCGCAGTCATCCGCCATTATTCTATACTGTTCGACCTGCAAATCGCTGTGCATTTGTGAAAAAAGTTCAATCCCGTATAAACCTCTTTTTTTATCATCCTCAATTATCTGTTTCAACTGCTCAACATTGCGGTTTAACGAGGCCGGGTGTGCTAAAATTGCTGTACCTCCACTTTTATTTATCAGATAATAAGCTTTTTCACGGCTTATCTTGGCCTTTGGAACATTACCCATACCGTTTTTTCCAAGATATCGATCAAACGCGTCGTTTATATTTGTAGCATACCCCTTCATTATGAGTGCCCTGGCTATATGTGGTTTTCCCGGGCTTTCAGCGGCCCCGCATTTTATCACATCATCCTTGCTGATTTTTATTCCGTTATCATTAAGTTTTAATATTATTTTATCTATGCGATTACGCCTTTCCTGTGAATAGTAATTGATCTCTTTAATAATATCTGAATTTTCATGATCAATTCCATAGCCAAGAAGATGATAATCTCCTTCTTCAAAATCACAACTGAATTCTAAACCCGGAATAAAGGATATACTATATTTATTGGCGTAATATTTCATCTCGTTTATTCCAATAACAGTATCATGATCCGTTAATGATATAACAGATATTTTTTCTTGATATGCTTTTTTAGCAAGTTCCTTTACGGAGTATATTCCGTCTGAAAAGCTGCTATGTAAATGCAAATCTATAACTTTCATTGTATTCTCCTGATTTAATCGATTTCCATACATTATTCTTCAATCTCTATAGTAACATTCAAATTTACCATTATTCATAAAGAAATTTATTATTATCAACCTTCCATATTTTGTATTATTACAATATTTTTTGTCTTTTCATAAGAATCATTAACAAGTTGTTTGACAATTTTAAACTGTTTACACACTATAAATCAACTTTAACACCATTTTAATGCCTATCAAGGGAGAATCTTATATTATCAGCTTTTCCATGTCAGCCATAATATATTTAGGGTATCTCAATTACTATTTTGAAACTGTATACTTTTATTTATTCATAAAGTATGCTGATCTTTAATAATAAGCTGTAGGGACTGCAAAACTGCTGGAATATCAGCTATTTTGCAATAATTAGCCTATTTTCAGTGCAATATCAGACAAAAAAAACGGAGTATACGATGCATATAGGATTTGATATCGGCGGTACCAACATCAAGGCCGTTATAACCGACAATGAAGGTAAAGTAGCAGCTTCTTTAAAACATCCAACCGGATCTAACCGTGAAGAGATCCTTAACAATATTAAACTTGTTGTAGATGCTCTTTTAGACCAGACAAATTCCTCCCTTGAAGAACTTGGGCCTGTTGGCATAGGAATTCCAGGGTCAGTAGACTCGGAAAAAGGGATAATACTGATAAGCCCGAATATTCCATCGATCAATGATTGCAATTTTGCATCTCTTGTTGAGGAGAAAATTGGAAAAAAAACCTATATTCTTAATGATGCTACCGCAGCTCTGCTTGGGGAATGGTGGCAAGGAAACGGTAAAAACTACTCGAACTGGATCATGGTAACGCTGGGAACAGGTATTGGAGGTGGTGCCATTGTGGACGGCCGGCTTCTTGAAGGACGAGACGGTTTCGCTGCAGAGTTTGGGCATATCAGTATAGACTTAAACGGCATCCCTTGCTCATGTGGAAACCGCGGATGCTTCGAAAGATACGCATCAGCCTCATCAATAGCAAAACTTGCAACAGAACAGATATCGGACTACCCAGATTCCAAGCTTAATGGCGAAACAATAACAGCAGAATTGTTATATAGTTTTGCCAAGGAGGGGGATAGTTTTGCAAAACATATGATGTCCCAGTGCGCCCGTTATCTGGCATTTGGAGTCAATTCGCTTCTTAATATTTTTAATCCGGAAGCTGTAATTTTTGCTGGAGGACTATCTCATGCATCAGATCTTCTTTTCCCGCTTATGCAAAAAGAGCTTGATAAAATCGGATTCAAGGGAATAGTTGAGAATGTTCATTTCCATACTGTACTTCACGAGGACAAAGGACCTTCTCTTGGAGCTATAAAATTCGTTATAGAAAAAACGGCTGACAATTAAATGTTTTTTTTCAAAAGAAAAAGAAAACCACAAAAATTATTTGTTTCAATTGCGGCAGGAGCCAATCAAATACCTTTGATTAAAGCAGCAAGAGAAATGGGCTACAGGGTGATCTCGGTTGACCAGGATACTGCGGCTCCTGGTTTTATTTTTTCTGATATTCGCATTCAGGAATCTATCAAAAACACAAACGAAATTTATCAGAAATTACGCGAATTACTTCTAGATGGGAAAATCAGCGCCATACTCACCCGTTCTTTTGCCGACGCAGTTTTCTCTACAGCCGAGTTGTGCGATAAACTATCGATTCCCTTTATCAAGCCGGAAAATGTCGAGAACTTTATTGACAAGCAGAAGATGAAGGCTCTTTTCGTTGATAACAACATACTAACACCTGATTATTCAATTTACAATCCTCGTCGCAAAAAAGGATACAATTTTCCCGCAATCGTAAAGCCAGTTGTTGGCCATGCCAAGTCCGGAGTAAAACTTGTTAATTCTTTAGATGATCTGATAAAATTTACCAGCCCTTACATAAAAGATAAAAAACAGTTCATAATTGAAGAGTACATCGACGGTGATGAAATAATTGTATTCGGAATAGTAAAAAAAGGTACATTTTATCTTTATGAAATAACTGATAAAACAACTACACCTCCACCGTACTTTGTAGACATAATGCACTCCTCGCCTTCTAAACATTCCAGTTTTTATCAGGAAATTACAGAAATAGGTCAAAAAACTGCAGCAGCTTTTGACGTCAACTGTTCACCCCTTGTGTTAGAATGCAAAATAAGAGATAATAATATTTATGTTCTTGAAGCCGTTGCCGAATTTGGGGGTGAATATATTCCTGAGGTTATAATTACTCATACAACTGGGCATAATTTTTTTAAGGCCGCAATAGCAGCGATGACTGACGACAACTTCACTCCGCCATCTTACAAAAAGAACCAGAACTCATCGGTAGTTCGATATATAACAGGCAAAAAAGGCCGTTTCGATACTTATACACCACTTGATACTGCATTTGCAAAGATATCACTCTTTAAAATATTTAAAAACAGCAATGATCCCGTCAATTCACCCAAGACCAATCATGATAGAATTGGCGTTGTTGCAGCATGTGCAAAGACAAAAGAGATTGCCGCAGAAAGATGTGAAAAAGCAATCAGCAAATTAAATATTCAATACAAATAGGCGACTGGTTATATGATTATTCAGTCTGATTCTTCATGGAACAAACACTATGGCAGAGAACGATCCCTGCTGGGATACCCCGATGAGAATCTTGTCCGGTTAATTACATCCTATAAAAATTCCAATGATATTGATCATAAACTTGCAATTGACATTGGAGCTGGTAGCGGACGTCACGTTAAACTTTTGAAAGATTTTGGTTTTAAAAACATATTTGCTACGGATATCACTGAAAAAGCAACATTGATAAACTCTAATATTGCCGTGCCAGCTATTCGCTGCAATACTTCCAAATCTCCATTTAAAGACAACAGTTTTGACCTGGCAATATGCTGGGGCTCTCTTCATTACGATACACAGGCGGGAGTCACTATGCAGATTTCCGAAATAGAAAGAATTCTCAAACCGGGTGGACAATTATTCGGCACATTCAGAAAAGCTGATGACAATTATCTTGTGCGTGAAAAAAAACTCTCTGATAACTGCTGGCTTATATCCGTTAACGATCTTGAAAGTTGCCCTGTAACCTTTGCTGACGAGAATTATTTGAAAATTCTTTTCAAAAATTTCAGCTTTTTTGAATTCGGTTATATGCAACGAACCCGTCTAAACGATTCAAAAATCATTTCGCACTATTTTTTTAAAGCTGTATTATAAATCATATATATTATTAAAACAGATTATTTTTTTTCAGGTTAACATGAAATTTGATCCGCTTCTAAAAAAATGCCCACTTTGCGACTCTGCTTCAATTTCTCTAAAGTACAATATCATTCAATCACACAACTTTAATGTTTACGAATGCCAAAGCTGCTTATTTATCTTTATGAATCCAGCCTTTTCAGATACATTTATTGCTTCACTTTACTCAGATGACTACTATTCAGGAAAAGCAGGTTTTTCTTATATTGACGAGCGAGAAAATCATAAATTCAACTCATATGTATGGAAAGCCCGTATAAAAAAAATACATAAGTATAAAAAATCCGGTACCTTTCTTGATATAGGCTGCTCATTTGGAGGTCTGCTATCGTCGGCACAAAAATATTATGACGTTTATGGAGTTGAAATTTCTGACTTCGCATCTAGGTATTGCAAATCAATAGATCTTAAAGTTCATAACGGAACACTGAACGACGCCCCATTTAAAGAAAATTCATTTGATGTTATCACCATGATTGAGCTTATTGAGCATATAAAGGATCCTGTGAATTTTATTAAAAAAACCGCATCCATTCTCAAACCCGGTGGGCTATGTGTTATACAGACCGCCGATATGGGCGCTTACCAAGCTGTCAGTCAAGCTCACAATTACCACTACTATCTGCCTGGACATCTTTCCTATTTTTCAGCATGCAATCTGTCTTCCCTTCTGACTAAAAGCGGATTTGCAAATATCAGGATATACCGTCCAGTTGACTTCGGCTTGATACCGAAACTTAGAAAATCGCGTGGGCAATTTAAAAACTTAAAGGATTACAAACGTTGGCTAACTATTGCCAAATATCATTTTTTAGGGTATTTCAAAAAAAAAGGCCGGCCAATGACATCATCAATGGTCATCTATGCTTTCAAGAAGTGATTTTAAAGCAGGTCGGATCATATTGATGGTATCCGAAGCTTTGTAAGAAGTGATTCTATATTTGCCGTAATAATAATCCGCACAATAACCATGAAGAAAAACAGCCGAAGAGACAGAATTAATAATAGATTCGTCATTACGAATAAATGAAGCAATAATTCCTGTAAGCACGTCTCCTGATCCTCCAGTAGCCAAAAGTGGATTACCAGATGTATTGATAATTACTTCATCATTATACGCTGTCACCGTAGCAGGTCCCTTTAAGACTACATACGCATCATATTTTTTACTGATTTCAATTGCACTTCCTGCACTGTCGCCGTCAATATGGTCTACATCTACATTAGAAAGTCTTGCTGCCTCCATGCTGTGTGGAGTTAAGAAGAGACGGCAAGCCTTACCCGCTTTTTTTACCAAATTAATATCAGTATCAGCAAGAATGGTAAGAGCATCACCGTCCAGAATCAAATTTTCAAATTTACCTTCGGCTGCCCTTAAAAGAATATGTGATAAAAGAGACTTGGCTTTAACTTGCAAACCCAATCCCGGACCGCAAACAACAGTTTTTGACTTTTCTAAAAGGTAATCACAATGTATTTTATAATCTCCATCAAGCCGGTGCAACATAACTTCGGGAGGAATTTCACGTCCAGACAAATCAGAATCACTATCTACAGCGAGATAAGTCATTCCGTTACCGCATTCACTCAGGGCTTTTACTGATAAAATCGCCGCGCCTTCGTAACCGCGGAATCCGCCAAAAACGGTGACGCAACCGGCTCGTGTCTTATACAGGGCATCATTTTGATACAACAGAGAGCCGTCAATAAAATTTTTTTTCTCATAAGTATAGTAAGCTGGTTTATTATTCAAAATCTCATGTGAAGGCAAACCAATGTCCGCGGTTATAACTGTTCCACAATACTCTCTGCCGCGTCGGCTGAACATTGATACTTTCGGGAAACCAAAGGTCACTGTATAATCTGCTTTTATTGCTACACAATTGTCCGGTATATAACCTTCTGTCGGTAAACCGGATGGAATATCAAGCGATATTACTGTAGCCCCTGATCTGTTTACGGCCTCAACCAAAGTTTTCGCGTTTTCGCGAAGTTTACCTTTAATACCGATACCAAGATAGGCGTCAATAATTACAGAAAAAGAGTCAAAATTGTCAGGAAATAATTCAGGCTGAACCAGTTCACTTACAAGATCATGATTCAAGCCGGATTCATCCGATAAAGATTTGCGTTTGTCATTATCAAAAAAAACAGAAACCCGATAATTAGCGTTGTTTAAAAGACGGGCAACGGCAAACCCATCTCCTCCATTATTTCCGTTACCGCAAATAACAGCACATCGCGAATCATCCGGAATAATACTTTTTACTACATCTACTGCCCTTAACGCTGCGCAATTCATCAGATCCCGTGCAGGTGTGTTGTACTTTACTATTGCAGTTTGATCCAGACCACGCATTTGAGCTGCATCAAGAAGACGCATATTCTATTTCCATTCTTTGATTTCTATACTATTGTCAAAAACGATCATGGTATACAAACGCCCCATTTCATCTACAAGAACTTTTTCATAAAAAGGCCGTGGTCCCTGCATCTGGATGAGAAGATTATTTATAATATTCTCTTGAAGGCTCCATATAGTAAAACGAATATCCCTCTTCTCTACATCCCATAGTATAATATATTTGTCCTCAAGAAGAGAAAAAAGTTCGTTTCGAGGGTCAGGTAGTTCAATAACAGCGCCTCCCAGCCGGTTTTCGATAATTTTGTATTCATATATCTTTCGATACTTAAAGCGTACATTATCGTAATAAGCGACAGAGATAAGCAGTTTCTCACCATTTTTGAAAATAATAATGTTTTCAACACGACCGGCAAGATTTTCATTTTTTTCGTTTTCTTTAAAATAATTTTTATCAAGATGAAGAGCGAAATCACGTTCCTTACCATCGTAGCGAAATACCGACCAGTTATCATACGACTTTGATATAACAAACAGGCGCGATCTCTCATCCGTAAACATATTATAAATGGAATAAAAAGGAACATCAGCTGTACCATTTTGCCCCAGGCTGTACATGATACGGCCATCATTATTAAATACGAGAATATAGGATGGAGACATTCCAGTGGCAGAATCTACCTCTACTTTCTGACCATCTCTATCTCCAGGTAAAATGGTGTTTTGAACAAAAACATTTCCAGTTTGATCGGAGATTACATTGCCGATTACTCCAAAAGAGAAATTACGCATAATAAGATTATTTACCTGACCATCCTCCATATCACCAATAGCCATTAAGGGTTGCCCCTCCAGATTAAAAATCTGAAGTCGCTTCGCGATATTATCCGAGCAAAAAACCTTTCCGTTACTTACCCGCACATCAAAGGTAAGATCGACATAACCTTCATTATTAAATTTTAGATTTACCTCTCCAGGCTCTGTTCCAGCCGGTATTTCAAAAAGAATGTTTTTCTTAAGTTCATTAACATTCCATCTTTGGCAAGAGGTCATCAATAACAGTGAAACAGCTGTAAAACAGATATATCGCTTCAAAATTCTTTCTCCAGGGGGTATTACTTTATACATTTTGAATAAAAATAAGAGGTATTGTAACAATACCTCAGGAAACAAGATTCTTCACATTAACTTCTAACATGACGCAATTTCAAGATAAAAAAACTGTCAGGACATCTATGGCTACAAATATTCACGCTCTAACTGTTCACGAGTGGTTATTGTAAAAAAATTATCCAGACGTGCGGTTTTAAAAATATTCTGTATTGCCTTATTCAAATCAAAGAAAATCAGTTTAATTTTTTTACTCATCGCATTATTCAAAAACTTGACCAGCGTTCCAATTGCTGATGAGTCAATATACTCAAGATTTGAACAATCTATGGCTATCACCGGAGGTTTCTTTTCAATAAGAGTATGCCACAACTCTTCAAATTTATTCACATTTCCGATATGAAATTCACCAGAAACCTTGACAATTGTAAGCTTATCATACTCTTCAGTACTAAGATCCATTTCATAATCTCCCGTAAAACATAATCAATTATTAGTCATTCAGATTATTCATCAAAATAACCACAAAAACAGCATTAATCGGTAAATAATTCATTAACTTTTTTTGCAGAACAATTTTTGATACGTAAAAACTTTTTATACAACTACATCAAATCTAAATTTTCTCTCACTATAATCAACAATTTTTTAATTTGATATCAAAAAACCAATAAAGAAGCAATTATTCTATTTATAGCTTGAAAACCGCTAACAAATAGCACTTATTACTGATTACTTTTATTACGATATCAAAAAAAAAGATCTTACACAAAATAGTGAGATGAAAAATTAGTGACAAAGCTGGCTATTTTTTTTAATTTAACTTAAATAAGTGTAAGAATACATAATGTCAGCCGTTGCAGATACGAGATCTGCCTTCCAATTATTAATACTATTACCTTGCTACACGGAGGCTCTATGAGCAATAAAATTTTTTCTTTTTCTGCGGTCAAAAGCGGCATCAAATATAGCGATAAATATGATTTCGCTCTAATTTACAGCAATACACCATGCAACTGTGCTGCGACCTTTACAACCAACAAAGTATGTGCCGCACCTGTGATTGTTTCAAAAGAGCGTATGGCCAACCCTATTCAGGCTATAGTCGTCAATTCATCAAACGCAAATGCATGTACGGGAGAGATGGGGCTTGAGAACGCAAAAAACATCACGTCGACAATCGGATCGGCCTTAAATATTGACCCGGAATCAATTTTGGCTGCATCGACTGGTGTTATCGGAGTACAACTTCCCGCGCAGAAAATGATTGATTCAATACCTGATCTAACCTCAAACCTTTCAGGAAACAATCAGAATCTGTTTGCTCAAGCAATAATGACAACCGACACTGTACCGAAATATGTTAAGAAAACATTTATTGCCGGTACTAAAACCTACACAATAGAAGGATTCGCAAAAGGCTCTGGCATGATTGCTCCAAACATGGCTACTCTATTGTCCTTTATTGTAACTGATGCCCCTGTTGAAAAAAATTTATTACGTGATATTTTTTTTGATGCAATAAGTAAAACCTATAACTGCATTACAATTGACGGTGACATGTCCACCAACGATAGTGCATTTATTCTTTCTCCTTTAAGCGACAATTATCTGGACGAGAAAGGCACAAATATATTCAAAGACACACTTTACCAATTACTTGAAGAGCTTGCCCTGATACTGGTTAAAGATGGAGAAGGTGCAACAAGATGTGTAAAAATCAATGTCAAAAATGCCGTGAATAATGACGAAGCCCGTATCTGTGCCTGCGCAGTTGCCGAATCACTCCTTGTAAAAACAGCAATTTTCGGCAAGGATCCAAATTGGGGAAGAATAGCCTGCGCGGCAGGTTATTCCGGAGCCCAATTGGATCAGAATACTCTCTCTATTTATTTCAATGATATTCCTCTCTTGTTGAGCGGTACTCCTGTTGGGTATGACAAAGACAGATTAATAGAAATTATGAACAGTGAATCATACGAGATAAATATTGATATTGGTTCCGGTGATGGATCCTGGAGCTATTGGACATCTGACATATCGTATGATTACGTAAAAATAAATAGCGAGTACACAACCTAAGGTAAAGGATATGCAATACTTTAAAAAAACAAATCGAAGATTCAGATTCAATTATCTAAAGGCTGTAATAATTTTACTTTCTATTATACATAATCCGGTTCTGTTTGCGCAAAAAATGAGTGTAGGCTTTGTAAAGTATGTGGATATCAGTTCAAATAGCAGAGGTTCTTACTCAAACTACCTGGCAAACCTGCTATCCGCACGATTATCCGAAGACCCCACTTTTTCTGTAAAATTATTAAAACAGGAGCTGACTCTTGAAGACATTCAAGGCCGTAACCTGTCAGCATTTACCTCTTTGTCTAGAAATAACGGTTGTATGTATATAGTTGCAGGCACATATTCTGTAAATCATCTTAACGGAGAATTGATCTACAACTCACTTATTTTTAACTCACAAACTCAAAAATTTACGCTCTTTGAAACTTTACAATCTGAACCAGGAGCCCGCCTGGTAAGCGATACCCAGAAAGCTTCATTGAAAATACACTCAAATATTCTTTCTGATTATAAAGTTTCGTCGGGCTTTAAAGATAACACCGATTACAGCAAGTTTTGCGGACTGATTATGGGTTTAAACATTGGCTATACCGGTTTTTTAACTGAATGGAAAGATAATTATGACAATACAACTGTATTAATGCCCTATCTGGGTTATGAATTCAAGACATCTTCCGGAGAAACTTTCCTTTCGGTCAAAGCCGATGCTATTTTCTTTGACTCTGTTAACAACAAATATAACTCAGATGAAGACCATTATAAAAACTTTTCACTTGTTCAAGCATACGGCTCTTCATTAGATATTTTTTATACATATAGATCATATTTCAGAGCCGGAGTTAATGCTGGTGGCGGTTATTGTATACAGACAGATTTTTCCGAATCTGACGGTGAGAGTGATGAAGATGGAATCATTGAAAATAACAGTTCTGATAATAAAAGTGGATATTTGAAAGGCGGATTATTTATTGAAACCGTTCCCTCTGCTTTGAAAATAACACTCGGAATATCTTTTTTTCACTCTTTTCACGATGAAAGTATAGACAGCTTTATCTATTATTTAGGAGCCGGAATAAGGTTTTAACTGATAACTTTTTGCAATGGTTCGTAAATAATCTCGTTTAATGAATCACTCTCTCTGCGCATTTCCAGATTTTCATCTATATAAGTTCTTTTAAAATTATTCGAAATTGCGGAATTTTCATTCAGGCTTATTACCCCATAATCCTCAAGCTTTCTTAGATAAGTTCTTATAACCCCAAAACTCATTCTGCAAATATCATCATCACTGCCATGAATGTGATCATAATAGCCGAGATTAACATCGGCTATTATGATTTTTTGCATAACAGCGTCGATTAATAATGCCGTTTCGACTCCATAACGCTGAGCAAAACCAGCAGATGCAAAAAAACCAAAACTGCCCGCAACCTCACCAGACAAAGGATACGCGAATTGTGATAAATCATTTAACATAGGATGATTAATCACCGAGAAAAGTGGCTGTGCTGTGAACTTCTTGACACGACCTGACTTTCTAAAAAAAGAGGCTTTGCAAAACTGAACTTCTGCATTAATTATTGGTCCAGCAAGAGCATAAAAATATTCACTGCGAAATAATTCAGTGTCAACATCAGCATCCAGAAAAACTATACAATCACTATTCTTTGCTTTAAGCACTTCATGGCAAAAGTAGAGAGCCCGCCGCATATCGGCCCCCTTGCCGGGCTCGTCATTCATATCCGGAACAGAGTAACTGTTACAATTTAAGAGGCAAACATCATCAAATTCATCCTTTAGCTTAATCTCAGTTCTATCCTCATTATTACCAGTACGTCGGTGAGATACGATAATCTTGTCAACCAGGTCATTACATTCATTCTTGATTATGTTGATTTTTGAGCACAACAAATCGGCCTCCCTTTCACCGAAAGCCGAAAATATAACAAAACATCTGATTTTTTTTGCGTCAATAAGACCGTCTATGGTAAAGTCGGAAGATTTATAATAGATCATTTGTGATCCGGAGAAGATTACAGGCGGGATATCCCACCTGTAATCCTGTTGATTTATTCAGCTATTTTTGATTTAATCATGGAGATTAATGCAGCATTTTTTGTTCTTTCTGCAAGCTGCAAAGCAGTCATTCCGTCAGCGCTGGCAATCGTAGCGTCGGCACCGTTTTCAAGCAAAACTGCAACAACATCCTGTCTGTTTTTAAATGCCGCGTAATGCAAAGCAGTATATCCTCTGGTTTCGACTACATTCACGTCAAATTTATCACGAGTTGCGAAAAACTTAACGATCTCTACATGTCCGGCAAAAGCGGCCATGTGCAAAGGTGTATCTCCCGAAACAGTAGCGATACTTTCATCTGCACCTTTAGCAACAAGATATTTCACAACGTCGATATGACCTCGATAAGAAGCTCTTTCAACAGGTGTAAATCCTTTCTCGGTCATTGAATTAACGTCAGAACCTGATTCAACCAGCTGACGTACTATATCTATATGCCCCATATACGCGGCATGATGCAGTGGATGCGCTTTACCGCTATCCTCTGTCTTTACGTTAACCGATTTTTCGTTTAGATAATTAACAATATCAAGATATCCTTTGTTGGAAGCATGATGAAGAGTACTGTATCCCTTTCGGTCTATCGAGTTAACATCCGCGCCATCTTCTTCTACCATTTTTTTGATCTTATCAAGATCCCCGGTATTAGCGGCATTGGTAAGTTCCATGTTAACAGGACGTTTATCGCCGGAAGCACAGGATACAACAAACAATGAGACCAGAACAACAACAAGAACCTGCATCATTTTGTACATAACAATCTCCTTTTAAAATACATTTATTATTTCCAGAGGTAATTCCCCCATTGTTTTTATTAAGAAAGACCCCCATGATAGAGCTTTTACTGCTCCGGATCCAGCTTTCTTAAAAAAACTCTCCAAATTCCCGAGGATAGCGTAAAACCGTTTATCCTCAAGACATTTTGACATTATATCAGAGTTATTATCATCAATGCAAGCCCTTTTTATATCAATTTGAGTCCTTTTCAGCTTTGTATCAACACTTTTTTATAAATAGTACTATTTCTTTTTAGCTTTTTCAGATAAAAAAACATTGATATAATTACACATAAATAGTATATTAAACGAGGTTTATATTGTTATATGTACTAAGCAATTACACAATATCAACGAAATCGACAAACTTCTGGAGTGTGATGTCATGGCAAAAGCAATGTCCCTTTTAAAGGCTTACAAAACTAATCAGATACCCATGGAAGGCGGATTTATTATCTCCTCTTTCTTTACGGGATCTACAATATACACTATTTACGAGTTAACAGCGTTTAAAAATGTTAAGGATATTTTTCAAGGACCTGACGGGCTGACTTTTAAAACCGATGGCAACAGATGTCATATTCTAGTAGAACCTCCAACATACTCTAAAAACTATGTTGAACCAGTACACCGTGAAGACGGAGCCTCTATCCCTTACAGATTTGATGAGTGCCACTACCACGCTGGCAAACGGCAGGAAAAGATTTATATATCCAAAGAACCTCATATGCTCTACTCATCTTTCACCATTCTAAACGCAATGGGAGACAACTACTGTTTTATCTTTTTTCCAACCAAAGACGTTTATATGGCCATCAGAAAGTTTATGGCAGATTCATTATATAACGATTGCGGGCTTCGTAAGGAAGATTGCAGAATAGTAACAGAAAAATTTCTTGAAACTCTACACAAGTTTACCGTATGGTCTTCATAATTGTTGCTTAAAACTGATTATTAAGGGAGTTTTTTTAAACCGATATGGAATCTGACACGGAACCTGGTAGTACCATTTCTCCATTTTTGTCTTTTTTCAAGCGTTCACCCCGGAAACAGCGTGGGAAAGAGAGGGAAATACTCGATTTTGTTAATAACGGGCTGGAAGAATCTAAAAAACAGATGATTCAAGGTATCATGAAGCTGTCGGAACTTTGTGCACGGGAAATTATGATACCTCGTGTGGATATTGTTTCGATAAGATGCAATACCTCTCTAAAGGAAATTATTACCATCGCCTCAGACGCCGGGCATTCCCGAATACCTGTTTATGACTCAACTATTGATGAAATAACAGGTATTCTTTACGTAAAAAATCTTTTAACCTATATTATTGACAAACGACGCAAATTCGATTTAAAAAGGGAACTTCATAAACCTTTTTTTATACCCGAAACAATGCCCCTGGATGAGTTACTTGTCGATTTCAAGAAAAAAAGACAGCATTTAGCTATTGTAGTTGATGAATATGGCGGAGTTGCCGGGCTTGTAACGATGGAAGACATTCTTGAAGAGATTGTTGGTGATATAAATGACGAATTTGACGAACACGAGACGCCTGAATTTGTAAAGCTGACCAAAAATTCTTTTGATGTTGATTCGCGAATGTCAATTACCGACCTTAACAGCGAAATAGAAGTTTCTCTTCCAACAGATGAATTTGATACAATCGGTGGTCTTGTTTTTGATCTTTTCGGTAAAATTCCCGAAAAAAATGATTCTATTGAATATGGCTCACTAAGATTCGAAGTCAAAGAGATAGAAGGGACACGAATTAACAGGTTAACAATAAGAAAAACAAAATCCCGTAAAAATGACTAGATAGATGATAATAACTTCAACCGAAGGAGTAGTACTCTCTTCCAGGATTTCAAGCGAAGCAGATATTATTGCCTCTGTTTTTACTGAAACAGAAGGGCTAACCCGGTTTATAATCAAAGGTCTTAAAAAATCAAAAAAAAGAGATATAAGCGCATCAGATCCGGGAACGCTGCTAAATATAACTTTTTACAAAAAGACAGGATCGTCTATCTATTATGCTAATAATTTTTCTGTAATAAGGCATAATATCGGTAATTCAATCACATATGAAAACTCGATGAACGCCTTTCTTATACTTGAACTAATAATGAAAAGTTCAGCACCGCATATGCCTCATCTTTACACGTACCTTATGCTAAAGAAAGCAATTGAATCAGTTTGTGTAACACAGTTTCCGTTTCACCTGTCTCTGGCTTTTTTTTGTCATTTAATAAAACAACAAGGTATCCTTCCTGACCCCTTATCGTTCCCGGTTATAAAGGATCGCAATCATAGTCTTGAAATGAATATTAATGATAATGGTTTTGTTTTTTTAAAAACAGCTTTAACAAATAAATTTGACAATATTGATTGTTCGCTTTTCAATGATAAAGATATCAAACAAACGCTCTATACTCTTATTACCTATTTTGAAAATTATTACCATATAGAAATTTTATCCAAATCCACTCTCTTTAACGAAAAAGTATAATAATGAAAGATAATATTCTGTTAGTTACCCCCCCTCTACTTCAGCTTAATACCCCATATCCTGCTCTTCTGTATCTCTTGGGCTATCTACGTCAAAAAGGTTATACTTGTACTCATTATGATCTGAATATCGAATGCGCTCACTCTATCTTCAATTCCGAATTCATTTCCAAAATGTACGAAGTTGCAATTAGCAAGAAAATTAAACAACCATTTCATGATTTTTATAAAAACCGGGAGCGTTACATCTCAACAATTGATCCAGTAATTAAATTTCTTACCGGAGCCAACAGAACCTACGCTCATAGAATAATTTCAAGAGACCTTTTACCCGAAGGCCCGCACTTTGATAAGGTTGAAAATTCTGAAATTTTTTCAATTTTTGATACTTTAGACAAAGGACGATATCTGGCAACTTTGTATATAGAGGATATCGCCCTTGCAATCAGATGTTGTCTGGATAAAGGTTTTGAAATTGTAAAATATAAGGAATCTACCGCTTTAGGTATTCCGTTTTTCAAAACCATTCAAAATGAGTTAATAAAAAAACCTTCACAAATTGAAAATACATATCTGGATCTTTTAAGGAAAAAAATAGTGAAGAGTAAGCCAACTGTAATCGGTTTCACAATTCCTTTCCCCGGTACTCTTTTTTCGGTTTTACGATGCAGCCAGATGATCAAAAATGAATTTCCGGACATAATCATATGTGCTGGAGGCGGATTTGTGAATACCGAACTAAGAAACATAACTTCAACAGACTTCTTTAAATATATTGATTATCTTTTTTTCGATGACGGAGAGATTCCATTTGAAAAACTTCTCGAATATCGCGCAGGTAAAATTGATAAAACGGAGATTCACAACTGTCTTAGCTTACAGGGCAATTCTATAGCAAATTCTGTTTTTAAAAAAAGTACCATTTCAAAGAATATTATGTTTCCCGATTACACGGACACAGATCCATCAAGATATATTTCAATGTTTGATTCAGATAATCCCATGATGCGTCTCTGGAACGACGGATTTTGGAACAAGCTTACAATTGCCCACGGATGTTACTGGTCAAGATGCACGTTTTGCGATACTTCACTCGACTATATCAACAATTTTCATCCATTACACATTGAAGATATTATAGCACGAATCGAAAAATGCATCATCGACACCGGAGAAACAGGTTTCCATTTTACGGATGAAGCTGCTCCCCCGGCACTTCTTAAAAAAATTGCTATCGAGCTGTTAAAACGCAATATTAGCATAACATACTGGACAAATGTCCGCTTTGATACCTGTTACACTGCTGATCTTGCAAAGCTTCTTGCCATGTCAGGATGTATTGCCCTTGCAGGCGGCCTTGAAGTAGCTTCACCTAGAATACTGTCACTTATTGATAAAGGAGTAACTGTTAACCAGATTGCAAAAGCTACATACAACTTGTCATCAGCAGGGATACTTGTTCACGCTTACCTGATGTATGGTTATCCGGGGCAAACAGCTCAAGAGACAGTGGATTCTCTTGAAACTGTAAGACAACTCTTTGCTAACGGATGTATAGATTCGGCGTACTGGCATAAATTCACGCTAACCTGTCACAGTCGGATATTCTCAAATCCGGAAAAATATGGAATAAAAATAAAAAAACACGACCATGATTTTTGTATGAATGACATAGCATTTAACGAAATCAACAGAACAAACCATGATAATTTTACAACTCCACTCAATAGGGCTCTTTATAATTATATGAAAATGAGAGAACTGGACAAACCGGTACAACACTGGTTTGGGGAAAAAACTGCTCCATCAGCCATTAAAAGCGACTTTATTGCAAAATCACTGAACAGCAGTCCTCAAACCGGATATAAATCTATTTTTATTGCACGCAAGCCGGAGATTTATTGTGATTCAGATTGCACCACAGTTTCATTTTACACATATGGAGAAAGTTATGAGATTAATGTATCAAAGAAAACTGGATCAAACATAGGAAAATTCTATAACAGTCATGGGCTTTATATGGAATTTGCATTTGATGAAACGATAGAAATTCTTGCACCCATTTTAGATACTGATAAGAACAACATTTTTTTTGAAAAAACATTTATTTTTCTTAGAGAATTTTCTCTGTTTGTGCTATAGTGTTTTTCCAAACAATGCTACTTAATTTCCTTTTTAAAAGTCTTTTCTCACTAACCTTTACAGCATAATTATTTTTACCGTTGCACGTTAAACAAAATCTTTTAACGTTATACATAATTCATCGCAAATAAATCACATGATGTAACTTTTAAACCTTTAGTCTCAATTAAGATTGACAGTTATTACCTCATTTTTACAATGTATATAATTGTAATCAATAAAGGCATACAGGTTATATATGATTAAAGTGAGCGGATCTACCATTATTGTAATAAATGAAAAGGCTACGCTTGAAGATAAACTTGATCTTGAGAACACAATTGACGCGTTAATCGCTGAAGGTTTTAACAGGATATATCTGGATCTGGGACAAACCCTGCATTTACCTTCGGAATTAATGGGTTTATTAATGTGGAAAAAAAAGGTTCTTAACGAAGATAATATAGATATTGTAATTAGTAGAATAAGTTCTACTTTAAAAACTGTATTTGAAACAGCGCATTTAATTGATTTCTTCGAAATCAATAACGATACTTTAGTTGTTTAAATTCTAACTTATAGTCCTGGTTAGCAACTGAATAATTCCTTCTATATTTTCGACCTTATCAACACCACCTCTTTTTATGGCTTCGTTGGGCATACCGAAAATTACTGAAGATTTTTCATCTTGAGCTATTGTATAGCATCCTGAATCGTGCATTTTCTTCATACCATCGGCGCCATCCGCTCCCATACCAGTCAGAATTATTCCGATTGTATCTTTCGCGTTACACTCAGCCACGGAATTGAATAATACATCTACCGATGGTTTATGTCTGTTCAAAGGTGGATCATCATTAACAATAATTCTGAAACAATCCTTGATATGTCGTACAGACATTTGTGTACCACCCGGGGCAATATAAGCTGTTGAATTTTTCAGCACGTCACCATCCTCGGCCTCTTTAACATTGATTTTCGCCATTGAATCAATTCTTTCTGCGAATGCCCTTGTAAACTTGGGTGGCATATGTTGAGTAATAACTATACCCGGGGTTTTTTCGGGAAGTGCGGTCAGTATTGTTGCGATAACTTCTGTGCCTCCGGTAGATGCACCAATTGCAATTATCCGTTTGGTTGCCTCACAGTCTCCGGTAATCTGAGTAACAGATTTTGCTTTAGCAATTCCGTTAAAACGCTGTTTACGAACTGATTCCTTAGCGGCACTCTTTATTTTTTGTGCCAATTCCATTATGAAACTTTCAACAGAATGCTCTTCTGATCCCGGTTGAGGTTTTAATACAAAATCGAAGGCACCGGATTTAATTGCTTTTATCGTCTGCTCTGCACCTTTGTCAGTAAGAGAACTGGCCATAATGACCGGTAAAGGCTTGATTTTCATCAGTTTTTCAAGGAAAGTCAGACCATCCATTCTTGGCATCTCAATGTCCAAAGTTACAACATCGGGATTAAGTGTTTTAATTTTTTCTGCGGCTATAAAGGGATCAGGCGCTGTTGCAATAACATCAATTCCGTCAACAGAACCTAAACGCTCATTCATAAGTTTTCGAATAAGTGCTGAATCATCAACGCAAAGTACACGGATATCAGCCATTTTCAACCTCTTTCCTGGATTTATTTACATTCAACATTATACGAACATTAACTGACTGGTTTTATCAATTTTGTCTATTGTGATATCTCCTGAATAAGTATCAAAAGATATCTTTCTTATACAGTTACCACCAGTATCTTCTCTTATAACTCGAATATCCATCTCTTCCAAAAGCAGCCTTGCCATATTTATATTATTGATAGACCTATCATTTAAATCGATGTTTGACCCGCCAATAATTGCTGCCTCATAATCACTAATTTGATCACCAACTCTTCTAAGATTATCAACCAGCTCTCTTACTGCATTGATTCCATACAAAGTATGACTCTCTGGAAAATAATCACTTCTATTCATTTTATA
This sequence comes from Spirochaetota bacterium, assembly GCA_016934935.1. Lineage (GTDB taxonomy): Bacteria > Spirochaetota > UBA4802 > UBA4802 > JAFGJZ01 > JAFGRW01. The sequence continues at coordinate 28,437 of JAFGRW010000106.1, read as the reverse complement.
TGGCAACATATAATGGTTCATGCCTCCATAAGAGCCATTTGCGCACCATATACACACAGCAATACATCCACCGATAGTAGTCTTAATTATCTCGGAGTCACACCCTATATAATACTCACCTGCAAAAATTTTTACAACTGTCCGGTTCAGTTTGCTTTTATATTCGCTTAACATAATTGATCTTATTGACCTATTTTCGGTATATTGTATGCCCGACACTTTTAAAATTACTGTTTACGCCAGACAAATTTTCTGAATGCCCTATAAAGAGAAAACCATCATCGGCAATGTAATTGTACATTTTTTCAAAAAGAACCCTTTGAGTATCTTTGTCAAAATAGATAATAACATTTCTGCAAAAAATGATATCAAATTTTTTTCTCATGGGATAGGTATTGTCCAGCAAATTTAGTCTTTTGAAAGTAATCATCTTTTTTACTTCAGGCACAACTTGATACTGTACACCCTTTTCTGTGTTAATTGCATTGAAATAACGTTGCTGAATCGTCGGAGTAAAAACATCGATTGTGTTTTTAGGATAAATTCCAGTATATCCCTGGATAAGAACCTGCGTGTCAATGTCGGTTGCCAGAATTTTGACCGGAATTTTACTTTTATTAAAATATTCACAGCAAGTTACAGCTATTGAATAAGGCTCTTCGCCGGTGGAACAGCCAGCACTCCAAATGCGTATCTCTTCACGATTGCTTTTTTCAAAGTTTGGCAACGCTGTAGAAAGCATAAAATCGAAATGTTTGTTTTCACGTAAAAACTCGGTTTTATTTGTTGTTACTGCGTTTATAAAATCTACAATTTCATCCTGATAAAAATCATTTAGATAATTTCGATAATCGCGAAAAGTGGAAATCTGCAAGGCCCTCATGCGTCGCATAATTCGTGATTGCAGTAGAGCAACTTTCATATCTGATAATTTTATACCAGCTTCACGGTAAACAATAGCTTTAAAAAACGCAAATTCATCATCGGTAAGCTTGTCTAATATTGGCAATGGGCTCATTTTATTCCCTTAACATTTAAATCAAGCCAGGAATCATGGTTATACAAAACTTTCAATCAACAAGTTGTTAAAACATAACAAACTCTGTTTCGGTTTGAAGGCCATTAATCTCACGCTCAATATAATCCTTTTCTTTTTTATATATCAACTGCATCTCGGGAACAGATAAAATCCTTTTTGAGTATAATTCTCCCGTAAGTGGAATAAAAAGAACACGTCTATAATATTCACGACCAAGATCTTCGGCAATAACCGGAATTTTTTCGTTTTCAAAATATTCATGTATAAACTGAATATTTGTCTTGCAAAAATCATGATCGCTTCTTTTGCAGGAAGCACCGAATATTTTTGCAACCAGCTCATCACGCCGCCCACCGCTTTTAACTATATCAGCAAGCAAAAATTCGATATAACCTATTCCAGTTTCACAAACAGTACTTTCAGCAATTGAACCTGACTCAATATTACCGGGAACAATGAAGTTTGCCAACCCGCCCATCTTCAGTTTTTCATGGTACAGGGCAACAACCAAAGTTTTCCCTGCTACAGACTCCAACAGGGCTCTCTCACCTGACACCATGAACTCGCCGGGATCTATCGAGTAATGCGGCATTCTGTAGTTTGAATCTATTAACTGCTTCATTATTCCGAAACATCTTCCTGATCAATTTTTTGAAACTCGTCACTAGTTAGAATTTTATCGACATCAAGAATAATAATCAACTGTTCTGCCAACTGACCAATTCCCTTTATGAAGTCTGTCTCTATTCTTGTTGTGAAATGAGGAGTATTCTGTATAGAATCGATCGGAATATCAGCAACATCTGATACAGCATCAACAATCATTCCAATAAGCCGCCTTTTTACCTCTACAATAATTATTACTGTAAATGCATCGTACTCTTTTTCGCTCATACCGAACTTGATTCTCATGTCAACAACTGGCACAACCTCTCCACGAAGATTTATAACTCCTTTCATAAATGACAAGGTATTAGGTACCGGCGTTACATCTGTCATACCTAAAATTTCCTTAACACAAAGCACCTCAACTCCATAGGATTCACCGGATATCAGAAACGTTACATACTGATTTGCTTCATCATCTATCTGTTCGGCGACTGTTTTTTTTCTGTCTATTTTTTCCATTGTGCACCCCTTATCTAATTAGCTTCTGAACTACACCTATAAGATCATTAGGTTTAAACGGCTTAACCATCCACCCCGATGCTCCGGCAGCTTTACCCTCTTTCATTTTATCTTCTTCTGATTCGGTTGTAAGGACAAGAACCGGTGTAAACTTGTCCTTTTTCCTGAACTCCTTAACGAATGTAATACCATCCATTTCAGGCATATTTATATCAACAACACAAAGCGCCAAATCTTCCTTTTGATCCATCACTTCATCTACAACCTCCAGACCTTTTAAACCATTTTCGGCCTGACGTATATTATGTCCAAGTTGTTTAAGAGCAAATTGAACGCTAGTGCGTATAGTCGGTGAATCATCAATGACTATGATATTTTTCATAAATTACTCCTTATTCCGTTTGATTAGACCAGTAAGCTGAAGTTGATTCCGTATTTCGTCCGATACATTTTTAAACTTAACGGCCACACTTTTTTTTCTGGCATATTTTACTGCTGATATTAACAACTGAGCAATAGCCAAATCTATACTGGTGATACTCTTAAAATCGATAACTAACTCCTTCTCAGAATCAATTATCTGTAAAAGCTGTTTTTTAATGTTTGAAACAGTTTTTACACTACTGTTTTGTTCCATAATAAGTTCGGACATATTAACCCCGCAAAGAACTGATCTCACTTAAAAGACCATGTATATCAATTATTAAAGAGACATTACCGTCTCCCAGTATTGCCGCTCCGGATATTGAACGATCTTTCGTTACTGTATTATCCAAGCTTTTGATAACGATCTGTTGCTGACCAATTAAATCATCAATCATCAAAGCCAGTTTTTCTCCGTTTGACTCAACAATAACAACCAAAGCCTCCCATGGATTTTCAAAAGCAGGAACCTGGTCGAAATACTTATATAATCGTATCAAAGAAATATACTCGTTTCGAACCATAACAACTTCGCCCTGCCCCTTGATAGTCTTTACATCCTCCTTGCGAGGTCTTATCGATTCCAGGATGGAAAGTAGAGGGACTATATAAACACTCTTTCCGACCTTGATAAGCATTCCATCAATTATTGCTAAAGTAAGCGGAAGTTTTATACGAAAAGTTGTTCCTCGATTTTTTTCGGTAATGATCTGTACTGATCCACGCAGGGAATCAATATTGCTTTTTACAACATCCATACCTACTCCACGGCCTGATAAGTCACCAACAGCATTAGCAGTAGAGAATCCCGGTTTAAAAATCAACGCGTACGACTCATCTTCTGTTAGCTCTTTGTCCTTGGCAATGATTCCCTTTGAAACCGCAATTGACCTAAGCTCCTCTGCATCTAACCCTTTACCATCATCAGATATTTCAATAAAGATACATCCTTCCTGATGATAGGCGTTAAGGGTTATAATACCTGTAGGGTCTTTCCCAAGCTTGATACGCTCTTCTGTTGACTCTATTCCATGATCAATGGAATTTCTAATCATGTGCTTAAGAGGATCTGTAATTTCTTCGATAACAGTCTTATCAAGTTCTGTCTCTTTTCCCATTATCTCCAAACGAATTTCTTTACCAATTTGTCTTGAAGTATCACGAACAAATCTTTTGAATTGACTAAAAGTTGGCCCTACCGGAATCATACGCATTGCCATTATCTGTTCTTGAAACTGTCTTGTAGACCGGTTTAGACCATATAAAGAATTTTTTAACGCGTATGCCTTGTCTTCATCCAGTTCATCTGCAAACCTTACAATTGATGACTGGCCAATAACAATCTCTCCCAGTAAATTCATGATTCCGTCAAGCTTCGCACGCTCAACCCGTATCGTTGTAGACTCAATTTTTTTGCGGACTTCAACCTGCACACCAAGAGCTTTTTCGATATCTTTTTCGGTTACAAGTTTTAACCTTACAAGCGCCTTTCCGACCTTTTCCTCTTTTTTCATATTGGAAAGAGCAAATAGAAGTTCGTCCTCGGTAATTAATCCCTTTTGAACGAGAATATTACCGATCTTTTTCTCTTCATTAACATCAGATGTGATATCTTCTCTGTAATCTTCGGTTATATCAGTTATTTCAATATCGTTATCATCGAAAACGAAAAGGAATATTTCATCTATCTTCTTTTTTGCGTGCTTGGTTCCAATTATATACATCCATGATAAATAACATTTTTCGGGATTAATCTCATCAAGAGCAGGAACCCGTGATCGATATATCTTTTCTTCTATAACTGTCCCTACAGTAACCAGGTCTTCAATAATCATCAGTGGATCAATACCATATTCAAAAACGTTATCCTTGAAATTGATCTTTACCCGGAAATAATTGAGCTTTCGTTTTTGCGGTAATGGTCTTGAGCTGTCGGTAACCTCGTTGCTATTTTTACCGATAAAAGTTAGAATCTTCTCTTTCTGAGAAGATAAACCGTCTGCCTGATCCTCGTCAAATATCATTACCTTAACAAGATCGACACTGGCTAAAACTGTGTCAATCAGCGAAGGAGTTACCTGGATCTCTTCCGAACGTACACGATCAAGAAGTGACTCTATCTCATGAGTAAACTCGGATACTTCCATTAGACCGGCTATTCCGGAACTTCCTTTTAGTGTATGAAAATAACGGAACAGGGTATTTACTTTTTCAGAATCGTACGACTCCTCCAGGGATACAAGCTCGGTTTCTATGTTTTCTATTATTTCCCGAGCTTCATTATGGAAAACCTCTAAAATGGCCTGGTCAGACATCTTTACCCCCGCAAATACAATTTAAGGGAATCCAATATTCCCTTTATTATGGAAAATAAAAAAATAATTAATACAAAAGTATTATTAAAAGAAGAACATTAACTGGTACATTTTCATACAGCCTTTGATAAACCTCTTATCAAAACAATATAATAAGAGTTCTGACAAAATCCATGTTTTTGCAGATTTTTTATAGTTAACATATAAAAAATATCAGATTAACAATTCAGGTATAAATAAATTGCAATGTGGTTAAATTCCCGAAAAGGAATATTCTGGATAATTACGGCAGGATGAGAAATTATGGATATTTACTGATACTTATGGTTTGGAATAAATTAAAACCTTAAGATCAGTACTGAAATTTAAGAAATGCTGCCCTTGCGAAACAGGTCAAACCCTGAAGATTTTTTTTAATTCTTTTATATGTGAGCCAACATAGATTATTGAAATGATTATTATACATATCGCTAAAAGCATAAAAAGCAGTATCGGGAAAACACGACCTGATTGAGCAACAATATTTGAATAATAGAGACTCTCTCCAATAATCATTGCTCCAATACTGAGGATAAGAGCTGTGATAAACCAATAAAAATGGTATGACCTGTAATCACCCCTGTATTTAGATGAAACAATAACGGCTCTCATTATTGTTTCAGAACTAAGCCCGGTTTTACATGGCGATGAATCATGAATAAAACCTAATTTTCGATAATATGATTTATAAATTTTACGGCATCTCGAACAAAGAAAAAAATGCATAACAAAACTGAATCGTTCAACAACAGATAAATCGTCCTCTATTAAAAGATTTTTAAATTTAGTGCATTTCATAATATTCCTCCGCGACTGTCCCCCTTAAAGAATCACGCAAAATTGACTTGGCGCGGAAAACATTCGATTTAATCGTATTAACAGGTATTCCCGTAATATTCTTTATCTGCTCGTAAGGCAATTGCCAATAGAAATAGAGATCTATACAAATTCGATAATTATCCGGGAGATCTTTCATAGATTCGTTTAACAGGGCAATGATCTCGTCTCTTATAGGTTTATTTTCCGGAGATGATTTGCTATCCGGCATTTCATAATCTGATACATCAAGCTCGATAACCTTTGATTTTTTCTGATTGATACCGTAATTATAAGCAATACGAACCAACCAGTAGCGAAAGGGTGCATCAAACCGGAAAGAATCCAGCCTTTCAAAGACTCTTACAAAAAGATCCTGTACAAAGTCTTCAGCGTCATCTCTGTTATAAAAAAACCTGTATCCAATGGAAAATAATCTATCTTTATAACGGTTAACGATTATTTCAAAATCTGATGAATTACCGTTTAAAACCGAACGAACAACAAGTTCGTCACTCTTTTCTTTCAGAACTTTTATCAATTTGACCTGATTTACGTGCAATAGTGAAAAAAATCATTAGCCCCATACCGGCCGCTAGCGGAACAATACCGCTTAACAATGAGTACTCAACACCCTCTTTAATAATAAAAAAAAGTGACATCACAAAACCAATAAAAGTTAATAGCAGCCCGGCAAAAAGGCTGATCCAGACAATATCTATTGGCTGTTTTGATCCGTAATTATGCCTTATCATAGCCATCTTCTGCTTATGATTCAGTATCAAAAACAGTATTATTACGGCTCCCCCCATTAAAATACCAACAATAGGTATTACGGTAATCATAACCTGAACGGCAACAGTAGCACTATCCACACTCATAACCTCAATCTTTTCACGTTATTATAATACTGACTCCATTTTGACAAACGGGTTGCATATTTTTTATGATAACAGAGCCAAACAAGAAAACCAAAAAGGATTATTAATAATCAAAATTTATCTGTCAAATGAAATATAATTTATACTTAACCGGACATTTTGCATACAGCATTCATTGCCAACCTGACACCATCAGCAGCGGATGAGATAATTCCACCTGCAAATCCGCTGCCCTCACCGCATATATACAATTTTTCAACCCCCTCTACTTCACCCTCTTTGTCACGAAAACATTGTATTGGTGCTGAAGTTGTATACTCACTTCCAACAATAATGCCCTGCTCGAAACCATTTATTTTATTACAAAAGTATGTCAGACCTTCTTTAAGATCAGAACATAGCCTGTTGTCAAAAATCATATTATAATCGTAAGGAAATATTTCAAATGGATACGAGCACTCCGGTAAAACGGAAGAGACTCTGTTTTTCAAAAAGTCAGATATCGTGACCGCCGGCATATTATAGCTTTTTGTACAGTTAAACAGCATCGATGTCTGTTCTTCGACATAATCGAGAACCTCAAGAGGTAATACTGTTTTTTTTAATCTGCTCTCCAGAGTAAAGGCAGAAACAATCGCCGCATTAGAGTATTTACCGTCACGTGCATAATTTGACGCTCCATTGACTGCCGAATGTCCCTGACTAACCGCAGCAGGAACGATATTTCCTCCTGGACACATACAAAAACTGTACACTCTTGCATCGCCGTTTATATATGACAACCTGTATTCAGCGGAGCGGATTCCAGGAAGTGAATCACGTTTCCATTGAGCCCTGTTAATCAATGCCCGGGGATGTTCCACCCTAAAACCTACTGCAAACGGTTTAGTTCTAAATTGAACATTACTGCGAATTAATGATCTATAAGTATTGTAAGAGGAGTGGCCGGGAGCGATAAAGAGCAGGTCTGATTCTATTGTACCTTTGGAGGTTTCTATTGAAAATCTGTTATTTTTTTTTGTAAACGATTTAAATTCAGTTTCAAAAAGAATTTGAACATTTTGTCTGAGAAGAATTTTCCTTAGCTCCGGCATCATTTCCCTTAATCTGTCACTGCCCAGATGGGGATGGGCATCAAACTCTATTTCTTCATCGGCTCCAGCTTCAATATAAGTTTTTAATATAAATTCCTTTTCCAGAGAAATTCTTTTTGAACGCGATGTTAATTTCCCGTCACTGAAGGTTCCCGCCCCCCCTTCCCCGAAAAGGTAATTCGAGTTTTCTACTAAAGAGCCGCTATTTTCAAAATGAAGTATATCGTTTTCCCTTTCACAAACTTTTTTACCTTTTTCCAGAACAGTTACACTTATACCGGCTCGAGATAATACAAGAGCAGCAAAATAGCCAGCAGGACCGAACCCCACAACAATTGCCGAGATATTTTTATTAACCAGGGGAATTTTTAAGCAATCCCCGGCAGGTAAAGGATTTGGGCTTACATCGATATTTATACAATAGTGAATGTTACCGGCCTTTCGCGCGTCAAGACTGCGGGATACAATCGAAAAAAAAGGTCTTTTTATATTGCTTATTTCTGCAACAACTTTCGATAAGTTATCCTGGCTATAATCGGGAGGCATTTGTATCTGAATGCGTTTTATCATTTAACTTTAAATATTACAAGTGAGATGTCATCATCAACAATATTTGATTTTTTATCCTTTATAAATATGTCAATTATCCTGTCGGTTATTGTCTGAGCATCAAGATCAGCATTTTTTTGTATTTCTAAAAACAGCCTGCTTCTTGCCGAAGCATGATTTCCACTATCGATGAAGTCTGTAAGCCCGTCAGAGAATAAAACGACAATATCACCAGAATACATCTTTTCAGTTATTTTTCCCGTATGATAAAGCTGATCAAAGACACCGATAGGATAGCCATCCAATTCAATCTCCATTATTCTCTTCTCGACACGGGAATAATAAATAAAGGGCGTGTGTCCGGCATTATAAAAATCTATCATTCCAGTTTTAGAATCAAAACACAGGAATGCAAGCGTAACATAAAATTCATCACCAAAATCAAGGCGAAAAGTGTCATTTAATATGCGAATTATTTCTAAAGGATCATTTATACCCTGAGATACCAGAGCACGTGTCAAGGTGCGTACACTTGCCATCATCAAAGCAGCAGGAATACCCTTTCCGGCAACATCGCACATAACAACCCCCGCACGACCGTCACTCATCTCGAAAATGTCGAAATAATCACCGCCAATACCATAAGCCGGCTGATAATAGAAAGCAGCCTGATACTTATCGCCTGTTTTACTTTTTTCGGGAATCAATGTTCTTTGTATAACCTGGGCAAGCTCCATCTGAATATCGATGATATCGGTTCTTCGATATTTGGAAAGGTTACCCCAAAACGTTCGGCCGATACTGAACCTGTATAAAACAGAGGCCGTTGCTGACAAAACGTAGAAAACAGTAATTATAACGATATCGTTATAGTCTGTATTAAACACAGAATATATGCCGCAAAGATGGATGTACATAAGTGAAGTCCAAACGGCAGGAACAGCCGCCAACCAGAGTATTTGACGTAAAACTGATTTTTCTGATATTAGAATGACCGGAAGAGGCGCACTTATTACAGCAATCGCAACTGCATTTTTACTCAAGACCGCACAAATGACTGAAGAAATTGCAGCAATAGCATATAATGGACATCTGTAAAACCTTACAGAATAGTGCCTGGTAAAGAGTATACTGTTAAAAATAACCAGTAAAAACATTAACGAAAGCAGAAAGAAAAAAGGCGTCATATAATTTATATGAAATTCAATAATTGCAAGTACAACAAGAAGGAAAGCATAAAGAATCGACATCATATGCGCATAATAGATGGTTCTTATGTTTCTAGGGGGTAAGAGGGAGTTCATCCCCTTTATACCATATAGTTTTAAAAACAGCCTGTCTCTGAATTTCACTGTCATATAATGTTCTTATTAATAATTTTGTAAACCAATTATTTAGAACTTTTAGCCCTGTTTTTGGCTTTATTATCGGATCCGACAAGTATTTTATAAACCTGTGATGAGTTATCTTGTATTAATTTTGATCCTCTTGTTATCTTGCACAGCGATATGCCTAAATCAGAAGATATTGTACGTTGTGAATCTCCTGAAGCAAGCCGTTTTAATAGTTCCCATCTCAATTCAAGATTCGATAGTTCAGCCGGAGTGAATAACTCTTCCAGCAATTGTTTCATATCACTGCTTTTTGTGCAATCTGCTAAAACAGCAGCTATATCTTTAATATCCGCCATAAATCCGCCTTTTTACATTTGTTAAGAAACAGAATAATTTTACATAATTGTAATATATCAGTTTTTTGACTCCTTGACACCAGTACAAACAGTAAAGGACAATATTTTTGTATAGAAAGCCTCTGAACCTGTGAATATCCGGTTTTAATATCTTCAAACAAAAAATATTTTTGCTATTCAGAGATTTTCTTTTAACTTCTTAGTATATAAGGATACCATATGATTACTGTAAACGAAAATTTTCTTAAACTGAAGGCATCATATCTTTTTTCGGATATCGCGAAAAAAGTAAAAGAGTTCCAGAATAATTATCCTGATCGTGAACTGATAAGGCTTGGAATTGGTGATGTAACAGAACCCTTGCCATCCGCATGTATTGAAGCCTTTCATAAAGCAGTTGACGAGATGTCCGACACAAAAACATTTCACGGATACGGCCCTGAGCAAGGTTATGCTTTTTTGCGAGAGGCTGTTTCTGAAAACGAGTACAAACAATATGGAGCAGATATTAGTCCCGATGAGATATTTATAAGCGACGGTTCAAAATGTGATACCGGCAACTTTCAGGAACTTTTCTCAAATGATATCAGCATAGCCATTCCCGATCCGGTTTACCCGGTTTACGTTGACACTAACGTAATGGCTGGCCGTACAGGACTTAACAATAACGGAAGATACGATAATCTTATTTACCTTGACTCAAATGAAGAGAACGGATTTGTACCGGAACCTCCCTCTACAAAAGCAGATCTGATTTATCTTTGCTTTCCCAATAACCCTACCGGCGCAACAGCTACCAAAGAACAGCTTAAGAGATGGGTAGACTATGCTTTGGAAAACAGATCTCTTATACTATTTGACGCGGCCTATGTCTCTTTTATTCGCGACAGCAGCCTTCCAAAATCGATATTTGAAATAGAAGGCGCAAAAAAATGTGCAGTCGAATTCAGAAGTTTTTCAAAAAACGCAGGATTCACCGGAACCAGATGCGCCTTTACGGTTGTGCCAAAAGATGTTATGGTTTACGATAAGGAAAGCAATGCTCACAGCCTTCATGCTCTGTGGAATCGACGTCACAGTACCAAGTTTAACGGAGTGTCTTACCCTGTACAGAAAGCTGCCGAGGCTGTATATTCGGCAAAAGGCAAGGAAGAAGTTAAAGCCCTTACCGACTACTACCTCGAAAATGCGGCAATAATTCGTGAGAAAATGATATCTCTTGGTTACAGCTGTACCGGCGGAGACAACAGCCCCTATATCTGGATTAAGTCAGACATGGGCTCATGGGAATTTTTTGATTATCTTCTTCAAAATACAGGAGTCGTATGCACACCAGGTGCCGGTTTTGGCCAATGCGGTGAAGGGTATATACGTATCAGTGCTTTTAACTCACGTGATAATGTTATAAAAGCCATGGATAAAATCGCTTCACTTAAATAATTGCAAAATCATTAGAATACTTTAACACTGAACATAATAGAAAAGAGATACCTTCCGGTATCTCTTTTCTATATATATTTCTATTTTCTCTGTTTTACTTGTTGCGTGCAGCTCTTCGCTCTTCAGCAGCCTTAATGACCTTTTCCTGAATATTCGCAGGAACAGGCTCATAAGAGTTAAACTCCATTGAGTAGTTCGCGCGACCTGAAGATAACGAACGAAGTGAAGTCGAATAGCCAAACATTTCCATAAGAGGAACACGAGCGTCGACCTTTTGGGATCCCTTGCGGAAACGGCGCATTTCACCGATTTTTCCCCGACGTTTGTTAAGGTCGCCTATTGCATCCCCGAGATAGTCATCAGGTGTATTTACCTCAACCTTCATGATAGGTTCAAGAATAACCGGGTTAAGCTTAGGATACGCGGCCTTGAAACACATTGATGCACAAAGCTGGAAAGCCATATCCGATGAATCTACAGGGTGGAAATTTCCATCGATAAGAACCGCTTTAACATCAAGAATCTCATATCCAGCCAAGAAGCCTTCTGCCATGGTTTTCTCAAGACCTTTCTTAACAGAAGGGATGAATTCGTTCGGAATCGCCCCTCCCTTAATAAGGTTAACGAATTCAAAGCCTTTACCTTGCTCGTTAGGCTCAAAACGGATTGTACACTGGGCAAACATACCCTTACCACCGGTCTGTTTAGAGAATTTGTAATCCTGCTCTGCAGAAGACTGAATTGCCTCACGATATGCTACCGAAGGCTCTCCAACCTCAACTTCTATTCCAAACTCTTCCTTGATACGATCGACCATAATCTCGAGGTGAAGTTCTCCCATACCGGCAATAATTGTCTCGTTAGACTCTTCGTCAACATGAACGTTAAACGATGGATCCTCGGAAGTAAGCTTGTTTAACGCAATACCAAGCTTTTCTTCTTCGTTTTTATTTTTCGGGTTTACCTTCATCTCTATAACCGAAGGCGGTATATGAATTTTTTCCAGAATAACAGGTTCTTTGATATCACAAAGAGTATCACCGGTTTTTGTCTCTTTCATTCCAATAAGAGCCACAATTTCCCCTGCTTTTGCTTCGGTTAGCTCTTCTCGGTCTTTAGCGTGTATACGCATGATTCGACCAATACGCTCTTTCTTACTTTTAGTCGAGTTTAAGACCTGCATACCACTTTCCAGTTTACCGGAGTAAATACGGATAAAGGTCTGCTGACCAACATACGGGTCATTTATAAGTTTAAAAGCAAGCGCACAGAAAGGATCATCATCCTTAGGGTGCCGTGAATGTACTTTTTCAGGATTATCGACATCGACTCCTACTACATCACCAACATCGATTGGTGATGGAAGATAAGCCACAACCGCATCAAGCATATCCTGAACACCCTTGTTTTTGTATGCTGACATACAGAAAACCGGTGTAATAAGACGACCCATTGTACACTTACGGGCCACTCTTTTAATCATATCTGCAGGAACATCTTCATCAGCGAAGAAGAGTTCCATAATTTCATCATCATAATCCGCAAGTTTTTCGATAAGATGCTTACGGGCTTCATCAGCCGCCTCTTTTAACTCGGCAGGTATCTCACGCTCTTCCCGCTCAAGTTCGGAAGGATAGTAAACAGCTTTCTGCTCTACCAGATCAATAATTCCAGCGAAATCCTCTTCAGCACCAATCGGCATATGGAAAGGAACCGGGTTGGCATCAAGATATTTTTCCAGCTGAACACATACCTCATCGAAATCTGCACCGGTACGGTCCATCTTGTTAACGCATGCGATTCTGGGTACTTTATAACGTTCAGCCTGGTTCCAGACAGTTTCACTCTGAGGCTCGACACCACCAACAGAACAAAAAAGTCCAATCAGTCCGTCAATAACACGCATCGAACGCTCTACCTCAATTGTAAAGTCAACGTGTCCCGGTGTATCGATAATATTTATCTGATTTTTTTTCCATGTAGCTGTAATTGCAGCAGAAGCGATTGTTATACCACGCTCCTGTTCCTGCTTCATAAAGTCCATGGTGGCCTGTCCGTCATGAGTCTCACCAAGTTTTCTGTTTACACCGCAATAATATAGAATTCGCTCGGTGGTAGTGGTTTTTCCGGCATCGATATGTGCGGCAATACCAATATTCCGTAATTTTGTTAATGGCATGATATACTCCAAAATTTTATAATATCACGGGAAAAAAGACAATCTGCAAGATGTATATTACCAATTAGCAAATTGTCATTTTAAAAATCCCAAAACGAATGTCCAGGTAGGTTTACACCTTAAAAATCCGTCATAAATACTGGCATAATTAGTAGACGCGTGATTATTGTCAATTTTTTTTCATATTATTCAGTAATACTAAGGAAGAAAGATGCTTTCCGGGGAGTCATCAAAAAGAAATACGGTTTGGTAAAATCAAATTATCCTAAAATGGAGTTTAAAGAGCTTAACCGCAAGATACTGGCTATCTTGTCCGGCACGTTAATCAAAGAGAGAGTATTTCCATTTTCAAGAACCATTCTGTTTAGAGTCAGAAGAATACCAATACCGGTTGAATCAAGATAATCAAGATTTTCAAAATTTATTTTAACATTTTTATGATAATCAGCCAGGTTAAACAGGCTGTCTTTTAAACCTTTTATCGAAAGCATATCAATCTCTCCCGAAAAAGAGACAATAATATCATCGTATACCTCAGCAATATTCAATTCCATAATTATTCCCATTTAATTAAACAATATTATATTTGCAACAGAGTCAACCTACCCTGTCTATCCATAAAAAGTCAAGTTATAATAGATAAAGCTGTACAATCAATGAAATTTGTAACAGATTTATCGCTTCTCATCAAGAAATACGCCGGTAACTTCATTAATTCGCTCAAGCAGGCGTATCATCTCTTTAGTTGGTACCTGACGAACAAGTTCATTTGTCTCAGGATCCATGATTCGCATAACAATACGTTTTGTCTTGTCATTGTACTGAAAAGAGACTCTGCTATCTATGCTTCCGGCAGCCTTGTTAAGCGTATCTATAACGTTTGACATATTCTCGATTCTGGATTCTCCGCCAGGCTCACTATTGTCATGAAGATTAATCTCGGCAACAGGATGCAACGGAGCAACCTTCGGTTCTGACAATCTGTTAATCGTGTTGGATAAAACCATGTTTATATCCATATTGACCTCCTTGTCTGAATTAATACTGTTTTGCCCGAAAATATTTTAAAAATCTCCTCTTCCGGCTCTCCCAAACCGGAAGAGGTAAAGAAACACCGCACTGCATGGGTGCTCTTAAAAGCGGATTCTTATTTAAGCAAATTCAAAATCAACTGAGGTTTTTGATTTGCCTGAGCCAACATCGAAACACCACTCTGAACAAGAATCCTGCTCTTTGTAAATTCAACCATTTCAGCCGCCATATCCGCATCACGTATCCGTGAATCCGCCGCAAGCATATTTTCATAGGAAAGACTTAACGACTTTGCCGTATTTTCCATTCTATTATAATACGCTCCCAGCTCGGCACGCTGTCTATTCAGCTCATCAAGAGCAATATCAACCGTACCGATCATATTGTTCGCTGCACCAGCCGTAGAAATAGTCTTCTTTACCCCGCCCTCAATCAGATTCAAGGCATCAGCACTCATCGTCCTGATATAAGCCCTGATTCTCTGATTTTTGTTCGGACCAACGTGGAAGAACATACTACCAACGGCACTACCTCGAGCAAAAACTCCGGTCAGCATTTTCATTCTGTTAAATTCGGCAGTAGAAGCAAGCCGGTCAATTTCATCAATTAGTGATGAAACTTCGACCTGGATCTGCTGTCTGTCATTATCAGAATAGATACCGTTAGCGGACTGCACCGACAGTGTCCGGATTCGTTGCAATATTTCGTTTATCTGCTGGAGAGCCCCCTCAGCGACCTGTATAAAAGAAAGCCCGTTCTGGGTATTCTTTTCAGCCTGGAATAAGCCGTTAATCTGAGTCCGCATCTTTTCGGATACGGCAAGGCCCGAGGCGTCATCTCCAGAGCGATTTATTGCCTGACCCGAAGCAAGTTTCTCAATTGTTTTGTCCATAGCCTGAGTCTGCAACTGAAGCTGCCTGTTAGCGAATATAGCGCTCATGTTGTGATTGATTCTCATAATAAATCCCTCCCTTGTGTTTTAAAAGGATTCCTTTTTTTTAATTTTTGTAAGAATCCCTGATTTTTTACCGCACACATCATGTTTGCGGCAATCCGTTACCGGACGAAGGTTTTCTCCTTTTTGTTGCCAAAACTGCCCAAAATTTTAACAACAATGAGACCGGATGACTCCGGCGCTCACTGATGCCTCCCGCTCATCAAAGAGCGCCGGAAACGATCCAGCTTCATTGGACAGTTTGTATAACACAAGAGAGATTGATCCATTATTCGTCTCAAGGATCAATCACGTTGAATTTCAAAGAACGATATGTCAGATACCAGTTGCTGTTCTACCCCAACAGTCTGAGTACCGATTGTGACTGAATATTAGCCTGCGCAAGCATCGAAGTTCCAGTTTGCACAAGAACCTGATTCTTGGTAAAGTCGACCATAACTTCCGCCATGTCCGCATCACGAATTCGTGACTCTGCTGACTGTACGTTCTCATAAGCGTTCATGAGACCTTTTGCAGCCAGCTCAAGACGGTTGTAGTACGCTCCCAGGTCAGCACGCTGTTTTGACAGCTTCTGAAGAGAATTATCAAGAACCCCGATTGCGTTATTGGCACCTGCCGGAGAAGACAGTGAAAGGGAAATATTCCCTGCTCCATCCCTCATCTGAAAAGACTGGGCAGTCATTGTACCAATAAAAAGACGTTCACGCTGGTTCTGATTCGGCCCCATATGAAACCACATGGAAGCCTGAGGATTAACTCGTGAAAATTCGCCAGTAAGAACCTTAAACCGGTTAAACTCGGCCTGAGAGGCAATACGGTCCACCTCATCAATAAGAGCCGAAACTTCGACCTGAATAAGCTGACGATCACTTGCCTGATAGATACCGTTTGAAGACTGAATAGCCAGAACACGCATACGCTGTATGATCTGTGCAGTCTGATCAAGATATCCTTCAGCAGTCTGAACAAACGACATACCATCTTCGGTATTTCGCTCGGCCTGACGTAATCCCTGGATCTGCGTTCTCATCTTTTCAGAAACTGCAAGACCGGAGGCGTCGTCTCCTGCCTTATTGATTCTGATACCCGATGATAGCTTCTCCATACTCTTGTTTACATCCCAATGTGTAAACTTTAGAGACCTGTTCGCGTTGATAGCACTCATGTTGTGATTGATTATCATAGTTACACTCCTTTGTATCCTATTTCTTGGCGTCCTTGCCACTGCCCGCCGGGTAGGGACAGACAGCTGCTTGATACCGCAATAAACATAATTGCCGTATCCTGTTCCAGGCTTATATCTGGGCCAATATAAGGCTGGAACCATTCTGCCGAACAATCATTATCACAACACAATCGATACTCGTTTTCAAAGATCTGACACGAGGATACAAAATCCCCTGTTCGAAATATCGCATCCTACGGGCGCATTACTTAGCCCTATATGAATCGTTTATGGCCATATACAGCTATTTATTGTACAATACGGATTCATAGGACATGTTTTAGTCTAATAAGTAAAAATAAGTAAAAAATTAAAAAAAAAGAATTATTATTAATTTTTTTTGAACAGCTCAATTCCGTAAGCCACAATGACGAAAGAGGTTATAGGGATAAATATGCAAAGGAAATAAGGCAAAAATTATGAAAAACAGACTCACTCTTATGGTTTTATCAGTGATTATTATGAGCGTCTCTCTTTATACGTACCAGCGTTTGAGATATCCTTCAATCGAAAGTACCCAGATAGAGATTCATGGTAAAAATGCCCAACTGGTCTTTTCCAAATATTCCGATTATTTTAAAAAAGACGCCCTATTGTCCGAACAATACCCCGTTGTAATAGAGCATATGCTTAAAAATGTTCCGGGGCTGTCACTTGTATGCGCAATTGATTCTTTCGGTAATATCGTTCATGGAGAACGCAACAAGCAGGCCATTCCGCAAAAAAGAGCATATAACGATATAGTTAACGATTTGATAAAAAACAGAATAGCGAACAATCAGACCTTTATGTTAATGCATAAAAAATATTATCTTTACTCTGTAAATTGTGCTCCTTTTACACTTCACATGGTGCACGGTTTTGAACTTAACCGCGAGTTGCTTATTCAGTTTATAACCGAAGCAATAATTTTTTCGTCACTTTTCACTGGATTTTTTATATTTCTGATATCACGTATCGCAAAAGTATTTTCTAAAGCAGTCAAAATCAGCGTGCCATCGACAGCTGCACTGAAGGTTTTCAATAATGACAATATGGTTTCAGATACAGAGATGCAGCAGAAAGAAGAATCGATAGATATTTCTGAAACACTGGAATCGGTTAATCAGTCAAGAGTTGTCCCTTTTGAAACAAAGGAGAGCAGGAAAAAACAGATCAGAAACTTTGAGAGTTACGTATTTAATACATTTAACAGAATTGCCATTACCTATAAACTGAACTCAATTTCACTCTATTTACTTGATAACTCTTCGGTATCACTTAGAAAAATCTTTGAACTGTTAGGCAGGGCGTTTGTTAAAACAACTGCCAACAACAGTATAGAAAATGAAAGTTGCCGGGAGATAATTAATGCTTTAGGAGACAACTCGACAATTATTCGCAATGGCGGGCGGAAAATATTAATTCCCGTTTTTCATGAAGACGAACTGCTAGGTGCAGTTACCATAAATAACCGCGATACTGTTACCGGAACTGTTGTAGCCAAAGTGAAAGAAGAGCTTGAGTTATTAGGGTCTTATCTGATGAGTGAAATACTGAAAAACGCCGGTTAAATTTGGTAACAGGTTTTCTGCTTATAATAACCATCCGTTATTATTAACACTGTTTAACTCCGGTAACCTCTGAATCAGAGAAATTTTCCGGGGTTACCTGTAATGGTACACCGCACTGTTTCTGAAGTTCTGTTTTTATCAATTTACACACCCTACCCCTGTCATTTATAATTTTTACCAGCCTGAAAAAAGCAAAGTTGAAATAATTTCAAACACACATTGTTTTATTTATTGTTTATGAATAATAGTTGCAAAAATTGTACAGCCATGCGAATTTCAGTTATATTTCATATTTAAGGAAGAATGCTGTAAATGCACGCCATATGGCGGATATACTTTAGTTGGATGCAACACCGCGCAAAGCTGGTTTAATATATGATATAAATAAACAATAAGCGGTCTTAAAATCCCCGCCACCTAAGAAAGCTCGACATTCATGGCGGGCTGAAGAGAAGAAAAGGATAGCATTTATGACAAAGAAAAAAGATAACAACACAGAAGAACCTTTAGAAAAACAATTATGGAAATCTGCCGATAAACTCAGAAAAAATATTGATGCAGCAGAATATAAACATATCATTTTGGGTTTGATCTTTCTGAAATATATTTCTGATGCTTTTGAAGAACTTTTTAATAAACTCAAAGCAGGCGAAGATGAATATGCAGGTGCTGATCCTGAAGATAAGGATGAATACAAAGCCGAGAATGTCTTTTTCGTTCCTGCTGAAGCTCGCTGGAATTTTCTGCTCTCAAAAGCCAAACAACCGACTATTGGAAAATACATTGATGATGCAATGGATGCCATTGAAAAGGAAAACTCGTCTTTAAAAGGAGTTTTACCAAAAGTCTACGCCCGGCAGAATCTTGATCCAACCAGTCTAGGGGAATTAATAGACCTGATAGGCAATATCGCCCTGGGAGATGCGAAATCCAGAAGCGCCGATATTCTCGGACATGTTTTTGAATATTTCCTTGGCGAGTTTGCCCTTGCTGAAGGTAAGAAAGGCGGTCAATTCTATACGCCACGTAGTGTTGTAGAATTACTTGTTGAAATGCTTGAACCATACAAAGGTCGGGTTTTTGATCCTTGTTGCGGTTCCGGTGGTATGTTTGTGCAATCTGAAAAATTTGTAACAGAACATCAGGGAAAACTAAATGACATTTCCATTTACGGTCAGGAAAGCAATCAGACAACATGGCGGTTAGCAAAAATGAACCTTGCCATTCGTGGTATTGATTCTTCACAAGTCAGATGGAACAACGAGGGCTCTTTTTTAAATGATGCACATAAGGATTTAAAATCCGATTTCATCATTGCAAATCCTCCATTTAATGTAAGTGACTGGAGTGGTGACTTACTTCGAAAAGACGGCCGCTGGCAGTATGGAACACCACCGACAGGCAACGCAAACTATGCCTGGATTCAGCATTTTATTTATCATTTAGCTCCCAGCGGACAGGCAGGATTTGTGCTGGCAAAGGGCTCATTGACTTCAAAAACTTCCGGTGAAGGTGAAATAAGAAAAAAACTGATAGAGGAAGGTCTCGTTGATTGTATTGTTAATCTTCCGGCTAAACTGTTTTTAAATACTCAAATCCCTGCCTCCTTATGGTTTGTGAGTCGTAACAGAAAAAATGGAAAATTCAGAGACAGAAGCAAAGAAATACTTTTCATTGATGCCCGTAATTTGGGTCATTTAATTAATAGAAGAACACTGGAATTATCGGAAGAAGATATTCAAACAATAGCCGGAACCTACCACAACTGGCGGAATCCTGATGGCAACTATGAAGATGTTAAAGGTTTTTGCTTTGCTGCTAGCTTAGATAGAGTCAAGGAGCTTGATTACGTTCTAACTCCTGGACGATATGTTGGATTAGCCGATGAAGAAGATGATTTTGATTTCAAAGAGAGGTTTCTGGCATTGAAGGCCGAATTTGAGGAACAAGTGAAGGAAGAGGCTGCTTTGAATGAGAGGATTGCTGTTAACTTATCGAAGGTGAAGATTGATGAGTGAGTGGAAGGAATTAACTTTAGGTGATGTAATTACCCTTCAAAGAGGTCATGATCTACCCAAATCACGAATGCAAGATGGAAACATTCCAGTTGCAGGCTCAAATGGAATAATTGGATGGCATAATGTAGCTACCACTAAAGCCCCCGGAATTACAATCGGACGGAGCGGCAATCTGGGTAATGCATATTTATATAAAGAAGATTTTTGGGCACATAACACAACGCTATATGTCAAAGATTTTAAAGGGAATGATGAAAAATTTGTTTATTATTTACTTAAGACAATGGATTTCAAACAGTTTAATGTTGGAAGTGCAGTTCCAACACTAAATCGAAACCATATTCATCCAATAGGGATTCTTCTTCCCCCTCTTTCCGAACAAAAAGCTATTGCCGAAGTTCTTAGTAGTCTGGACGATAAAATTGACCTGCTTCATCGGCAGAATAAAACTCTTGAACAGATGGCGGAGACGCTTTTTAGGCAGTGGTTTGTAGAAGAGGCGGAGGATGATTGGGAGGAAAAACCTTTAAGCTACATTGCTAATTTCTTAAATGGTTTAGCTTGTCAGAAATATCCGCCCAAGAATGAAATTGAGAAGCTACCGGTATTAAAAATCCGTGAACTCAGTAACGGAATATCAGAAGCTTCAGATTGGGCAACAAGTAATGTGAATACAGATTACATCGTGGAATTGGGGGATGTAATATTTTCATGGTCTGCTTCTCTTATGGTCAAAATATGGGACGGTGAAAGATGCGTCTTAAATCAGCACCTGTTTAAAGTAACATCAGAAAAATATCCGAAATGGTTTTATCTCGGGTGGTGCAAGCATCATCTGGATGAATTTATCTCAATTTCTGCAAGTCATGCGACAACAATGGGTCATATAAAAAGAAGCGATTTAGATAATGCAATGGTTTTGATACCTTCTGATAAAGAGCTCAATGTGATGACTGAGATAATGGAACCGATTATTGAGAAGAAAATAACGAACTATAAGCAATTAAGCGTTTTAAAGAAACTTCGTGACACACTGTTACCTAAACTGATGAGCGGCGAAATCAGCGTGAAGGTTGATGAATAAGCCATTTGGAGAAAATATATTATTTTAATAAGCCGATCAGGAGTGATTTATATTTATGGCAAATTTAAATTTTAATGAAAAACAATTATTTGAAAAGCTTTTTGATAGGGGTGGCTATGTTCTGGATTTTTCAGATAGAACATTTGCTGATTTTTTTAAAGATTTCAATATTGATATTTGTTCCAAAAAATATACTCAAAGCGGTAGTTCTAAAATGAAAAGACTGAGAGCTTTCTGGGAAATCGAACCTGATAAGATAGTTGGAGAGGTTTTATTGGCTCTATTACAATATGCCGAAATTAAAGAGTCTGTATCAAAAAAGGATAAAGATTTAGCTATAATATATATAAATAAATTACGCGGGGTTCAAGCAGAATCATCTTCAACAAATGCAGAGCTTTCAGAAAATGATTTTCTAAAGGAAAAGTTTGAAGAAATAAATTTATCTTTGCTCAATTTAGGTGATTTAAAAGAAATAATAGAACAGAGAATCGAAGAGATTCGAATATGCTTAAAATCCAATGCCTCATTGGCTGTGGTTTTTTTATGTGGAAGCACCTTGGAAGGAATCTTATTAAATAAGGCAATAAAAAATCCTAAAGATTTTAATACAGCAAAGGCTGCTCCTAAAAACAAAGAAAATAAAGTAAAAGTTTTGTCTGAATGGACACTTAACGACCTTATTAATGTTGCTTATGAAAAACAATTTATCAGTTTGAATGTTAAGAATTTTAGTCATTCATTACGAGAATTCAGAAATTATATTCATCCTCGAGAACAACAATTATTTAAATTTAATCCTGATCAACAAACTGCGGAAATAAGTTGGCATGTCTTGCAGTCTGCAATTGATAATTTAGGGAGAAAGAATAATGATGGGCAATAAAATCACAGAAAACACAATCGAAGTATTTTCAATCGAACTTCTTGAGCGTCTTGGCTATGACTACATCTATGCTCCCAATATTGCACATGATGGAGAAACTCCCGAGCGTACTAGCTATGAAGAAATCCTGTTGATTGACCGTTTAAGAGATTCTATATGAGGAAATTGAATATGAGTAAAGCAGAAAACAAAAAAGCGCCCTTACACAGCTCTACCGCGGAGTATTTGACCTATATCGCAGCAAGCGGCGGGGATTCGGAAAATCTGGAAATTCGTTACCAGGACGAAAACATCTGGTTAACCCAGAAAATGATGGCAGCACTGTACGATGTCACCATACCCGCAATCAATCAACACATCAAAACCATTTTTAATGACGGCGAATTGACTCCTGATTCAGTTATTAAGGAATACTTAACAACTGCCGTAGACGGAAAAAAATACAAAACTAAACACTATAACTTGCAATTGATCATAGCTGTTGGCTTCAAGATTAACAATGAACGCGCTGTTCGATTCAGAAAATGGGCGGGACAAATTGTAAAGGATTACACCATTCAGGGCTGGACAATGGATGTTGAACGGCTGAAAAAAGGACATCTATTCACCGATGATTACTTTGAGCGCCAGCTTCAGTACATTCGCGAAATTCGTTTATCAGAACGAAAATTCTATCAAAAAATCACCGATATATACGCAACATCCTTTGATTACGATAAAGACGCCAAAACGACCCAAGCTTTTTTTAAACTGGTTCAGAACAAAATGCACTATGCTGTTCATCGCCATACCGCTGCTGAACTAATTGTTGATAGAGCAGACGCCGGTAAAACAAATATGGGATTAACAACCTGGGATGGGTCGCCAGACAAGAAAATTATTAAAGCCGATGTCAGCATAGCCAAAAATTATTTAAATCAGGAAGAAATGAAGTACCTTGAACGAATTGTTTCGATGTACCTGGATTATGCTGAATTACAGGCTGAAAGAAAAATACCCATGTCCATGACAGATTGGGCCAAACGGCTTGATGGATTTCTTGAGTTTAACGGCAATGAAATACTGACAGGACCAGGAAAAATTTCTCATGAACAGGCAAAACTGCACGCAGAAACTGAATATGAAAAGTATCGCTTGATACAAGACCGACTTTTTGAGTCTGATTTTGACAGAGTGGTGAAACAAATTGAGGATTCCAATGGCAAATAAAATAACAGAAAACACAATTGAAGAATTTTCAATCGAACTTCTTGAGCGTCTTGGCTATGACTACATCTATGCTCCCAATATTGCACATGACGGAGAAGCACCCGAGCGTACTAGCTATGAAGAAATCCTTTTAATTGACCGCCTAAAAGACTCTGTCAGGAGAATTAACCCCACTATTCCAGCTGATTGTCAGGATGAAGCCATAAAGGAGATACAAAGAATCTCTTCTCCTGAACTTTTGGCAAACAATGAAACATTTCACAGAATGTTGACTGAAGGAATTAAAGTTACCTATCAAAAAGATGGCAACAGTCGCGGTGATTTGGTCTGGTTAATTGATTTTGAAACACCGGAAAATAATGATTTCCTTGTCGCCAACCAGTTTACTATAAAAGAGTCCTCCCCTTTAGGGGATCGAGGGGCTAAAAGACCGGATGTGATTCTTTTTGTAAATGGAATACCTCTTGTTGTTATTGAATTAAAGAACCCGACTGATGAAAACGCAACAATAAAATCTGCTTATAAACAACTACAAACTTATAAGGAAGTAATCCCAGGTTTATTTACATATAATGGATTTTTGATTATCTCCGATGGGCTGGAAGCAAAGGCCGGATCTTTGTCAGCCGGTATGAGTAGGTTTATGGCCTGGAAATCAGCTGACGGTAAAGAAGAAGCTTCTAATCTTGTCAGTCAATTGGAAACTCTCATCAATGGCATGCTTAACAAAGAAACATTGCTGGACTTATTAAGACATTTTATCGTTTTTGAGAAATCCAAAAAAGAGGATGTCGCAACAGGCATAACAACAATATCCACAGTAAAAAAACTTGCTGCTTATCATCAATATTACGCTGTAAACAGAGCTGTAGAATCGACAATAAGAGCAACAGGATATAGTAATGACAAGGCCTCCCTCATTTCATCCTCAACCTCCCCTTTAGGGGATCGAGGGGCTTTAGTAATGGAATCACCTGAAAGTTATGGCGTTGCTGGAGTTAAGACACAACCTGTGGGAGACCGAAAAGGTGGAGTTGTCTGGCATACTCAGGGTTCCGGAAAATCTTTATCCATGGTTTTTTATACAGGGAAAATAGTTCTCGCCCTGCATAACCCAACCATCGTTGTAATCACGGACCGTAATGATCTTGATGATCAGCTTTTCGATACATTTGCTGCTTCAACCCAGCTTTTAAGGCAGGAACCGAAACAGGTTGAAGATCGGCAGAACCTGAAAGAGTTATTAAAAGTCGCTTCCGGCGGTGTAATATTCTCGACAATACAGAAGTTTCAACCGCAAGAAGGGAATGTGTACGAAACACTTTCTGAAAGAGAGAATATCGTTGTTATTGCTGATGAAGCCCATAGAACACAGTATGGATTTAAAGCAAAGACAATTGATGATAAAGATTCCAATGGAAACGTTGTCGGGAAAAAGATTGTATATGGATTTGCAAAATATATGCGGGACGCTCTGCCTAGTGCAACTTACCTCGGATTTACGGGAACACCCATTGAAAGTACAGATACCAATACGCCGGCTGTTTTTGGGAATTATATAGATGTGTATGATATTTCTCAGGCAGTAGAAGATGGTGCAACAGTCAGAATTTTTTATGAAAGCCGGTTGGCAAAAGTGAACTTGACTGAAGAAGGAAAGAAACTTGTTGATGAACTGGATAATGAACTTGATCAGGACGAATTAACTGATACACAAAAAGCTAAAGCCAAATGGACACAGCTCGAAGCTTTAATCGGCAGCGAAAACAGAATAAAGAATATTGCACAGGATATCATTTCTCACTTTGAACAGAGACAGGAAGTATTTGAAGGCAAGGGAATGATTGTTACCATGTCACGAAGAATTGCAGCTGATATATATGATGAGATAATTAAAATCAGACCCGATTGGCATTCTGATGACTTAACCAAAGGGGCGATTAAAGTTGTAATGACGTCTGCAAGTTCAGATGGTCCAAAAATATCAAAACACCATACATCAAAACAGCAGAGAAAGATTCTTGCTGACCGGATGAAAGACACAGATGATGAACTCAAGCTTGTTATTGTCCGTGACATGTGGCTGACAGGTTTTGATGCTCCCAGCATGCATACTCTATATATTGATAAACCCATGAAAGGTCATAACCTGATGCAGGCAATTGCTAGAGTAAACCGTGTTTATAAGGACAAACCGGGTGGTTTGATCGTCGATTATCTCGGAATTGCATCTGACTTGAAAAAAGCCCTTTCCTTTTACTCAGATGCCGGCGGAAAAGGTGATCCAACATTGTTGCAGGAACAAGCGGTTGAACTGATGCTTGAGAAAATTGAGATTGTATCAAACATGTTTCATGGATTTGCTTACGAGGAATATTTCGAAGCGTCAACTTCACAGAAACTTTCAATTATCCTGTCAGCAGAAGAACACATTCTAAGTATTGAAGATGGTAAAAAAAGATATATCAATGAAGTAACTGCATTGTCCAAAGCCTTTGCTATTGCAATTCCTCATGATGATGCAATGGATGTAAAAGATGAAGTTTCCTTCTTTCAGGCGGTAAAAGCACGTTTAGCAAAGTTTGATGGAACGGGATCAGGTAGAACAGATGAAGAAATAGAAACAACAATACGTCAGGTAATTGATCAGGCATTAGTATCTGAACAAGTGATTGATGTTTTCGATGCCGCAGGAATCAAGAAGCCGGATATTTCCATTCTTTCAGAAGATTTTTTACTCGAATTGAAAGGAATGGAACATAAAAACGTAGCATTGGAAGTTTTAAAAAAGCTTTTGAACGATGAGATAAAGACACGTTCAAAAACAAATCTCATTAAGAGCAAATCTCTTATGGAAATGCTTGAAAATGCCATAAAGAAATATCACAACAAGATTCTTACAGCTGCTGAAGTAATGGATGAACTTATAAAACTGAGTAAAGAAATCGTTGAAATGGATAGCGAGGCTGAGGAACTTGGATTAACTGTTTTCGAGTACGCTTTTTACACTGCTGTTGCAGATAATGACAGCGCACGGGAGCTGATGCAGAAAGATAAATTAAGAGAGTTAGCCGTTGTTCTTACTGAACGGGTCAAGAAAAATGCGTCAATCGACTGGACAATCAAAGAAAGTGTTCGAGCAAAACTGAAAGTCATTATTAAGAGGACTTTGAGACAGTATGGTTATCCACCGGACATGCAGAAGCTTGCAACAGAAACAGTATTGAAACAAGCAGAATTAATCGCAAGCGAGATAACTGGTGAATGAAGAACGCCTCCGCACGTCACTTCGACTTCGCTCAGTGCGGCGCCTGTGCTACGGCGTGGGCTGGTCGCAAACCAGCGGTTTGCTGCTCGCCCATGCGGCCTGGGCGCGGGGATTTTAAGAAACTGATAACCAGGAGGGCTCGGTACAGCACTTAACAAGAAATATGCGGTTACGGGCTAAAGCCCTTCACCCAAATTGCCTTTGACAAATATCCGTAAAATTGTGTTACAATTTTCCTGATATTTATCAACCCCTTCGGGGTATCAGGCAACTTCTCATATTTCTGGAACGTTAGACGAAAGTCTTTGGAGGATTCTGGTTTTACTATGGACATTACTCAAGCAAATGAAAATGAACTTAACAAAGTACTAATTAATGCGTTTAAAACAAGATAGTGCACGGATGTTTTATGCAATGTTTCTTTCTTGGTTAATGCGGAGCGCACCTTTCAGTGAATTGATTAAAAGGTTTTTATCATATTGGCAAAGATTAGCCAAAGACAGTACACATGATGGTCTTGTATATGTTTGAAGATGGGGTGACATCACAAGGTACGGGCAAAGGCCATTATGGGTAAACATCAGAGAAAAAAGTGAAATTGACAAAGTAAATCTTGTAATTTTAAGAATAAAAGAGGAACAAGACTTTGTTGAAAATAAAATCGTAAAATTTATTGAAGTACTTAATGACTTGGAATTGATCGAAGAAGATATCTATAAAAAAATAAAGTATGGCACATCGGACGCTATTGCAATAATTATGATTAAGAATGGTTACAGTAATAGTTTAGCAAAACTATTATTAGGCAAATATCGTGATTATTTGGAAGTGAACACTGAAAAGAATATGGTTGTTACTAAACCAGCCATTATAAATCAAATGGAGAGAAATGGGGAAAATGATTTGTTTATTTTTGAAACGAAATACAATATCAAAGCATAAAATGATAAAAAACCTTTGCGCCCTTGGCGATCTTTGCGAGAAAATTACGGAGGTAACTCCATGAACCACTCCGAAATCATCCTCTATAAAACCGAAGACGGCACAGTCAAAATAGATACCATATTCCAGAACGAGACCATCTGGCTGACACAAAAGAAGATGGCCGAACTCTTTGATGTACAGAGACCGGCCATTACAAAGCACCTGAAAAATATCTTTGAAAGCGGTGAGCTGGAAGAGCAAGTGGTTAGTTCCATTTTGGAACATACCACTCAACACGGCGCTATTGAAGGAAAAACCCAAACAAAAGAGACCAAATACTACAACCTCGATGCTATTATAGCCGTAGGCTACCGGGTAAACTCCAAACGGGCTACCCAGTTCAGAATCTGGGCAACGGCAATTCTAAAAGAGTATATCATCAAGGGTTTTGCCATGGATGATGAAAGGCTCAAACAGTCTGAACGGTGGGACTATTTTGACGAATGGCTTGAACGAATTCGGGATATACGGGCTTCCGAGAAACGTTTTTACCAAAAAATCAGGGATATCTATACCACCGCCATAGATTACGACAAAAATTCAGAAGAGGCTCAACTCTTCTTCAAAAAAGTACAGAATAAAATGCTCTGGGCTACTACCGGTAAAACTGCCGCAGAACTCATTGAATCT
>JAFGRW010000105.1 GCA_016934935.1 Spirochaetota bacterium | reverse complement strand
GGAACTTGCCCTTGTAGGTTGTTCTTATCAGAACAATAAGCTTTTAGCACAAGATAAAAGCCCCACGGGTAACACGAAAAATTCCTTTAAAACAGGCAATAAAACAGTGTAGCCATCTGAAATATTGTAATTTTTCGAAGTTCCCTGTTATTACTTTTCCGTTGTTTTAGTATTACTTAAAGCGAAAGAGGCTATATGCAGGATCTTTGTCATGTAAAAGCAGTTATGAAAGAAATTTACAGTTTTGAAAAAGAACTTCGTGAGCAGTCAAGTTTGACAATAAACGAGGCTCTTGTATTGTGTTCGCTTTTAAACAGTGATAGCAGTGCCGGCCATTTGGCTTCGGAGATAGGGTTGTCACCGGCGCGTATGTCCAAGGTTCTTTCGTTGCTGGAGAAACGTGAACTTGTAGTGCGTTCATTAGGTGTCATGGATAAAAGGGTCATGGAGTTCAAAATCAGTAATGAGGGGAAAAAACTGATCACGACCTTAAAAGAAAAAAAAGTGAAGATACCCGATTTTTCGGTAATTTGAAACTTTGAAACTATGAAAGTATGAAGTGGAGAAAGATAATATGAAAAAGGTATTGATTATTGGTGGCGTTGCAGGGGGGGCTACTACTGCTGCAAGGCTTAGAAGGCTTGATGAGAATGCTCAAATTATTCTATTTGAAAGGGGTGAACATGTTTCATTCGCCAACTGTGGTTTGCCCTATTATATTGGTTCCACCATACCGGAAAGAGAATCTCTATTCGTAATGAGTCCGGATGGTCTTGAAAAAAGATTAAATATAAGTGTTAGAATTAAAAATGAAGTAATATCTATTGACCGTGATAAAAAAGAGATCAGGGTAAAAGACATATCAAGTGGAAAAGAATATTCTGAAAATTATGATATCTTACTGATGTCTCCAGGTGCCGAACCGCTTCGTCCTCCAATAGAAGGAATTGATTCGAATAAAATTTTTACTCTTCGAAATGTAGCTGATAGCGATAAAATAAAGAGCTATTTGGATAAAAACAGGCCAAACGATGCTGTTGTGGTTGGAGCAGGCTTTATTGGACTGGAGATGGCCGAAAACCTTCACAAGTTGGGTATCAAGGTTACCATAGTAGAGATGCTTGACCAGGTAATGGCTCCACTGGATTATGAGATGGCCTGTATTGCACATAATCATTTACGTTTTAAAGGAGTGGACCTGCAACTTGGTGAGCAGGTTAAATCTTTTGCAGATAAGGGAGAACATATTATTGTTAATCTTGAATCGGGCAAAAGCATAGATACAGGCATGGTGATTCTTTCGATAGGTGTGCGTCCTGAAACCAGACTGGCAAAAGATTGCGGTTTAGAACTTAGCGGCAGAGGAGCAATACTGGTTAATGAATATATGCAGACAAGTGATCCGGATATATACGCTGTTGGTGATGCCATTGCATTTGCAAATCCATTATCGGGAGTTGTTACCAACACACTTTTAGCAGGACCTGCTAATCTTCAGGCTAGAATAGCAGCTGGTAATATTGCCGGTTATAAGAAAAGAACCTATCGTGGTGCGATAAATACCGCAATTGCGAAGGTATTTGATATTACTGCGGCCTCGACAGGATTGTCCGAAAAATATTGCAAGGCGAATAATATTGATTATGTTTCAAATATAATTCATGCCGGTGATCATGCGGGTTATTATCCTGGAGCTATTCCCATTACTATAAAAACAGTTTTTGAACCTGATGGTGGGAAATTATTAGGAGCACAGGCTGTGGGGTACCAAGGGGTAGATAAACGGATAGATCTGATAGCAACGATAATTGGAAAGGGTGGATCAGTTTATGACCTTCAGGATATTGAACACTGTTACGCACCTCCATTTTCATCAGCTAAAGATCCGGTTAATGTTTGCGGTTTTTCAGCAGAAAATATTCTTTCAGGAATTACATCCGTTGTTAAATGGGATGATGTTGACAGGTTAAAAAATGAAGGCGCTTTTTTACTTGATGTACGAAGTGAAGGAGAGTTTGAACTTGGCACAATACCTGGTGCCGTCAATATTCCAATTGATAATCTACGAGACCATCTTTCTGAAATTCCGAAGGATAAAACAGTATTGATATTTTGTCAAATTGGCCTTAAGGGATATTTTGCTTCGAGAATTCTTAAACAGAGTGGGTTTAATGATGTCTTTAATCTGGCTGGAGGATATAAAATATGGAGTACAGTTTTTGTACAGCAACCTGATGCTTCACAACCGCAAATAATTGCGGCAGATACAGGTGATCAGCAGCAAACTCAACAGGCTGCATTAACCGTAGATGCATGCGGTATGCAGTGTCCGGGGCCTATCGTTAAGTTGAAAAAAAGTATCGATTCAGTCGCGATGGGTGAAACCCTGTTTGTTAAGGCAACTGATCCAGGTTTTCTGAATGATGTAAAGGCCTGGTGTTCGATGACAGGCAATACTCTGTTATCTGTAGACTCCCAGGGTGGAAAAGTCAGCGCCATGATAAAAAAAGGCGGGGGTGTTACTAAATCAAATCAAGCCGGCACAGGAAAAGATAAAACACTCGTGTTGTTCTCTGATGATTTTGACAGGGCTTTGGCGCTTTTTGTTATTGCAACAGGTGCTGCTTCAACTGGTGCTAATGTGACACTCTTTTTTACTTTCTGGGGACTAAATCTTCTTAAAAAGAGAAAAACCAAAAGAGTAAAAAAGGATTTTCTTGGCCGGCTTTTTGGGTTAATGCTGCCTAAGGGATCAAGAAAAACTTCACTTTCAAAACTGAACATGATTGGTGTCGGAACAAAAATGATGCGTCATATAATGAAAAAGAAAAATATTAGCTCACTTGAAGAGATGATGCATGATGCAGCGGAAAGCGGAGTAAGAATGATCGCATGTCAGATGTCGATGGATGTAATGGGTGTAAAAAAAGAGGAGTTGTTTGATTTTGTTGAGATAGGTGGTGTGGCAGCATATCTTTCGGCTGCGGAAACTGCCAATTTGAATCTATTTATTTAATTATTTGATAAAGGAAAGATTATTATGGTTATATCGGAAAACCGTAACTGTTGCAAATGGAACTTGCGAAAAATCCCTTTATTTATGGGCTATTGACAGTATAGCCGTTCCAAAAAAGGTAATTTTTCGAAGTTCCCTAATGATCTTAAATTATAGAAAAGCTCTCCAATATTGGAGAGCTTTTCTATAAACGAATTGATAATTATAGTTACAAGATTAAAAACTAATTGGCTATAAAGTCGTTGATAGCATTTTCAAGGTTTTTAATATTGTCTTCATATTCAATGTCAAAGATATTCTTAATAGAAGTCAGATCATCTTTTTCGGCAAGTTTTTCCATTTTAAGAAACATCTCAAAAAGCACTTCTGCTCCTAACGTTGCCGAGGATCCTTTGTAGGAGTGAGAAGATTTTTTAATGGCAGCGGCATCTTTGTTGCTAATAGCATCGTTAAGACGAATTTTCCATTTTGGTAACTCTTCAAGTGCTATGGCATACAGTTCTTTTAATCGTTCTTTGTCATGATCTATTCGTTGCATGGTTGCTTCGATGTTTAATATTTCAGGCATAAACTTCTCCATTAAAAATATTTTAATCCTACTTTTTCTCTTACCAGGCTAAGTGTTTCTCTGGCTTTAATACGTGTTTTAGCGGCCCCCATTAGCATTATATCTTTTACCTTTTGAGGATCGGCGGCCAGTTGGTCGCGTTTTTCCTTAAAAGGTTTAAAATAGTCGCGAATTACTTCGAAAAGAAGTTGTTTGGCATCACCATATCCCATTCCACCGGCAAGATAGGCATTCCGCAGAGAGTCAATTTGCTCATCTGATGCAAAGAGCTTATATAAGGAAAAGACCGTACATTTATCAGGGTCTTTTGGTTCATCGACACCTCTTGAATCGGTGACTATCTTCATAATTCTTTTCCGCATCTTTTTTTCTTCTTCAAACATACAGATAGTATTATCGTAACTTTTAGACATCTTTTGCCCGTCAACTCCGGGTATTACAGCAAGATTGTCTTCAATAACGGGCTCGGGCAAGACAAAGGTTTCTCCGAAATTTGCATTAAAGCTGGATGCGATATCACGAGTTATTTCAAGATGCTGTTTCTGGTCTTTACCAACTGGAACCTTTTCAGCCTGGAAAAGAAGAATATCAGCAGCCATAAGAACCGGGTATGTGTAGAGGCCTGCGTTAGGAGTCAGACCTTTAGCTATCTTGTCTTTATAAGAGTGACTTCTTTCAAGAAGGCCAAGTGAAGTGTTGCAAGAAAGAATCCATGTCAATTCTTGAACCTCAGGTAAATCTGATTGAATCCAGAAATTTGCTTTTTCTGGATCAAGCCCCAGAGCAAGAAAATCAATTGCTGCATCCATCGTATTTTTCTTTAGCTTTTCGGGGTCACTAAGAGATGTCAAGGCGTGATAATTAACAATGAAGCAGTAAAGTTCATTATCATCCTGCAGAGCAATCATTGGTTTCATCATGGCAAGATAATTGCCTATATGAAGAGAACCAGAGGGTTGAATGCCGGATAGAATGCGTGTCATAAAGAAACTCCTGTAAAATGATCAGTTTATATGCTTGAATCGCTGAATCTTAATTCAAATTCTTCATTTGTTACAACTTTTAGATAACTGTCAAGTCTTGATAGCTGAAAAACGGTCATTATATCGCTGTTTATGTCATAAAAATAACATGTGATACCCCGTTTTCTGGCAAGATTAAAACAGCGTATCAGCGAACCTATACCAGATGAATCGATATAGGTTAGATCTTTAAGATTAACCCCAACGGCTGTTCCAGCGCGTTCCAGTAGCTCCTTAAAGGAATCTTCGAAAACCGTTATTGAACTAATATCATATCGGCCACGTACAATCATAGCCGGTGCGTTTGAGAAAGATACATAATCTATTTCAAGCATTGTACACCAAAATTTTGTATAATCCGTAGATTCATATTTGAACAAATACACAAGGTAAGACTGAAAAATTTTTTTTTAACAGAGCCAAATTTGAAACTGAATTTAAACAAACAAGAATATTTTGTATAGTTATCAAAAAAATATCTAATCTGAACGTTTACTAATTATCTATAATCATGAAATTTAATATGTGTCAAACACAAATTTATGTTACGAAACATAACGTTGAAAATATGTGAGTATGGTTTCAATTTTTTTTGTTATACAAAAAGAGAAGAGGGCTAACTCTTCTCTTTTTATGAAAGATTATTCTAAATGAAGACAGTTGTTGCCATAAGTGAATTAATAGCATTAAAAGGTTTTAATATTCACTCTGTTATCTTTTCAGGTTTATAACTTCCTGAAGCATCTGGTCGGATGTTGTAATTGTGCGTGAGTTCGCTTGAAAACCGCGTTGGGTAATTATCATGTCTGTAAACTGATCAGAAAGATCAACATTTGACATTTCAAGAGTACCAGCTACAATTTTTCCGCGTCCACCTTGATTGGCTTCGCCAATATTTGCCAATCCAGAGTTGTTTGACATTTCGAAAAGGTTTTCACCCACTGCTGTTAACCCTTGGGGGTTTGTAAAAACGGACATTGCAACCTGACCTATAGGACGCTGAATGCCGTTTGAATAGACTCCAGTGATAACACCCGAATTATCTATATTGAATGCTTCCATATATCCCATTGAGTATCCGTCTTGTTCAACACCTTTGGTTGTAGATGGGGAAGAAAACTGTGTAATTCCGTTTATCATACCGGATGTACCCAAATCAAGACGAAGAGTACGCACCGCTGGATCTCCGGCAATACGGTAATTAACATTTGCAGAAAGATTTCCACTGTTTACCGAATCAGAAGTTGCATCATCGGATGCCAAAACAAGTTTTCCATCAGGTGAAAAAGTCAAACGCATGCGACTGTTCGGGTTTGGAAGGTTTTCACCTGTTAACGCATTAACATCGAGTGTAACGGGACCTTCAGCGTCAGTCATGGCTGCAGAAGCGGTCCATTCGTTTGTTGCTGTTTTCCAAAGGGTTAGGGTAACCCGGTGTGGATCTCCAAGATTATCATACGTATCAATGTTGGTTACTACAGCAGCCGATGCCCTTTGAGCAGCAGGCATTGAATCAGGAATAATCGGAAGTTTTGAATCAAGGTTACACTGATATCTTACAAAAGATGTCTCTTTCGCATTAAGTTTCTGATAAATAGGTATAACGAGGTCATCCGGAGTACCTTGTGTGTTAAGTACCGGATTATTATCCGCGTCTGTAGTAGCCATCCAGCCTTGAACCTTAAGGCCGTTTGAAGGGTTAACAAGTGTTCCGTCTCGATCTGTACTAAAAGTACCGGCACGAGTGTAGAGCGATTTGTCGCCATCAGCCATTACAAAGAAACCATCACCTGATATGGCAAGGTCAGTCTGATTGCCGGTAACCTGAAGGCTACCTTGAGTAAATATTCTGTCTATAGAGGCAACTGTCATTCCAAGGCCAACCTGCTTGGGGTTTACACCTCCGCGTTCCTCTTCTGGACGAGCTGCGCCAGAAATTGTTTGTGAAAGCATATCCTGAAAGCTGACACGGCTGGTTTTAAAGCCATAGGTGTTTACGTTAGAGATGTTGTTACCTATTACATCCATACGTGTCTGGTGATTTTTCAGACCGGAAACTCCGGAAAAGAGCGATCGCATCATGGTGATAGACTCCTAAAAGAAATTAATAAGCTGAGTATGACTTAGCTGCTTTACTGTAACCATTTATATTATTATCGTAATAATTATAAAATTCATTAAAAGAATTCCTGACTCCCTTTTCAGTGGTTGTGAAATCCAGTTCAGGAGCAGATTCTTGTGTGTTGAAATTTGAATCAATAACAGGAGCATTTTTTACCGGCTGACTGTCCGTATCGGTTTTTAATGTCTGACTGCTTTTTTGTATTTCCTGTGGTGAGGGGAAAACCGCATGTACATCATCGACTCTGCACTCATACTTATCTACAACAACCCTTATTTCACCCTGGCGCCGAACAACATGAGATACAGTACCGTCTACAGGAATTCCCCTCTGGGCATCGAGAGCCTGTACTCTTTTACCAATAAGGGAATACGCCTCGTTTAGTTTGCCACGGGAATTCAGTTCACTTATCTGAGTATTTACATTTGTCATCTGTTCTAAAGAAGAAAACTGTGCCATCTGAGCAATGAAATCCCTGTCCTGCATAGGATTTGTCGGATCCTGATGAGTGAGCTCGGTAACAAGAAGTTGAAGAAAAGAATCTTTTCCAAGACCCTCACCGTAATTTTTACCGTCGGCCTGATGTTTTTTATTGATAAACTCCGCCTGGTTCCTGGCTTTTGCAAGCTCCTGTGGTGAAAGCTTGTTATTAAACTGTACATTATCAGTTGGCATGATTACCTCACATTACAAGATTGATTGAGCCGTCATAATATTGTCCGGATTGCGATGATATCTGTGAGTACTCTTCAGCTGCGCTATGAACAACGGGTGCAGTTAATGCTTCATAAAGTTCTTTGCTTTCTTTATAGTTGTTGTATGATGATTCGCCGTTTCTTACATCAACGGAAAAACTTCCAAGGTTTATACCCTCTTCAAGAAGGCGTTCTTTTAGTGAATCAAATTGCGATAAAAGCATATCCCTGGCTTCTTTTGAATCGACCAGAAATTTACCGTTAAGAATACCGTTTTCCAAACCAAGGTTAACAGTTACATTTCCAAGACGTTCTGGATACATTCTAAGGTTTATTGTGCCGTTGCTTTTGTCCGTAACCGTTACTCTCGCCTTATTTATAAGATCATTTATCTGATCCTTAAATAATCCTTCAGATTTCATGGGTTGTCTATCGGCTTTAATGGATGATAAGTCACTTTTGGATTGAGAACTATCTTTGGAAAAAGAGAAAGAGTTGTCATCGTTTTTTAATGAGTTGCTTTGCTTGATTTCCTTTTCTCCTGTGGAATTGACAGCCGTTTCAAGACCAATCTTGTTTGAGCTATTGTTATCGTTATGGTTTGCCCGGGAAAGAGCGATACGATCTTTTGCTGTAAGTTGTTCAAGCACAAGACCAGTTTTTTTAATAAGATCAGCTAATAACGGTGTTTTGGAATCGGAATTCAGAACTTCTTTTTTTAACTGCTCCAGGTTTTTGAGCAGGTTGGAGAGCTGATGTTTAAGGTTAATTGTTTTTTTGCTGCCTTTACTATGATCCATATCAAGCAGGTTCCCGATTTTTTCAGATAACTTGTCTATTTTGGATACAGTATCTTTGCTGTTAGCGGGAGATACCCCTTTTGACAGTGCCTGTAAAAGGGAGTGTAACTCTTTTTTTAATTCACTTATTTGCTCATCGTTAATTTCATTTTTTTCAGATTCATTGGTCTTTGCTGATTTATCGATAGAGGAATTTTGTTCAGAGTCTAATTCTTCTGATTTTCCAGTATCTTCGGTATTGGAAATCTTATCATCAGCTTTTCTATCTTCTGCTTTTTCACTTCTGGAATCGTAATTCTGTTCGGGTTTTTGATCCGTATAATCGTTTTGGAGTTGTTGTTCAACAGGGGTGTTATTCCGGTGAAGATCTTTATATTGGTCATTCTGTTCGACTGCTTGTTTAAGCATATTTTTAAAGTCAGAATCATTGAATTCCTGATTATTACTGCTTTTATGTTTATTAACATTGTTTATAAAATCAGGTACCGGTATTTGTACCTTGTAATTCGATATAGTGCTGTTTTCCATCGAGACCTCATTGTAACCGCTATTTTCTGTAAAAAAACAGAAGACGGTTTAGTCAAATAAGAGGTTAATCGGAAGACCTCTTACCTGAGGTATCGTAAGAAAAAAAATTTTTCTAAAGGATAATTTACGAGAAAATAGATAAATTATGGATGGTATCAGATTACCGAAAGAGT
Organism: Spirochaetota bacterium; assembly: GCA_016934935.1. Lineage (GTDB taxonomy): Bacteria > Spirochaetota > UBA4802 > UBA4802 > JAFGJZ01 > JAFGRW01. The sequence goes on along the minus strand of JAFGRW010000105.1, from coordinate 71,948 downwards.
TGAAAATTCTGGGATTTATTTGTGTTAAATAGAGTCATCCATTATCATTTTAATCACTTTTTCGGCATTATCGAAATAGCCTTGATTCTCACTCGCTATTTTAATGTCTCGTCTAAGCATTACGATATACAGATTGCTTTCGGGAAGATCCATGTTTCTGAAAATTTTGTTGTCACTTAATGGAACGCCATAAACATGCTTTTTTCCGGTTTTTCTATTTGTTGCAATAACTTCAGGATTGGATTTTATGGAAGAGTGATCTTTATTAATAATATGGTCAAGGGATGCAAAAGCACCGAGGGGGGCATGTTCTGTAAAAACATCCTGTTTTAATATAAGCATGGAGTTAGCCTGATTTGCAATTGAAATTCGAAGTTGCATATAGTCTGACATGGGAGTAAGACCCACCTGTACTATTCCGTCATTATTGACGTCAATTGCAGCTTTTGTAAAATAATCCATTAGAAAACTGCGTTCCTGGATAGTAAGATCTACTTGATAAGTGCCAACTCTTAGATCGGGTATAACCCTTTCGATAAATTGGTAAACTATGGCTATCGCGGTAGAGCCCAAAATTATGTAAGCTATTATGAAGTATTTGTAGTAATACCACATATTGTCACACCACTTTATAAACCGCTTAAGCATGATTTGCGCTCCGTTTGTTTAGAATATTTACAAAAGTGAACTTCGAAAAATTACCATTTCCAGAACGGGTATGCCGTTTAAAACCCATATATAAAGAAATTTTTCGCAAGTTCCTATGCTGGTCGCCCAGCACCACTTTGAAAAATAAAGTGGTGCTGGGCTGCTCGCAGATGCAACCTCTGCTGGTCGCAAGATGACTCTTGCTGCTCGCAGATGCGGCCTCTGCTGGTCGCAAGATGACTCTTGCTGCTCGCAGATGCAACCTCTGCTGGTCGCAAGATGACTCTTGCTGCTCGCAGATGCAACCTTGTTGAAAAGTTAATCATTAGAGATTGCCAAAAGCTATGAAATGTATCTGCGTAAAAAATAATGAACATAATTAAATAGGTTCTTTGTTAGTGTTATACCATTGGATATCACTTTTTGTGCCGCTATCTGTCAAGATATTCTTTATTTGGATATATCTTAGTGGAGTGGAATAAGAAGTTGGTTGCCAGGACGAATTATATAGGGTTTTTTTAGTTTATTAATATGTATTAACTGATCAATGGATGTGTTGTGTTTTTTTGCGATACGTGACAGGTGGTCGCCTTTCACCACGGTATAAGTTTTTATTCTTGAATAGGGAAGAGTGTATATTTTATCTTCGTTATTAACGAAACTTTCATAATAATTTTCGGGAATCAGTAAAACATAACCCTCCCCGATAAGAGGGGTTATGGACTTCTTTAATTGAGGATTGAAAAGATAGATTGTAGATTCAGGTATGCCTGTTTTTTCGGAGACATTTGGTATTGAAACAGGTTTTTTTAATGGAATTCCAAAAAGTTCAACGTTCTGTTCGGGGGTAGAAGGTAGTCCGAAGAAGCTGTTATGTCTGTAAAGAATTGACAGGGCCGCGAATCGTTGTACGTAAAGGCTGGTTTCTGTTGGTAATGCTCCCGTTTCAACTATTTCCCAGTATGTCATCTGCGGATGATTGGCAACCGCCTGATTAATTCTTGTGGATCCGCAGTTATAGGCAGCGAGAGCAAGTTCCCAGGATTTATGATGTTTATATAGATGATACAGATGTTGCATCGCTGCATGTGTTGAATTTATAAGGCATCTTCGCCCATCTTCCCATCTGTTTATTGAAAGATTAAAAATAGTGGCGGTTTTTGGCATGAATTGCCAAAGTCCGGCTGCTCCAGCGTGAGATACAGCGTAGGGATTGTAGCTGCTTTCCAAAATGGGAAGATCAGAAATAACAATTGGTATTTCCGGATAACTGTTAATTATATCTTCAATTACAGGCCTGTAAATTTCGGCATTTTTTACAGCAGAAAGATAAAACGCTTTGCCATTTGTGGCGTAGTGATAAACCTGATTGCGAACAGCTTTAATATTCAGCGCGGACAAGTCTTCAATTGCTGTAAGAATATCCTTGCCTTCAGATACAGGTATGTCTGCTGAGTTACCTTCCAGGTTTTCGGATTGTGTTTTGATCAAACTTGATAGAACAATATCTGCTTTTGCCTGGGAAAAACATAGTAGAGTCAGAAATATAATTGTTTTTTTCATGTGATTCTCATTAAAAGCATTGTAATATCATCACTCTGCTCGTGGCCGGATGTGAAAGATTTGAGATCTTTTATTACTGCGTCTTTTACTGTTTCGGCGTCTTTGTCATGATTCTTTTTTAGTACGTTATAAAATCGCTCTTCCCCATACTCTTCGTTGTTGTTGTTCATCGCTTCGACGATTCCATCGGTATACAAAACAAGAAGATCATTTTTTTCAAGCATCGTATTCTTTCCGGAAGAAAATCTTTCAAAAGACTCACGACCACCAGCTCCAAGTGCAACACCGCCTGCCGGAAGCTCCTTGACGCTGTTTTTCCTGACGATAAGTGCAGGGTTGTGACCAGCACTGGAAAAATTTAAAGAGTGTGATTTTGTGTCGTACACAGCGTAAAACATCGAGACGAAAAAATTCGAGGCAGTGTTTAAATAAAGATGCTCGTTAAGTTTTTCCAGAAGAGCAGAAGGTTTGACTGTCTCTGAAGAAAAACTGTGTATAAGGGTTCTGGTAATGGTCATAACAAGACCCGAACCTACACCGTGGCCTGATACATCAGCTATAACCAAGGCAAGTTTATCCGGTGCTAACGGTATCACGTCATAATAATCACCGCCTGCCTCCGATTGTGATGCGTAATATGAAGAAAATTGCAGTTTATTTATATCAGGTAATACGGAGGGTAGTAAAACGCTTTGTATCTCGTGAGCAGTCTTTAGTTCGGTAGACATGCGGTTTTTTTCGATCATCTCTTCACGAGCTTTTTTCAGGTTTTTGCCCATTATATTAAAGATGTCCGAAAGACGTCCAACTTCATCGCTTCCACGCATGTTAAATTTATAGTCAAAATTTCCGCGACCGATTTCGTAGGCACCATCAGCCAGTTTATTAATTTTTCTGATAATAAAACCGGGGAAAAGCAGTGCAATTATTATAAAGCGTAAAAAGATGGCTAATGCAAGATTGGTTACTTCGTTTCTGTTTCTGTTCAAATTCACAAAGAACTCTTTGCTTAAAAGGCGTATGCCTATTATGCCATTGAGATCGCTCTTGTATGCTTGAAGTGCAAGTTCCTGTATAGGAACCGGTGAACTAACGGAAATAGAGTTGCGTTCAAGAAAACGATAAAGCCCGGTCCAATTGTGAATATTGGGCTTCAAGCGAAGATTATATTTCTTTCGAAACTGATCGCACGTTTCAGAATAAGTTTGAAATGACAAGTCAGATTTTAGCGATTTCAGCTGTTCTGTGAACTCTTTTTGAGCAATTTCTCGTTGATTGTGCGTAAGCCGCCCCGTATAACGGACTGCGGAGAAGTATACAAACAATCTGTTGTAATCTTTATCACTAGCGGCATTGATTTTATAATCAAAATCGGTATAGTTATAAACCAGCCTTTTAATGAATTCCTGTTCAAAATAGCTGTGTTGTTCTTGAAGTGAACTTGTCTCTGGATTTGCAGGAAGAGACTGTGTAAGGCTTTTATAAAAGTCTTTGTATTTATTGTATAACTCTTCGGTAAAATCACCGGAAAAAACAGGTAATCCAACAACAACCGAATCGTCCTGGTCAATTTTTCTGTTCCGGGTCGTTATCTGTTTGAAGTTGACTCCGGTTTCTATTGTTTCGAGGAAAAAGTCCAACAACTGAATAAGCTCTTCATCGTAACTGTTTTTTGCATCATCAACACGGGCATGGTTTCGGTCAAAATAGAGAAAACGGTTCCTTTTCGATTCGGAGGTGTTATCTGTCTCGATAATATTGATTAGAAATGCCACATCAAGCATCGTGTCCCGGGATATTATATCAGGAAAAAACTGCATAACTTTTTGTATTGCTTCGTCTCTATTTGTTTTGCAATCATTCAGATAGAGGCGGGATTCACCACTTTTTTTGAAATTTCTAACTTCTCTGTCATAATAGAGGTAAAGTTTCGTTTCACGCTTGATTCCCTTAAGAATGGCACCCGAAAAATGTGTGATCTCTTTAATGACGGTCTGTTCACTTTTTTTGAATATGGCAACCGAGAGTATGAAACTGATTAACGCTATGCTGAATATCATTATAAGGGATATTTGAAGGCGAAGACCAATGCGTATGGGTCTTACGTTTTTTAGCTTTCGTCTCATATACTAACGAGCCTTCCTGTTATTGCCCGATAGCAAATTATATAAAAGAGCGAAGAGAAAAGTAAAGATGAAGGTATCAACTGCGACATAAAGGGTATTGAATATAATACCGGGAATTTTGGCTGTAAATGATGACGATATTGTATTTGTAAGAGAAAAAGCGCCTGACGGATGAATTGTTTCAAAAAGAACAACTGTTTCTATTGCGAAATTATTTATGGCACACCAGGTAAACAGAATAAACGCGGGTAAGGTACAGACAATAACAGATGAAATAGTAAACGCTTTGATATTGAACTTCATGGAAATACTCTCCCGGGTCAAATTATGTGTTTCAGCAAAATATATGAAATTGAGAACTATCCCATTAAAGTAAGTTCTTTGTTATACGTCAATGAAAATTGTCATTGACATCTTTAATGCCCGGGATGTTAATATGTACAATTAAAACGTACACTGTTATCAGCGGGGTAGTTTTTGGAACAGATCGAAAAGATTAAGCTCCCTATTATAAAAGACTACATAAAAACCATTAAGTCGTTGGCTGGTCAGGGAAGAAACTACTATCATAAATTTCTGGTCATACCGCTCTCCTCATGGAGTAGTCATCCTGTCGATTATGAATTATCAGATCTTCAAAGAGAAATCGAAGAGGGTCGCTCAATCCCGGATATCGAAAAGATTGCAGTTTCATATAAACGTGCCCTTATTAGATCGGTAGCTAAAGATCAGTTTGATCTGACGCTGCCCGGGAAATTATCCATAAGCTATCTTCTTGATATTCAAAACAGTATCGATTTGGCGAATAGAATGGAGTCCCTCCAGTTTGTAAATTTGCTACACAAACCGTTTACAGACTATTCCCGTATAGAGTATAATTCCATGAATACCCGTTTCCGTCAGGAGTTAGACTCAATACAGGATAATGGTGAGCTTATCGAGAGTATATCAAAGTTGAAGTCTGATGAAGAGGAGAAGCTCAAGGTTGAGTTAGATCGATCTGAAAAAATGGTCTGTGCAATAAAATCCCGTTTGAATCAGCTTGACGCATCAGATATCAGGAAGCATATAATCGCTTATCTGATCAGTACTGCTTCACCTTCCATGCCCCGGTTACACAAGGATATTGATCCGGTAATAGACAAGATAGGTAGATTGCACAGAGGCTACAAAAAAGAAATTTACGATTCAGTTGCCGTTATAATATATAGAGAGCTTATGGCTGCAGTAAAAAAATCTGATTTGCGAAAAGCTATACTCCTGATTTCGAAGTTTACTGTGCTTTTCAGAGGCAACCCGGGAACTCCGCATTTTGAAGAGGTCGATGCTTTCGAGAAGATATTTTTTTCAATTATAGAAAAGAAAAATCTGTGGGATCTAATTTAAAGGATTTGTCCTGATTTTATTCGACTATTATCGGGAATGCTTTTTTTCATTGTCAGACTGTTTTCGCCTTCATTATGAGTGTACCATATTTCATCCATCAGTTTATGAATAATATATATACCAAGACCACGCTTGAGGCCTTCTTGGAAATGGGCAGATATATCCGGAAGGGGTCTTTTAGTAAGATCAAATTCGGGACCGCTATAGTTTAGTATAACTTGACCGTAATTATTTTCTGCAGAAAAGGTTACCTGAATATCTTCACAAAATCCAGGAATTGCAGAGTCGTGTTCTATTATATTGGCAATTACTTCGTAGGCACAAAGTTCAAAATGTGAAGCAGTCTCTTCCTCAATTCCGTTTTCTGTAAGATAATAAAGAAATGATTCTCTGAAACTATCTAGTTCATCAAGGTCTCTTTTAATCTTTTTTTGCAAAAAAAGATTGTTATCCATTTTCTGCGTCATCCAGAGTTTTGCATATTGAAAAAAAGTTAATAAAACCAAGCATCTTTATGATTTTTGTAATTTTGTCAGGAAGATCACATAAAATCAGTTTTTTCCCTTTTTTTGACATTATTTCATTATAATTGATTAATGTCCCCATGCCGGCACTGGCAATATATTCTAGTTTTTCCATGGAAATAACAAGTTTTTCCGGAACCTGATCAACTTCATCTGAAAGCTTTTTATCCAGTGTCGGAGCGGTTTTTGCGTCAAGTGATCCGCCGATTTTGACAATTACGGATTTTCCGCGTTTTTCTCGAGAATAAGTTAATGCAGCCATGAAACCTCCTGAAAACAAGCCTTAAGCGAACCGGGAATTTGCTGTTTAGAGCTTTATAATTGCCGAAGCTTTCTGTAATTAGTGCAAGATATGGCGAGTATGTCAAGGTTTAATCGTTGATGCCGTTGATAATGTGGATAAGGATAAAACACGAAAGCCGGGAATATCCCCGGCTGTCATTAATACATTAATAGATGAATTGTTTTGAGAGCTTATACAGCTTTTGTCACTTTTCCCGAACGTATGCATTGAGTGCAAACATATTTGCGCACTTTGCTTCCAGCCTGAAGAACGCGTACTTTTTTTATATTCGGCTTCCACATTTTGTTAGTTCTTTTATGTGAGTGGCTGACATTGCATCCAAACTGCACTGATTTTCCACAGATTTCACATTTTGCCATTGGATTCCCCATTTGATGATTATTTGCAGTCATGTTTGCTATATCGTTGAATTTTTGCAAGAAAATAATTTCGATAGATAATAAAAAGAACTGAATTGTTGTTATATATTACGAAAAACTTAAAGCTTCATACTGTTTATTAACTCTTTAAATTCAATCATTATTGTGCTGAAAAAAAATATATATTTTTGGATTTTTTTTCGGCTTAGTTTCAGTGAGTGTGCCGTAATATGATTTCAAAAGATTTTTCGGTTTTGGGTTTAGTTATGAATAACAATTGACACAGGTTAAACACCATCTGATTATTGGGAAAAAGTGCCGTATATTCAGGCCATAATTAGGATAATCGAGATGAAAATAGAACTTGATACAACAGTTGAGGAGGCTCTGAAAATGCCTGGTACAGCTGGTAAGGTTTTCAAAAAATATGATTTGTATTGTGCGGGCTGTCATGGCTCGTCGCAAGATACTATTTCCAGAGTTATTATCAATAATGGACTTGATCCGGAAAAATTTTTAAACGATCTGAACAGTTCCGTAGAATAGATGAGGGTAGTTACCGGTTTACTCAAAGGACGCAATATTCCTTTCAACAACAGCTCGTTTGATCAGGCCGACGTAACATCCGGTAAAGTGAAGGAGTCAGTTTTTTCCATTATTGGTCCGGTTATCAATGGATGTTCCTTTCTTGATCTTTATGGAGGGTCAGGACAAATTGGGTTTGAGGCCTTCAGTAGAGGGGCTGAAGTTGTTATAAACGAGCGAGATAAAAAGCGTTATCAGTTTATAAAGAGATGTGCTGATAATTTCGGGATTGCCCAAAAAATAAAGATTTTAAATTTTGCTGATGAAGTCTGTATCCGTTATCTTTTCAAAAGGGAATATATTTTTGATGTGGTGTACCTCGATCCGCCCTATGTCAAAAAACGTGGAAAGGTCAGTTTATACGGGCAAACGCTCTCTTTGCTTGAACGGCGTGGTATTCTGAATAAGGGATGCCAGATACTTATTCAATACCACTCAAAAAATGAACTGGTTTCTATTCCTGAAATGTTTGTTACAGAATCTGTTCATGTATATGGAGCGACTTCTTTGGCTCTTTATATTTATTCGCCCGGTTTGTGAGGCAAAAGTTAAATGAAAATCGTTGCAAAATTGATAAAAAGAATTAAACAGATCGTGATTGCCTTGTTGCTATTACTTTTTGCAGCTCTGATTTTTTTTACGTATACCGTATATACTGTCTATTCATATCCTCGCGACAAGGCTGTAATCAAGACAGATGCAGTCATAGTATTGGGGGCGGCAGCGTGGGGGAAAAATCCCTCCCCGGTATTCAAGGAGAGAATTAATCATGCAATACGTCTGTATGACGCGGGTATGTGCCGATACATTATTTTCACTGGTGGTAAAGGCGGTGAAGATGAGCCCGGGGAATCTGTTATTGCAAGGCGTTATGCGATAAAAAATGGAGTAAATGAGAAGTTTATACTTATAGAAAATAAATCCAGAACTACTGAAGAGAATATTTTTTATGCGGGTAAAATTGCCGAGAAGTACGGTTTAAAAACTTTTACGCTGGTTTCCGATCCCTACCATTTGAAAAGGGCAGCAGTTATCGCCGAATTTCACGGTATGACTGTTTATCCATCGGCTACACCGACAACCCGTTTTAAGGGAAGCGAGAAAAAGCTTGAATTTCTAATCAGAGAGAGCTATTATCTGATACTATATAAAATAGGTATCGCATTAATGTGAATTAATTGCATATAATGCGATGATAAATGATTATGTTTGAAAACTTCAGTTTGGAAATAATAATTAATCTGGTATTACCATCGGTGTCATCGGCCATATCCTTTTTGCTTGCCATGATGTTCCTCTATTTTTACCGTAAATGCGGCTCTTACTATTACAGTTCATCGTTTGTTCTTTCGCTAAATATTACTCTTTACAGTATTTGCGAGGCGCTAATACGTTTTAACGGAATTCTTTTTAGATCGTACAACGACGCATTTGTGTTCTATTCGATTAAGCAGGTGGCTATATCGTTGTTGATATTTTCTGTGTCATATCTGTTTTTTACTCTGGAAACTAAAAATAAATATCATAAACGGTTGTTTATGACATTTATGGTCAGTGGTTTGTCTATGGCCCTGGTTAGCTCTGTGTTGCTATATTTTAATCATCCACTTTTTTTACAGCGACCAGATAATATTCCTTCTGAATTGACCTACGCAAATATTTACCGCATGTACGAATACGGTATTTTGTATAATGTCAGAAACATTATTGTAATGCTGTTAACCTTAAGCTCATGTTTTATATTCTTTTTAAGACTGATAAGGTCTGGCAACTACTATGAGGGCGGTATTCAGTTTGCAGGTGTTTTTATGCTGACTTTTTTTTCGTTAAGTGATGTTTTGCGGTTATATTATGGATACAATGTTTGCCTTTTTCCCAGTATTAATTTCCCACGCACATCAATTGGTGTTATTCTATTCCTTTTGCTGTACAGCTTTTTTCTTGTTAAGACATTTTTTGATAAGGCAGGTTTAACAGATCAAACACTGATGGAGTTACGTGAGAGTCAGAAGAATCTTAAGCTTATTGCGAGAAATGTGAATGAGGTGGTGTGGATTACGGATTACCCGCCAGTTAAGACTTACTATATAAATTCATTGTTTAAACATATTTTCAATATTCCGGTTAAAGAGGTCTATAATGATTGCGGAATATGGAAAAATGCTGTTCATTTTGACGATCGTCATCTGTTTAAGAGTTCTTTGGACTTTAGCCGAATAACGCGTAATAGTGAGTGTGAATACCGAATTTATAACAGGGCAAAAGTTGCCTGGGTGCGTGACCGTATCTATCCGGTTAAAAACCGCTCAGGTGAAATTTTCAGACTTATACGAATAATAGAGGATATTACAGAAAAGAAACAGTCAGAGGAACAGCTGTCATACCTTGCTTTTCACGATCCGCTAACTGGATTAGCTAACCGTAAAGCTCTTTATGAAACGGTATCTGATTCGCTTCTTCAATCAGCGCGTAACCGTTATCAGTCAATGAAAGCGTTCCTGTTTATTGATCTTGATGAATTCAAAGATGTTAACGAGACGGCAGGGCACAGTATTGGTGATAAACTGCTCTGTTATGTTAGCGACCGTCTTTCAAACACTATCCGTGAAACTGATTATATTTTTCGTATTGGTGGTGATGAGTTTGTTGTAATTCTGAATAATATTGATGATGAATATGCTGCGGCATCGGTTGCTGAAAAGATTATCGGAAAACTTGCAAAGCCTTTTATATGTGATAGCGAGCGCCTTTTCATTGGAGTGAGCATCGGAATAGCCGTTTATCCAAAAGATGGTATTGATATAGAAGATCTGATCAAGAATAGTGATATTGCTCTTAGGGACGCAAAAAAAGTCAAGAACAGCTTTTCTTTCTATAATACCGAGATGAATATCAGAGCTGTGAATAGGGTTCTTTTGGAAAAGGATCTAAGAGGTGCACTGGACAGAGGTGAATTTAATCTTTTGTACCAACCGTTTATTAATCGTAATGGTGAAGTGTGCGGTATGGAAGTTCTTTTGCGCTGGAAAAGTTCTCATGGTTATGTAGAGCCAGATAAATTTATCCCGATAATTGAAAACAATAGTCTTATCGTTCCAATCGGGGCCTGGGTGTTAAATCAGGCTCTAGGTTTTCAAAAATCATTAGCGGATATGGGTTACAAAATACGTATTGCCATAAATATTTCTCCGCGGCAATTTAGAGACGAGCAGTTTTTGTCAATTGTCGAGAAAGCTTTTGAAAAAAGCGGTGCCGCAAAGGGGAGAGTTGAGTTAGAGATAACAGAGGGTTTAATGGTCGAAGATCCCGAAGAGATAGCCATAAAGATGAAGCAGCTGAGTCTGGCGGGTGTAAGGTTTTCCATTGACGATTTTGGCACTGGTTACTCTTCTCTAAGTTACATAAAGGATTTCCCTATTTCGCATATCAAAATTGACCGCTCGTTTGTAATGACTATTGGTGAAAATGAGAGCAACCGCAAGATAATAAAGGCAATAATAGCCATGGCGCATTCTTTGGGTCTTGAGGTGATTGGCGAAGGTATCGAAACCGAAGAGCAATTGGCATACCTTGCTCAGGTAGAGTGTGACGAAATACAGGGCTATTATTACAGCAAACCTCTATCTCAAGAGAGTTTTCTGGAGTTTATAAAGAAAAATCCGGTAAAGAGTCAGAGCTGATTCATTTTGATTATATTGATTGAAATTTTATACTGAGTATTTACAAAAAACCTATTTTTAATCGGACTCTAAAATTATTAAGTCTTTTGATCCGTTGTCTTCCAGAATTTATATAAATAAAAAGCGATACACTATGTCATCGCTTTTTATTAAATGAAAAAAATATCATGGATACCGGATCTCGATGGTATGCTCAATGTTGTTTTCATCAAAATCAAATCCGTTTTCATCAAGTGAAAGCGCATCACCAAATTTTTTTGGTGATTTTCCAAAGATAACAATACCTTCTGCTTCAGAATTCCATCTTATATCATTATTCAGATCCTGCCATCCGAATATGGCGTACCTGCCGAATTTTAACCCGCGTATGAATATTGCTGCCTCTCCATCCATGGGAGTACTTTTGACTTTTGTCATAACGTTCTCAGAATTGAGTGGTTCACTGTTAAAAAAACCACAATATATAGGATCATTACCGCGTATTCCTGTAACGGTAATTTTAAGATCGCCGAAACTGGGTGAATCAGATGGATCTTTTTTATGTGTATAGCTAAATGAACTCAGCTCTACCTCGTACCAGCCCATTTTCGTATTGAATCTTGAAACATCGCATTCGCTTTTCATATGCGGATGTTTCAGTATTTCGACCGCTGAAAGATTTGTTGGGTCACCGGGTCGGTTTGTCAGCCAGACACGGGTCTTTGCCATATCCAGGTACTTGTTGAAATTGACCCCGTAATCTCCGTTTAACTTAAATACTTCATAGTTTGAATAGGGATTGTGATCATCCGGAATATACAAGAAATGCTTGTTGCCGGGAAAATAGACATAAAAGGTTCCAAAAGTATGTTCACTGCCGTGAATAAAAATATCATCTTTATTCACTTCGCCCTTTATTGAATCGTATACTGTGTTCATAGGTCCATTAAAGTTATTAGAATAGATGCCGTAGAGAACCGGCGATGTAGCGATAATATATAGTATAATAGAACTTGCAATGAGTTCCGGTTTTTTTAAAGAGTTTATTCCGTATGCCATTGCAAATAGAAAAGGACCAAAGACTGCTGTGATATAGCGACTGATAAGGATCGGTCTGAAAACAGCACTTAAAACAAAGCCGGCAAGAATTGTCAGAAAAAAGAGTATTATGGAGATAACAGCAAAATAATCGGTTTGTTTGCGGTTTTTATAAAATGAAAAAATGGTTAAACATAAAAATACAACGGCCAGTATAGAAGCGATTGTAGTGAAGACGGTGAAAGGCATTTCGAATTTATAACCGAAATAATAAGTAAAAAGAGATAATGCCCTTGATATAGAGATTGGGTCAATCCAGAATCCCTTTGAAATTCTCGATGTTTGATAAACCAGCATATAAAAAACAGGAGAATAAAATAGAACAAGAAGAATGCAGGTTATAACAAGGCGTTTAACAAGGTCTCTATTGCAGATAATAAAATAGCCAAGCAGAAGAGCATAAAGTATTGTTACAGCAATCAATCCGTAATAGTGGGTAAGTGCGGCTGCGTAAGCTGCTAAGGATCCTGCAATCCAGGTTTTAAAGCTGTTTTGATTGATTGCGTAAAAAAGAAGTATCATGGCTGCCATGACAAATGCTCCGCATAAAGCGTACATTCTTGTCTCTTGAGCCTGGAAAACCGAAACAGGTGTTAAAAAAATCATAGCAGAATAAATTAAACCTGCACGGTTTGATATTAATTTTCTTATATGTGTAAATCCGAGTACTCCCATGCTGAAGATGGAAAGGGCCGAAAAAAGGCGAAGTGTCAGTATTGATTTTCCGAATATTGTAACAAATATCTTTAGCATTACGAAATAGAGCGGAGGATGGCTGTCTCGACCGATCATACCAACAAGATCGATAAAAGTATTGTCTACTGCCGCGATGGAATACGACTCGTCGTACCAGATGCCTTCGTGAGTTATTCCAAATATTAGCATAAATAACCCAGCAGCAAGTAAAATTACCCAAATTGAGAGCTCTAGTGTTGTCAGGTGCCTATTGTCAAAATCCCTGAATTTCATAATTCCTCCAAGAGTATGATAAGATTCAATTAGTAAAACTGAAAGTTCAGTTTTGTCAATAAATTATTTAAAGGTTGTCAAAATATTTTGCTTTAGTTATAAATTATCAGATCATTATTTTTTTTTATTTGAAAATATACCGTTTTGAAGAATATCGAGAGCAAAATCTATCGATTCATGTATATCTTTATCTTCTGCTCCGCTCTGTCCAAAGTTGTAACGAAGATATCCCCGAATGTGCTCTCCTTGTAAAAATACAACAAAGGGCATCTCGTCTTGACGGATACGAAACTCTTCTTTAAAGGGGGAGAGTAGATTAACGAAGTGATCCATCAGATAAAAGGCAATTTGTTTATGGCTCTCATCTGTAATGATATTGCCACTACTCATGTTTAAATTGATCATATCAAAAGTGTTAAAATAGAGTCTGTTAAGCTTGAAGTATGCTTCTCGTATTACGGATCGGCAGTCGTTGTGCTCAACAGAAATAGATTCGAATACAGAATCTATTTCTGTTCGGCAAAATTTCAACAGATCTTTTAAAAGACCCAGCTTGCCGTCAAAGTATTGGTACATCGTTCCTTTAGCTATTCCCAGACCGTCTATAATCTCATCTATTGATACAGCATGATATCCTTTCTGTGCGAAAAGTGTACCCGCCCTCATAAGAATCATCTTCCTGGTCCGCTCACCTTTTTTCAGCTGTTTCTGTTTCTTATCCATAATAAAAAAGACCTGTTGTTTATAGGTAATCTCTAACAATTAAAGTTGACGATGTTCCAGTTAGAAATGCCCTTTACTTTAATTATCAGAATCTATAAAATCTCTTTAAAGAGGTCAACATATTAAGTCGGAGTTTGGCAAAATTTGGATTATTGGGAGATAAGACCGTTTCGGTTTGATTAGCGAAATTTTTTACAAATAGAAATATGCCGATGCTGTTTATGAAGTGTTCAAGTAGAGCTCTGAAAACTGGTTAATAGATGTTATAACAAGAAGTGAGGGTGATTGATGGAAGTTCACTAATAATAATTAATTTGAAAAACGGCCGGTTTATGTAACCGGCCTTATAATAATCACTTAACAAGCTGATAGGTATCACTCGCAATACGACCCTCTTCGTCGGTTGGAACAACAAGAATTTTCACCTTGCTTGAAGGTTTGGAAATTTCACCCTCTTTGCCGCGAATAGTCTCTTCGTTTTTCCTGTCATCAATTTGAACTCCGAGAGCTTCAAGGCCACTACAAGATTTACCCCGGGTCAGGGAACCGTTTTCTCCGATCCCGCCAGTAAAGACAATAGCATCTACATCGTTTAGTACAGCCATATAAGAACCGATATATTTTTTGAGTTTATAATCAAAAATATCCAGCGCAAGTTTTGCCCTTTCGTTTGTGTCCTGAAGATCCTCGAGATTGCGTTGATCATTAGATATGCCGCTAATACCAAGAAGTCCGGATTCTTTGTTAAGTATACGGTCAAAATCTTCCATTTTTAAATTTTCTTTTTTTGCCAAATAAAACAGTATTGCCGGGTCTATATCACCGCTTCTTGTTCCCATCACTAGCCCTTCTAGCGGGGTCAGTCCCATAGAGGTATCAACAGACTTGCCGTTTTTTACGGCAGTGATCGAACATCCGTTGCCAAGATGACAGGTAATCAGATTAACCTGATCAACAGGTTTTCCCAAAAGTTCGGCCGATCTTTCGGTTACATAGGCGTGTGAAGTTCCGTGAAAACCATATCTTCTGACTTTGTAATCTTCGTAATATTTATGAGGGAGAGGGTAGGTAAATGCGTAATCAGGTATAGTCTGATGAAAAGCTGTATCAAAAACAGCTACGTTTTTCGCACCGGGAAACATTGACATCGCTTCGTTAATGCCCATAAGGTTTGGCGGGTTATGCAGTGGAGCAAGTTCTGCGCACTCGTCGATTCCCTTTATTACGGTTTCGTCTATCAAGACGCTTGAATTGTAACACTCTCCACCATGAACAACTCGGTGGCCTACTGCTTCGATCTCTGATAAAGAAGAGATTACCCCAGTTTTTTCGTCGGTAATCATCTGTGCAAGTTTTGCGAGGCCGGCCTTGTGATCTTTAATCGGCAGTACCTCAACATGTTTTTCACCATTGTACTTATAGGTGATTTTAGCATCATCTTCACCGATTCGCTCGATAAGCCCTTTAGCCATATCTTTTTTTGTGGGCATATCAAAAAGCTGAAACTTAATAGATGATGAGCCGCAATTAATTACGAGTATTATCATTACATTTTCTCCAATATGTATAATAGAATAGAACAATTATGTTAGTGTGAACAATCCAGTCTGTTTGAAGTGGATCATTAAAATGAATACGGTGGCATATTATGAATGCCTGTGATGAAGGTCAAGTATAATAGAAATGATTATTCACTGATGGTTACTTCAGTATTTTCAGTTATATCTTTATTGTTTATTTTCAAAGGAATTATATACCAACTGCCTTTTTTGTATTTTGAAAACTGCGGATAGGCGAAGTTTGGAACGTCCTGTATGAAGTTTGTGTTAAAAAGCAATGTGATATTAAGGTTGGCCACATTTTCGTGATTGATCATTCCGTTTACAGACGCCCTTATGTCAGGAGAATTAAACATAAATGTATTAAATGAGTAGCCGTTGTTATCTATTTCGATATTTGCAAACATCTCTTTAAATTCCAGATCTTTCAGTTTATAACGTAAAGGCTTTAATATGAGGCCGAAACTGTCCTGAATACCCGTGTTTATGAGTTTTCCGTTATTTATTCTTATTACTAAATTCCCTTCTTTAACAGAAGCTTTACTGTTTGAGTTCATTACTACCAGGTTAACTCTTCCGGATGCAATACCGAAAAATCTATTTTTTATTTGATCTGCCCAATTGTGAAGATTCTGTAATTGGATATTAGAGAAGTTTATATCCAATTCGGTTTTGATTCCGTTAGTGGCTTGATTTATTTGAGCACGACCTGTTAACAAACCGTTAAAAAAGTTTGTTTTAAATCGCTGTACAATGATAGTGCTATTACCCAGGGAGTAGCCAATGGAAGTGTTGTTTAAAATAATATCGTTTACGATAATCTCCTTAGCCTCTATAACGCCATTGATGTTTGTGTTTTTTAGAAAGGGCAGGTTAAGACCTGTTTCTGATTCGGTATCGATGATAAATTTGTCAGAAACTACATTAATGGCAAAATTATCAAACGAAGAACTTGTAGATGCAGCGGAAATAACCACCGGCTGATTCATAATCAAAACATTGATATTCTCGTGTCTAAACCGGTTATTGACTACGCTAAAAGAACCGTTAACACCTTGAAGGGTTTTACCATAACCTCCGTTTGATATTTTTACAGTTCCGTTAAAAAGTTTTCCGTCGTATTGAAGTTTACCGTTAAGTTTACCATGAAGTGGCATATCCTCAATGGGGGGGATCATTACGGAAATTTTTTCCAAGGCTGTATCTTCGGCTGAAATATTAAATGATGAGTAATCTTCTGTAATACCTACAGTTAGGTTTTGCACAAAGAAAGAGCCGCTGTTTCCAATTTGCCCGTTGTTTTGGTCCAAAACAAGCACCTTCGGCGAATGGTAAACACGACAGTGACCGCCTTTGACTTGTAACAAATCGCCGGTGTTAAGAGTACATGTAAGCTTACCAATATCACCTTCTGTATATTCAGAAGTTATGACTAGATTTTCGATTGTTCCGCTGGTGACGCGGTATGGAAGTTGCGGCGGATTCGGAGCTCCAAAGAGATAAATCCAACTAAGGTTAACTTCATCCAGATTTGCCTTTCCGGTGAGATTAAACGAGTCACCTTCAAGATTTACTGTTAAATCGGTTTCAATTTTGCCTCTTTGCGCAGGTAGGGTAATAATAAAAGAGTCGAATACTGGTTCGGATCCATTTTCGAGAAATATCGAACCGTCAATTATGTAGGTTCCCTTGAGAGGCGCAAGAAAATCACTGGTATTGGCAACTTCAATGGTACATTCCTTGAGATGTATGTCGGGCAATCGGGATGTAAAATTTCCACCGGATTTTGTGCTGCCAAGTTTGATATCTTCGATCAAATTTTCAATATTATATCTACCGTTACTATAATCGAGAGAAAAATTAAGTTCTTCTACATAAAGGTCTTGAAGCTGTAACTGCCTTCGGAAAAGGGGCGCAAGAGCAAAAGTAATCTGAACGCTTTTAGCGGTAAAAAGAGGTGTTTCTGTTTCAGGATCTATAATCTTAAAACCGGTAAGTTTTACACCCCGAAGACTGTAGCTTATAGAGTCAATTTCGATTGATCGTTGAAGCACATTTTCTGCGTTTTGATTTATAATTGAGATTACCTTCTCCTCCGGGAAGAAGAACAAAAAAAGGAGTACAAAGGTAATCAAAAAAAGGAGTATAAGAAGTGCAGATATTTTTACCAGAAAAAAGGCTTTAAGAATTTTTATTGGCTTCACGTTTGCGTTCCAGAGCTGATTTCTTGAGATAAAAACGGGCAGTTTTTTCCAGTTCGAAGATATCATTACATATTAATTTGCCCTCGTCAATGGTAATTATCTTTTCCGCAAAAAGCTGAACCATCAAGGCATCAGCCTGTTTTTTTGTGGCACCAATCATGTTTGTAAGCTCATTGACACCAAATTGGAAGTTGTGCGGCTGCTTTGGGCGAATTTGAATCTTTTGTTTTTCTAACTGGATGAGCAAAATGTCATAAGCCCTTCCTATCTGGTCATTGATGGTAAGATTCTCAAGCTGTCGTTTCGCGGTCCATATCCGTTCGCTAAGTAACACTATTAGTCGAGTTGCAAGCTGCGGTTGTGATATTACCATTGTTTCGAAATTGTCTTTATTGATTACCATAACGGCAACATCACCAAAAGTTATAGCAGACGCACTTCGAGGCCTGTTATCCAGTAATGCCATTTCACCAAATACGTCACCGGGTTTGAGCATGGCCAAAAGTATCTCTTCATCAACAACCTTTGTTATCTTTACCTGTCCGGATTGTATGATAAACAGTTCAAAACCGAATTCGTTCTCGCAAAAAATCATGGTGTTATCTTTATATGTGCGTGTAAGCCCTTTGGTCGGAGGTGGTTCAGGTGCTTTAAAAGGCGCTTTAAGCTGTTTTAAACGGTGTAGCGATCGTTCAGAGTTTTTACCGGCTGGGCAGTATTGCAGGTAGCGTTGAAAAGCATAGGCTGCATGATTGAAAGCCCTTTTGACCAGATAATATTCACCTATTTGATAAAGGTGTTCCGGGTTTTCCTCCGCCTGATCCTTAAGAGTCAGTTTTGTTATTGAGTTATCAAAAAAGCGTAACTGACGCGAAAAGAAGCGGATTATTTTCATGGCGATATCGGGGTTACGTTGAATAAGCTCGCCAAACTGTTCCCTGCGTACCACAATTACAGATACCATTTCAAGTGAAACTGCGGTTTCTATACGAGCATGTGTACTCATACATGAAATAACACCGAAAAAATCACCTGGGTCCAGAATTTTGTTGTTTCTGTCGGCAATTGAAGGATTCTGATTGTTGATTTTAACGCGACCCTTAAGAATTATGAAAAAGGTTCCCGCGCTCTGTTTGCCTTCAACGATGATAAACGAATTAGGGTGGTAGTTCTCTACTTTAAAGTGCCCTTGAGCCATTTGTCCTCGGTGAATTTTTATTCAGAATTTTGTTTCATAAGTAAAAATTGAAACTTACTTTGTACTTGATATTATTTTGCACTCAATTACGTCAATGGTATTTTTATATTGTTTGATTGAACATTGCTGATTAAAATACATACATACATTAACAGTATCGACCTTGATTACAAAAAAATAAAAAAAGAAGTCATAAAAATTGTCTTTAAGCAATATTTTCTAATGGAATAGGGTAAAGCTCCGATATTTATAAAAAGACGAACCAGAACAATGTATTTTTTTTATTTTTAGTTTTTGATATTTTATGAACCGGAGCAAATAATATGAAACGTCTATTAAGTGACAGTGTTTTACCCTTTGTAAACCAGGGACGCATAAATATGCATAAAGTGAATATGCTTATCGAATTAAAGGAATTTGTTGATCGCGTCGCTACCAAGGGATATATTGGAGAAAAGACCGTGGCGTCTTTACTTGACCGTTTTGGCGTGGAACCGGAAGTAATTACATGGGGTGACTACTTTCAGAGTGAGCTTGTATTTGATGCTGTACGCTATTCGGATGAAGAGTTACGAAAAGTGGTTGATACAATAAAGTTTGATATTATGAGCGGATATCAGATATTTTGTGAGCACAGTGCTGATTTTTTTGAGTGGGTCGAAAAAACCAGTAACGAAATTATTCTGAATAGTACTGAAAACTATTCTGAAGAAGAACAGGAGATTCTGCATCTAAAGATTTTGAAAGACTATTATTGCAATATCGGTATAGTTGATAAGTTCTCCCCTGAAGAAGTACTCTGGTATGCAGGGTTTGAGGAGAACAGGGCAAACGCGGAAGTTTCCTGATAGATGTGTGGACGTTTCTGTTTTATTCATACCTCAAAAGTAATCGAAGAGCGGTACGGTATATCCGTACCTTCGCTTTTTAACCCCACATATAATGCCGCACCCGCACAGATTTTACCTGTTATATCTTCGGCAGACAGAGAAAAGTTATCATTTTATCGGTGGGGCTTGGAACTTTCTGTACCAGGGAAAAATAGGCCGGCTTATAATAATATAAATGCCCGTGCCGAGACCCTGGAACAAAAGAAAATGTTTAAAAATTTGATTGGGAGAAAACATTGTATTATACCTGTAAGCGGATTTTATGAGTGGAAGCGTGAAGGTCGCAACAAAAGACCATTTCTGTTCACAACAAAAGACGAAATAATTTCTCTGGCAGGGCTATGGGATTATATACCTGGTGAAGATAATATGGGTATATACTGTTTTACGATAATTACACGACCCGCTGATGAGGAAGTCAGCAGGCTACATGATCGTATGCCCTTGATTTTGAGACCAGATGAGGAGAAAAGCTGGCTTGAATGTGAAATCAATAGTAATAATTTATTGAACCTTGGCAGGAATATTAAACTCGAATCCGTAGAGGTATCTCCAGAAGTCAATAAGGTTTCAAACAATCATCCTGGTCTGATACAGCCCTATTCATCGCCTGAAAACCCGACACTCTTTTAGAATTTCATAATTACTTATTCGAGAAATTCACTAAACGAATCTATAATGACCTTCGGCATACTCACTTTTCCATTTTCCAGGCAAACAACAACTACTTTTGCTCTGGCGCAAAGTTTTTGGCTGTCTTTCAGTACAATTTCCTGGTTAAAGACAAGCTTGAGTTCACCGTCTCGTTTGACAGCCAGACGACAGAAAAAATTGTCAGATGCCCTTAACGGAAACTTGTAATCTATTTCGATACGGGCAACAACCGCATCAATTCCCTGATCGTGAAGAGCCTTAAGATCCGGACCTTTTTCTTTAAGAAACGAATTACGGGTATGTTCAAGATAGTTTTGGTATACGGCATTATTTACAATACCCTGCAGGTCGCATTCGTAATCCCGGACTTCGAAATTTTTTTCATATATCCAGCTCATCGGCTTCTCCTTTTTTACGTATCAGATGTATACCGTCTGCCATGGGTAAAACTGTTATATCGACCCTGTTGTCTTCAAAAACCATCCTGTTGAATGATTTTAGTTGTTTGGCTGACAGGTCTTCTGTATCTTTTTGTATTACCGAACCACGCCAAAGAGTATTGTCGACCATTATAAGTCCGTTCGGTTTACACAGTGTTACTGCCATCTGATAGTAGTTTTCGTAATTTTTTTTATCCGCATCGATAAAAATAAAATCAAATGTGTTTGTGTGACCTTCATCTATAAGCGCCGGAATAAGAACCATTCCTTCTCCAACACGCAGTTCTATCTTATCATCAACTCCGGCTTCTTGCCAGTGACGAAGCGCCCGGGATGTCCACTCGCGTGATCGGTCAATAGCTATAATCTTGCCGTCTTCCGGCAGTCCCAAGGCAGTTGCAAGTGTCGAATAACCGGTAAAGACGCCGATTTCGAGACATTTTTTTGCGCCTATTAGTTTAATAAGCATTGTCATAAACTGAGCCTGTTCAGGAGTAATGAGCATTTTGGCACAAGGATGAGTCTCAGTTCGTTTACGCACCATCTCTAAAAAATGGTTTTCACGAAGTGAAACCGAAGTTATATAAGCTAGAAGTTTTTCGTTTACGGTTATACTTTCTATTGGCATCTGATATTACGCGCGGTCACGAGCAAAAGAGACACGACCGCTTCGTATAAGCTCTTTGATTCCGTAATTGCGGATGATATCTATAAAGTTTTCTATTTTTGTCGGGTGACCAACAACCTGTAAAGAGAGTGACTTTTGAGAAATATCAATGATTTCGGCACCAAATGTCTGAGCGATCTGAAAAACTTCAACGCGTTTCACAGGTGTTAGCTGAATCTTTACTATTGCGATTTCGCGCTGAGCTGCGGGAATATTTGTATGGTCATAAACCTTGATAACATCGATCAGTTTGTTCAGCTGTTTTTTTACCTGTTCAATTACACGGTCGTTACCGTGAACGACAATTGTTATAACCGAAACTTCGCTATCTTCTGTTTTACTTACGGAAAGTGAATCTATATTGTAACCGCGTGCCGAGAAAAGGCCAACAACTCTTGCCAGCACACCCGATCTGTTTTCGACTTTAACCGACAGTACATATTGTTCCATTAAGCAAGCTCCCTTAAAATTGTTTCTTTTACTGTTTTACCCGAAGGAACAAAGGGATAAACGTTTTCCTCTTTTTCCACGGTAAAATCAATTATTACAGGACGATCCGTTATAGAGAGGGCTTTCTCTATGGCTTCATCAACATCATCTTTTTTATCTACACGTATACCTAACGCGCCATAAGCTTCTGCCAGTTTAACAAAGTCAGGAGCACACTTTATACAGGTTTGTGAATACCTTTTGTCGTAGAATAGCTGCTGCCATTGACGTACCATTCCTAAAAATCCATTATTAAGAATAGCTATAACAATTGGCAGTCTGTGCTGAACAGCAACTATAAGCTCTTGTATGTTCATTTGAATGGAACCATCACCGGCAATGTTTATGACCCGTTTATCAGGAACTCCAAGTTGCGCACCTATGGCAGCCGGCAATCCGAAGCCCATAGTACCCAGACCACCGGAAGATATAAATGTTCTAGGTTTGCTGAATTTATAAAACTGAGCTGCCCACATCTGATTCTGTCCAACCTCGGTAGTGATTACCGCGTCACCCTTTGTAATTTCATAGATACGCTCTACTACGTATTGCGGTTTAAGCTTTTTGCTTTCAGTATCATAGTAGAGGGGATGTGTGGCTTTCATCTGTTTGACTTCCTGAATCCAGGGAGCGATATCCGGTTTCTCAACGATATTTATAAGTTCTTGTAGAATATGTTTGCAATCTCCAACTATTGGGATATCTACAACCACATTTTTCGAAACAGAAGCAGGATCTATGTCTATATGTATTACCTTGGCATTTGGAATAAAATCTGATATTTTGCCGGTTACCCGATCGTCAAATCTTGCTCCGACGGCAATAAGAAGATCCGATTCATTTACAGTATGATTCGCGTAATATGTGCCGTGCATTCCGAGCATCTCAAGCGATAGCTCGTCGGTTTCCGGAAAAGCTCCCAAACCTAAAAGAGTGGTTGTTACAGGTATTCCGGTTTTGCGCGCAAATTCAGTAAGTTCTTTGGAAGCGTCTCCAAGAATTACTCCACCGCCGGAATAAATCACAGGGCGTTTGGATTTTTTAATCATTTGTGCGGCTTTTTTGATTTGCATCGGATGACCTTCGTAAACAGGTTTGTATCCCCGGATGTCCACAGGTTTATCGTAGTCATATTCGCAATCTGAATTAGAGATATTTACAGGTATATCGATCAGTACCGGGCCGGGACGGCCTGTGGTCGCAATATAGAATGCTTCCTTGATTATGCGTGCAAGATCATGAATATCCTGTACAAGGTAGTTGTGTTTTGTGACGGGGCGTGTAATTCCTGTAACATCGGCTTCCTGGAAAGCGTCGTTTCCTATCATGTCTGTGGAAACCTGACCGGTTATTACAACGAGTGGAATAGAATCCATATGAGCATTTGCCAGCCCTGTTATAAGGTTAGTTGCACCTGGTCCGGATGTTGCTATGCATACTCCCGGTTTGCCTGTAGCTCTTGCGTAACCGTCAGCAGCGTGTATTGCTCCCTGTTCGTGACGTGTCAGTATGAAGTTTATCGGACTGTCATGAAGTTCATGAAAAATAGGTATCAGAACCCCCCCCGGGTATCCGAACATAATCTCCACATTCTCTTTGATCAGACTTTCTACGACCTGGCGCGCACCTTTCATGCAGCTATCCCTCATTTAAGTAGTTTTTAACAATAAGCAGGTAATTATCAAGATAAACAGGTACCCCATACGGTAAGGGTATGTTTCAAATAATCATTTATAACACGAAAGGTAAACTTATTAAAGCAGTCGAAATAGTGTCAAATTATTTTTTTTTATGAGTGAGAATAGGGAGATTTCCCTATTCTTCTGGCTCCGAAGACCCGGTGTCTCCAAAACTGTTATCGTTGAAGAAAATATCATTCGAGTAGCAGGCTATTTTGTAGTTGTTTTCAGAGGTTTTTACAGCGTTTTGTATTACATTATCGATTTTTTGCATGAAATCGTTGTATATGGATTTCAGGTTGTTCTGCAGGTCGCTTGTCATCCCGTTGTACAGTCTTATTATTTCGTTTTTTTCTTCGAGACCATACTTTTCAAGATTATCAGTGACCGAAGTTTCAAAACTACGACGCAATAATGCTTTGACCATATTCTCAAGATTTGCATAACGGTTCTGTATCATTGCTTTAAATGTATCTGGTTGCATGATTATCTCCTGGTAACTGATAACGGCTGAGGTTATTAAATTGGCTTGATTCATCAAATTAAAAATAACCAGAGCCGGTAAAAGCTGTATTATCAGTTTGTAAATTTAACAGTCACAATTCAATGGTATGGACATCTACTGCTGCAATAGGGTTGCAAAAAAATCTTTAATCCGGAAAACATTTCAGTTGTAATATTTATCTTCTTGAAATAACGGGTAGCCTTTCATGATATGTCTCTGTGTTTGTTTTAAATCCATTTGTAATCTTTTGCAATCTGTTTCAAAAAACCTTTGACATATAAAAAGGGAAATGTTATGTCTCATAAAAACAGCTTAACAGGAACCTCATGCTGATGCGGAATTTAAAAACATACATTTACCACAATCCGCATAAGGAACAGGCTGTCAATTTCAGGCAGCAGTTTGAATCGTGTCTTGTTGAAGAGTCGGTTTCGACTGTTGATTCTATAGAGGATGCCGATTTTTTTGTTGTTATTGGCGGTGATGGAACACTATTAAATTTTTCAAAATATATTATTGAACAACCTAAACCGGTTCTTGCAGTTAATATGGGGAGTTTGGGTTTTTTAACAGATGTCAGGGTTGATGAGGCCAGATTTGCAGTTCGCAGTATAGTAGAAAAAAACTATAGCACAGAAAATAGACGTTTTCTCGAGATAAGGGCGGCTGGCTCAAGCTATTATGCTCTTAATGATTTTGTTGTAGCCAAGTGTGGACTTCACGCGAGGATGGTCAGCATTGTGGTAACTTCGAATGGGGAGTATGTAAACACTTACAGGGCAGACGGTGTGATAATAGCTACTCCTACGGGATCCACAGCCTATTCCTTTTCTACAGGCGGGCCAATTGTCAAACCGGGACTTGATGCTGTGGTTATAACTCCTATTGCGCCTCATAATTTGAATGCGCGCCCGATAGTTGTTCCTGGAAGTGATATTATAGAGCTTTATGCCGAAAGCGAAGAGAGTGACTTGCATAGCATGGTTGATGGACAATGTTCCCTTGCCCTTGGAGGCAAAGAGAGGGTTCAGGTTACACTCTCGGATAAATATATACAACTGGTTAAGGCGCCTTCTCGTGGATATTACTCAATTTTACGTCAAAAGTTAAAATGGGGGGACAAACTCTGCTAGGTTCAATAAAAAAGAGAGTTTTGTACTGTTCGTGTTCTAAATGAAATTTTTTTAAAATTTATCAATATTAAACTTGTAAAGAAAACATGCCGAAAATATATATGACACGCTTGTGTAAATAAGGATTAATGCTATGGAAATTTTTGTTTGTCTTGAAACCATACCTGAGCCTGATTGTGTCGAACTAGTAAATGGTAGATTTAATTACGAGGATTGCCCTGTTCGTCTGGATGCGAGTTCGGCTTACGCTCTCGAAGCCGCACTTAGTCTTAAGGACGAGTACGATATACCGGTCAAAGCGGTTTTGCTTGACTCATTCGAGCGTAAATCTATTTATGATGAGGTTAGAGCTCTTGGGTGTGACAGCATCGAATGGATAAATTCCACCTATACATTTGATCCTTTTGAACGCGCCTCCATCTTTGCTGATGCCCTTAATCCGGGAGAGGGCGATATAGTGCTTGCTGGTTATCATTGTGAAACATGTTGTACAAACAGTATTCCAATGCTTATAGCTTTGAACAAATCCCTTCCTTATCATTCCGAAATAAAATCCATCTCGTTCGACAGCGGTCATATCCATCTCGAATCATTTAAAAACGGTTGTGATAAGGGATTAGAAGTAGAGACAATGGTTGTTTCATTGCGTTCGGCAAAAAAACTCCGTTATCCTACACTTCGTGATCGTCTTGCCTGCTGCGATGAGTATATCAGCCCTGTTTATAAAAATTGCCGTGAAGAAGAGCCGTTTGCTGCTGTATCAGCTTCTGAAATTGTCAAACACGAGAACTATTCCGGTGATACCGACGATAAAGCAGCTTCACTTGTGGCCACCATGGATTCGCAGGGTATGTTCAATATATGACCGTTGTTCTTGCTGTAGCTGATGACAGATTTAGAAAACGTCCTTCTCTTTACCGTAATTTTTCAACTCATGCACAGATTTTCGCGAAAAAGAACCGGGTAAAGTCGTGTTGTATTTTTTTTTCCCGCGACCGGCGTGTACCAGAAGAAATTCTTAACTCTTTTGATAATGTAATTACTGCTGATAACCGTTTTTTAAACGGTCAGACTGACCCCTTGCCGTTATTTCAATCTATTCTTGATTCTTATAAACCCTTGATAATAATGAGTCTTCATCACGATTTTCTGGTACAATACATGACACAGTCCCTAATGCGTGATTTCTCAGCCGTGTATGACGTCTGTGATATACGCCTGGAAGACGGCGAACAGATAATGTACCAGCCTCTTTTTCGATTCAGATATTACCGCAAAAAAGTAATGCGTCCGGGAATGATGATATTCATCAGGGCATGTCCCTCTGATACCGAGACTCATGCACAAAATATCGCAAAAGTTGATCACTTTGCCTTCCGTTTTCCCAAAGAGGTTCAACAGGTTTGTTTTAAAAATATCGAGAATAACTATTCTATTGTTGCGGGCAGGGGACTAATCGACAACAAGTATTTCACCCGTTATATTGTATCTATTGGTGACAAAATGAAAGGAGCCGCGCTATGTACAGAGTCTTTGCGGGGATCCGATGACGCGGTTCCTGCAGCAAACATGGCAGAGACTTGCGCGATTCTAGAGACAGATTTTTCCGTGTTTGCAGGTGAAGAGGGTAATTACGATCTTTTGGAGAAGATACAGTGTCAAAAATATTCAGTATATATTAATAATTGCAGCTGTTCACCTCTATTATTGGTATCGGATGACGTTATTATTGAAGAGACAAGCCGTTTTATAGAGATTTATAACAAAAAACTTAGAAAAGTTAGTTTTACACCAAAAAAAATTAACAAAAAACTTCGTTAAGTGAGTATTAGAATATGAACTTTAAAAAAAAGGCGGTAATCATGATTCTAATTACTTCAGCACTTATGGCTGGATGCAGCCGTGAAGAGTTTTTTGATCTTTTTACATTAAAATCCGTACGTGTTGTCACAACTGGTGAACAGACCGAGGATATCAAAGAGCTTATGGATCGTGTGAAAGGGCACGAATCCGAAATTAACAGAAAGATTGAAGCTGGTGATTCTCTGGCGGATATTTATGAGGCTCTCGGTGTGGCGTTTATGTTACGAAAAAACTGGGAGTTATCGATAGAAAATCTGGAAAAAGCTATCTCTTTTGGTAATGCTGCTCACGATATTCATAGACGTCTTGCCGTTTCATATTCTAACCGTGGGCGTGAACTTGACAATAATTCTGATTTTGATAAAGCCGTGTACCATTATAAACTTGCACTTGAGAAAAATCCGGATAATCATGATGCTATGTACGGGCTGTCTCTTGTTCTGTTTTTTGAAAAAGATGATAAAAAGGCCGGAATCGAATTGATAAAAAAACTAATCCAAAAAAAACCTGATTATTATGAAGCCAGAATGGCTTGCGGTCGAATGCTTTATGAAGATGGAAACAGAAATGGGTCACTTTCTGTATATCAGTCACTGATGGAAGATCTAAATCTTGATTCCGATGCACGAACACGTTTCGAAAATGACGTTATGTCCAATATTAATCGTATTACCCGCGAGCTTGCCTCGGGTGCAGCAGATGACCAATAGCGGCTCGTATTATCTGCTGCTTCTTTCCCTGCTTTCTGCTCCTGTTTACCGTGAAACTCTGCTTCGATTGGAATATAGTTCAGCACAAGCCATCTTTGAGGATGTTAGACCCGAGCATAGGGATTGCGTTGCTCATATAAAGAAAATTTACGGTGCCGATGTGTTCAAGGCTGCTGATAAAATTGTAAATCGTTGTGCCAAAATCGGTGTAGATATCATTCCAATGACAAGCAGTCAGTACCCCCTTCTGCTGTCCCGTATTACTGATCCGCCACTGGTTTTATACAGGCAGGGAGAATTTTGCGCGAAACC
The DNA here is from genome assembly GCA_016934935.1 of Spirochaetota bacterium. Classification (GTDB taxonomy): domain Bacteria; phylum Spirochaetota; class UBA4802; order UBA4802; family JAFGJZ01; genus JAFGRW01. Next base: position 43,701 of record JAFGRW010000105.1, on the reverse strand, counting down.
GGCCATAGCCATTGTGGGAAGCCGAAATAGCAATAATAAGTCCGAGGATGTAACAGCAAGACTCTGTTGCGGGATTGCCGGGTATAATCATGCGCTTGTTAGCGGTATTGCCAGGGGAATCGACCGTAGCGTTCATGTCGCGGCTCTTCAATATCATGCTCCGACAATTGCTGTTACAGCATGCGGATTAGATAAGTATTATCCCGGTGAAAACAGGGATCTATTCAAAAAAATAAAAGAGACTCCGCAATGTTCGCTTATTTCAGAACATCCTCCGGGAATTGGTGTGATGAAGTGGACCTTTGTGCGACGTAATAGAATAATAAGTGGTTTATGCAAAGCAACAGTAGTAGTACAGGCCGGTATAAATAGTGGTGCATTGATAACGGCGAGATGCGCGATAGAGCAGAACCGTGATCTATTTGTGACTCCCTGTTATCCGTATGATAGCTCCTATTATGGATCGCTTAACCTTATAAATCAGGGCGCGATTGCTTTAATGAGTCATGAACAGATTTTTAGCATTTCAGGTGATACTATAAGTAATATTGAAGAATCTCAACTATCACCGGAAAATAAACCTGCAGAAAGAATTTTACAGAGCAATTTGAATTTTGATACGGTTATCGGAAAAAAAAATGATATAACAGCCGACCTGTTATTGAATATTGATATGAATAAACTTTCCAGGGACGGAAAGAGTCTTGCGCAGTTTATCTGTGACGGGGTGAGCGACTGTGATGAACTTGTAAGATTAACGGGGATCTCTTCGGCTCGTGTGAGTGAGATTCTTCTTGAATTTGAGCTGGAAAATTATATAAAAAGAACGGCTAACCGTATTATGCCATTAACCGGAAAATAACACGCTATTAAAACTTTCCGTTGTAACCCGCAAATTGTTTGACAAATCCATACTCTTTGTTCCCTTAGTCTAATTGTCTTGGTTTCTTCTATTAAAATGATTATTATTGTCGAAAAAATGTCAGGCTGCCTAACTGTTTATGCTGAGAAATAACTGGTTTAAGGCAACAAAGCATTTCGATGATCTGATAAAAATGAAAAACCATTTAATAAAAACTCACAGGATCGAATATGGATAAAAAGACGTTGGTCATAGTGGAGTCACCTACAAAGGTAAAAACAATAACAAAGTATCTTGGTAAAGACTATATAATCTCTTCATCGCGAGGGCATATCATTGATCTTCCAAAGTCACGTATGGCCGTTGATGTCGATCACAATTTTGAACCTGAATATATTACTATTCGTGGAAAGGCCAAGGTCTTAAACGAACTTAAAAAGTTTGCGAAAAAAGCTGATACAGTTTTACTCGCGACGGACCCTGACCGTGAAGGAGAAGCAATTTCCTGGCATCTTGCCAATTCTCTAGCAAAGTTTTGCCCAAACATAAAGCGAATCGAATTTAATGAAATTACCAGGAATGCTGTTCTTGATGCTGTCAAAAATCCACGCGAATTAAACATGAGCCTTGTTAATGCCCAACAGGCCAGAAGAATTCTGGATCGCATTGTGGGTTATTCGATAAGCCCAATACTATGGAAGAAAGTCAAGAAGGGGTTGTCGGCAGGGCGGGTACAGTCGGTAGCGTTAAAGGTTATTTGTGAAAGGGAAGAGCAGATCGATGCATTTAATCCCGAAGAGTACTGGACTTATGACATAGCTTTTAAAATAAAGGGGCGCGAGTATTCGGCTTCTCTTTATGCGTTCAATAACGAGAAAATTTCCATTTCGACCAGAGAAGAGATTGATGATATAACCTCAATACTTGAAAACAGCACATTTGTGATAGAGTCGTTGAAATCCAAAAAAAGGACCCGTAAACCGATAGCGCCGTTTATTACTTCAAAGCTTCAACAAGACGCCGCAAATAGACTTGGTTTTACTACATCAAAAACGATGATGGTGGCTCAACAGCTTTATGAAGGAATTGACCTCGGAGGAGAGGATGGACAGGTGGGACTTATCACGTATATGCGTACCGATTCGACCAGAATCTCTCAAGGGGCTATAGAGTCAGTCAGGAAATATATCTCAGAAAACTATTCCGATGAGTATCTTCCTGAGGAACCCAATAGCTACTCAAACAAAAAGGGATCTCAGGATGCTCACGAAGCGATCCGCCCGACAGAGGTTTTCAGAACACCGGAATCAATTAAGAAGATGCTTTCTGGTGAACAGTACAAATTATATAATCTTATCTGGAAAAGATTCGTTTCTTCTCAAATGACTCCCGAGCGTTCGGAAATATATACTCTTGTAATCAACGGATCAGGATATCTGTTCAGATCGTCCGCAACAACCGTACTTTTTGACGGTTTTGCCGTGCTTGATAAAGAGGGCAAGGCAAAGAAAGCTGTTTTCCCAAAGGTCGACGAAGGGGATGAGGTAAATGTTTCCGGGCATATGCCGGAACAGCACTTCACATCACCACCACCACGTTATAATGACGCATCTTTAGTGAAGTTTCTGGAGGAATCAGGTATAGGCAGGCCTTCCACATATGCGCCAACGATCAATACCCTGATCAAACGATATTATGTTAATCGGTCAGGAAGGCAGCTTGTTCCAACTGTTCTTGGTAAACTGGTTAATACTCTTGTTAAAGATAATTTTGCAAATCTTGTTTCTATTGAATTTACTTCGGGAATGGAAGAGAAATTGGATAGCATTGAACTTGAAAAAACCGAATGGCATCAGATGCTGCGTGATTTTTATGATCCGTTTATTCAGGGTGTTCACGATGCCGAAGAGAATATAGATAATCTTAAGGGTGTACTTGATGAAGAGACTGATCTTGTATGTGAGCTTTGTGGAGCACCCATGTTAAAGAAACTTGGTAAATTCGGATATTTTCTGGCTTGCAGTGCGTTTCCTGACTGTCGCAATGCCAAATCTTTGCCGCTTGGCAGATGTCCGCAGTGTGAAGGCGATGTAGTAAAGAGATCATCTAAAAAAGGACGTCCATTCTATGCTTGCAGTGAATATCCGGAATGTGAGTTTGTAACCAGAGATTTGCCTGCTGATAAAGATTGTCCAAAATGTGGAAAACTTCTTTTTAAGAAAAGAATTAGAGGCAAAGGGGAACGTCTTGTATGTCTAAACGAAGAGTGCGGATACTTTATGGACCTTCTTGATGAAGTTGAGGAGGCTTCTAAGAAGGAAGATTATAGTGTTTGATTTGATCGACAGATTTGCGGAGTATATGGTTAACGAAAGAGGGGCTTCTGATAATACCATAACTGCCTATACAAGTGATCTTATACAGATGGTTGATTTTTTTTTGAATGCTGATAAGGATGTTTATCCTTTGGATTGCGTGGTAACGGGGGAAGATGTTATTATCGAGTCTATAACCACAGCAGATTTAAAATGTTATATTGGTTTTTTATCTGACCGTGAATGTGATAGTTCGACAATTGAACGCAAAATTTCGAGTACAAAGAGGTTTTTCTCTTACCTGTTTAATATGTCAATAATTGATTGTAATCCGGCCAGGATACTGATATATCCTAAAAAAAAGCTAAGGCTTCCATCGTTTCTGAATGATCGGCATATTGATAAACTTTTTAATTTTGAACTTAAAAGCTTTATTGATTACCGGGACATGGCTTTGCTGCATATTATTTATTCTACCGGATGCCGCGTATCCGAGATCGCAGGTGCAAAGGTTAATGACCTGGATATAGCTTCCAATCGGCTCAAGGTTCACGGAAAGGGTGGGCGTGACCGTTTCACTTTTATTGGGAAAGAAGCTCTTAAGTACTATATGTTATATTATCAGAAACGGAAAGATAAGGGATTTGACAAGGAAGAGGCTCTGATCGTGAATTCCCGGGGAGCGGGAATAACGGTTCGCGGTATTTTTCATATAGTGGTGCGTAGAGCCAGAAAGAGTGGTTTCACATCGTCCGTAACTCCGCATGCTTTACGCCATAGTTTTGCAACCGAGTTACTTAACAACGGTGCAGATATTAAGGCTGTTCAGGATATGCTTGGACATAGTTCTATATCTACTACTCAGATATACACTCACACAACACGGGCGAGATTGAAACAGGTTTATCAGCAGTTTCATCCTCATGCCGATTAAACATATCAGATTTTAAATACGATTTTTTAGCTTAATAACTTAAAAAATGCTTTAAAAAGAGTTAAAAGTAGTTAATATATAATTTATGAATAACAAAATTATTTATTGCATTTCAGATATTTTCAATGTTATTAAAACATTAAGATGATTTGCTGTTCAGTACGTACGTATGGATTTTATATTTGTTTAATGCTTGTAAGTTTTATAAACATAAAAAAGCTTATAAATCTGTTTGACAAATATACTTAGGTTTTTTTCTTTAAAACACGGTATTTGTGATTAATTAAATATCTTACGTTTGCCTTTTTTAGGGAAACGATATTCTTGAATGAGTCAGGTAAAAGTATGAGTTTGGATTTTGAAAAGGATTTTAATGATGAAGTTTATGAGGACAGCTTTTACAGCGAAGACGAAGAAGAACTTGAAGAAGACGATGAACTTGTAAAAGATGAATTTGAAGATGAGGATGAAGAAGATGAGATTGAAGATCCTGTCGGCGCCGTCCGCATAGATGTCTCCTTTGTATGCGATGATTGTGATTATCGTTGGGATGACACCATAGTTCAAAAAAATAATGAGTATAACGAGGCCGAAGATATCACTGATTGTGTTTGTCCAATGTGCGGTTCGATGAATGTCGCACAAATATAACAGTTTTATCCATATTCGCGGTGCCCGTGAGCATAATCTTAAGAATATATCGATAGATATTCCCCGTGACAGTCTTGTGGTTATTACAGGATTGTCAGGGTCGGGTAAATCTTCATTGGCTTTTGATACGATCTACGCGGAAGGGCAGAGAAGATATGTAGAGTCTTTGTCAGCTTATGCCAGGCAGTTTCTTGGTATTATGGAAAAACCGGATGTAGATTTTATTGACGGTCTTTCTCCGGCGATTTCTATTGAACAAAAGAGTACTCATCGTAATCCTCGATCAACCGTGGGTACTGTGACCGAGATTTATGACTATTTGAGACTTCTGTACGCCCGTATAGGCATTCCTTACTGCCCCTCATGTAATATAAAAATTACTTCCCGTTCTGTTGATCAGATAGTCGGGCAGCTTTTAACTTACCCGGATAAGACAAAAATGCAGCTATTATCTCCGGTTGTGCAGGGCAAGAAAGGTACTCATGAAGATACCTTCGAATCACTCAGACGTAAAGGTTTTGTGCGTATACGTATCGACGGAGAAGCTCGTACCTTAGACGAAGAGATAAAACTTGATAAAAATAAAAAACACAACATAGAAGTAATCGTTGATCGTATAATAATCAAAGACGGTGTGCGTCCACGCCTCGCTGATTCGGTTGAGACCGCACTGGATCTTTCTGAAGGAGTACTTATCGCCTATATTGATGGAAACGAGCTCTTCTTCTCTTCAAAACACGCCTGTCCTGAATGTGGTTATTCCATTCCTGAACTTTCACCTCGGATGTTTTCGTTTAACAGTCCTTTTGGTGCTTGCGAAGAGTGCAGCGGTCTGGGTTTTCTTATGCGATTTAGTGAAGATCTGATTGTACCTGATCATTCTGTAACTCTTGATGATGGGGCGGTGCAGGTCTGGGGCAAGCAGTGGACCTCTGAGCAGGTTAAGTTTTTACAACGTAATTTCAATATAGACACCTCTAAACCCTGGAAAAAACTTACAAAAAAAGAACAGAATCTGGTTCTTTACGGAACCGGAGATCGGGAATCGAGACGTTACCCCTTTAACAGAAATTTCGAGGGTGCAATACCAAATCTTGAACGTCGTTATAAAGAGACAAATTCCGAGGATATGCGTCATTGGATGGAGAGCTATATGGTTAACCAGCCATGCCCTGCTTGTAATGGGAACAGGCTTAAACCAGCATCTCTGGCAGTGCGTGTTGCTGAAACACATATTTCTGATATAACCAGACTTTCAATAAAAGAGGCCTTTGAATTTTTTGAAAAACTGAATATTTCGGATACCGAAAGAAAGATTGCTGTTCAGGTTTTACAGGAGATTAGCCTAAGGCTCAAGTTCTTAAAGGATGTAGGTCTTGATTATCTTGCTCTCGAGCGTGCGGCTGGAACCTTGTCGGGGGGAGAAGCTCAACGTATCAGGCTTGCCACTCAGATTGGATCAAGTTTAACAGGGGTTCTCTATGTTTTAGATGAACCTTCAATCGGATTACATCAAAGGGACAATCGCAAGTTGATATCGACATTAAAAAAACTTAGGGATCTGGGTAATACGGTTATTGTTGTTGAACATGATGAAGAGACCATGATGGAAGCTGATTATGTCGTCGATCTTGGGCCGGGTGCCGGTGAACAGGGTGGATACATTATTGCGCAGGGAACTCCAAACGAAATCATTGCGGATAAAAATTCCATCACCGGGCAATATCTGTCTGGTAAACGCAGTATCTCCATTCCGGATAACCGTCTTAAACCGCAAAATTTCATTGATATTAAAGGAGCAACGGGAAATAATCTAAAAAATATTGATGTTTCCATTCCATTAGGTGTTTTTACCTGTGTAACCGGTGTTTCCGGATCGGGTAAATCGACATTGATAATGCAGACTTTTTATAAAGCCTTATCAAACCTTATAATGCGTTCAAAACAGATACCCTGTCATTTTGATAAAATTACAGGGTATAACAATATAGATAAGGTTATAGATATAGATCAGTCACCGATTGGAAGAACTCCGCGGTCAAACCCGGCAACATATACTGGAATATTTACACCGGTTCGTGAGCTTTTTGCCGCAACTCAGGAGTCGCGGATAAAGGGTTATAAACCTGGAAGATTCTCTTTTAATGTTGCCGGAGGACGCTGTGAAAGCTGCGAAGGTGACGGTGTAAAAAAATTCGAAATGCACTTCTTATCAGATGTATATATTACTTGTGAGGTTTGCAAAGGAAAAAGATATAATCATGAAACGCTTGAAGTACGCTTTAAGGGTAAAAATATCTTTGAAATTCTTGAGATGACTGTAAACCAGGCTCAAGAGTTTTTTGAAAATGTGCCGTCCATTAAAAGGCGTCTTGACACCCTGGTAGATGTCGGTTTAGGATATATTAAGCTGGGACAGTCTGCCACGACTCTTTCGGGCGGAGAGGCACAGCGTATAAAATTGGCAACAGAACTGTCAAAAAGATCGACCGGTAAAACACTCTATATTCTTGATGAACCGACAACAGGGCTGCATTTTGCCGATATTGAAAAATTGTTGAAAGTTTTACGCTCTCTGGTAGAAAAAGGCAACAGCGTACTTGTTATTGAGCATAATCTGGATGTGATAAAAACTGCGGATTTTGTTATCGATATGGGGCCCGAAGGCGGTGATAAAGGCGGTTTTGTAGTGGCTGCAGGAACACCGGAAGAGATTGTCGGTGTTAAAGAGTCATATACGGGGCAGTTTTTGAAAAAAATACTGGGGTAAGATGATAAATGCGAAATCGATCTTTAAGAAAAGCTTTTCTACTATCCCTGGTTTTTGCAGCTTTTTTACCGTTAGTTTCTGTAGGTCAGGGCAGTGTCTCTTACGAAATAGCCCGTGATCACTTCAAGAAGGGTGTAATACTTTTTAATAATTACAGTTATTTAGGTTCAGTTGAATTTTTCAGAACTGCTTTGACTGTTTATCCCGAGTATCATCAGGCCCGGGAATATTTGGCAAGAGCCTACCGCCTGGCAGGATACACGGATGCTGCTTTAAGAGAGTGGGAGTATCTCTTTGATATTTCTAACGACGCTTCTGTGCAAAACAAGATAGATATGCTCCGTTATCACCGTGTTTATCCCATGCAACCACCAATGGAAACCGAGTTTACTCATGTAAAAAATCTTGAATCCCGCGAGCTGCGCAGTTACCATTTCAGATATCCTACCGATACTTCTGTTGATTCTGAAAAAAATATCTATATTGTTTCGTTTAATTCAGGAAGAGTTGTAAAAATTAATGATTCAGGAGAGGGACTGGATACCTACAAACCTGCTCTCGAATCGCGTCTTTACGGTCTTGATATAAAAGATAACTTTTTACTCTTTTCAGATTTTGCGAGAGACATTGTTTATTGCACCGATTTGAACTTCAATGAAAAATTTTCTTTTGGTGGATCAGGAGCAGGTGATGGGCAATTCAGAGGTCCACAAGGGGTTTGCTTCGATGATAATTCGGGAATATTCGTAGTTGATAGCGGTAATCACCGTGTACAGCTTTTTTCAAAAGAGGGAAAATTTATATTGCAGTTTGGCAAAAAAGGAAATTACGATGGAGAGTTTCAAAATCCAACAGATGTTGCCTTTTTGGATAAACTGGTTTACGTAACGGATACCGGTAATTCCCGGGTATCCGTATATGATACATCTGGAAATTTTATACGTAATATTACAAATGCGGCTATTAAATCTCCACGGGGTATTTCTGTTAATCGGGATAAAATTATTGTTAGTGATTCATTGGAAGGTCTAATAATAATTAACCCTAAAACTGATTCTCTGACGGTGTTTGATTCATGGGGTGAAAATAACCAAAACGGGTTTTCAAGGCTGTATTCAGCTGTTTTTGACAGGGATGATTTTCTTTATGCACTTGATCACGATAAGGAGCGATTGTCCGTTTTCTCTCCTGTTCAAAAACGGTATACAAATCTTGATATCGAAATAAAATCTGTTGATATTTCGAATTATCCGACAGTGGCTTTTTATGTTTCCGTTCGTGATCGCACCGGTGATCCGGTCTATGCTCTTAAATCTGAAGAGTTTTATGTTACAGAAGACAGTGCAAGAATTCAGAGTGTTTCGATAAATTATTTGAAAGATAAACCGGCGAGTTCGACCATGATTTTTTGTGTGGATCGTTCTGAGGGAATGGATCAGTGGAAAGAGGAACTTGTCTGGAGCGCGGATTTTATTCTTACAGAGATGAAGAAAAGTGATTCTGTAAAAGTGTTTGATTTTTCGGATGATTATATAACCGCAAATGATTACGACTGGTCCCGTCGTCGAATTCAAAAGGCACTTCGTGATGGAATATACGGAGGCAGTAAAAATATAGGACGGGTTATATATAATGCTGTATCTGAACTTTTAAAAACAGATTCTAAACGCGCAGTGGTTTTATTTACAGACGGAATTGTTTCTGAAGATTCATTTGAGCAGTACAGTGAAAATATCATTATTGATTATGCCCGTTGTCATTATGTTCCTGTATATATTGTTTCTCTATCAGGAAGCAATCCGGTTTTGCAGGATATTTGTGACAAAACCGGCGGGATGTTTATCGAAGCACGCAAGGTATCAGATTTGAGAATGATTTACCAATTAATACGTAAACAGGAAGAGTATAGATACGTAGTGGTTTATAAGAGTTTGAGAAAACCACATTATTCCGGTTGGTGGTCAAATGTATCGATAGAGGTAGAGTCGAAAGGTGAACGTGGTGTTGAGTGGGGTGGTTATTATATTCCATAAGACGGTATAATGGTAATGGGCAAATTATTTAATATATACCATTTTCTTCAGCCATGATAGGCTTTTTTTAAATTGATGTGCGCCTCCTGCGCTTTCCCCGTCATCGGGATAAATTTCCATGGTTTTGTCGCAGCTTACAGAAGCATTAAAAAAAGAGAAAATACATTCGGCCGGGGCGGTAACAGATTTAATACCAGTGGTCATTAGCAAAGGTGTTTCGAATCTGTCACAAAAATGAACTGCATCAAAATAACTTAGATTGCGACGAAGTATTTTTCTTTTACCACGCGCACTGCTCACAAAATCATTTATTTCAGTTGTAACTGGGCCTTCGGCCAGGTTTTGGCTTTTAGGTAAATCAGCGAAAGATAGTGAGTCTAAAACAACCGCACTAATACGTTTTGAAGAGGATGCACAGAAAGCGGCTGCGGCTCCTCCGATCCCTTTGCCGATTACACCTATAGAGGAGCAGTCAATATCCTTATACAATCTTAACAGGTCAATTGCACGATAACAGTCAAGATAAACTCCTTTAAGATAGTAGTTCTCGGGATCCATAATGTTCTCGATCATATAACCTGGGGATTCGACCTCGAATCCTTTCTTCTGATTATGGAAATCAATTCCTTTAAGTATCTGATGCCCACGAAGAGTCAAAAAAAGATAGGCGAAATCAGTTTCAAGTTTATAACCTTTAAACGCTGTGGCTTCAAGGTAATCGTGAATAATTATTACTGGCCGCGGATGTTTTCTTTTCTTTGGCATGTAGAGTCTTGCTTGTACCGCTGTTTTGCCAAAGCTCTTGTATGCAATATCCATAACTGTAAAACGGGGAGATGAAAGCCGGGTATTCTCGTGAGAAACCGGTTCTATAGCAATACGTTTTAAATCTATAAGGGAATTCTTCCAAAAAAAATCAAAATCTGTTTCCCTTTCCATCTGAGGAAAATTTGCAAAATATTTATCAAAATTTATAAGAGAAGCCATTAATTCGTTACCTTAATTATGAAAAGAGATTGATTATCAGTCTTGTATTGTACGAAAACAGTGAATAGAGACCAATTATTAGTATTGAAATAAAAACCAGGGATGTTATAAAAATAATTAATGCCTTTATTCTTCCTACGATTATTTGAGGAATTATTTGTGATACCGAAAGACCACTGGAGATATAGTATCTGATTGTTGAAACGAGTTTTGTGAGTATATAAAGGGATATAAGCGCAATAACTGATAATATAAATATATCGGTAAAGTATTTTGTACCTTTTTGTACAATAATTAAAATTGGGTAGGTTACAAGATTCATTATAATCAGTGATACGACCGCAGACATAATTACAAAAAAAGATAAATAAATTATCTCTTTTAATCTGTTAAAAAGAGGTCTACGCTCGTAAGCGTTTGTGGAATATAGCACTATTTTGGGGCTATCTTCCCTATTCAGATTCGGCATCCTCTTCCGTATCCATGGTCTCGCCAGGGTCATCGACGATAGAATCTTCTTTTTTTTCTTTATCAGACTTTTTATCTTTATCGAGATCGACATCAAATTGCTCTTTCAGTACTTTTTTTGCTTCATTTCTAACTCTACTATTTTGATCATATTCCGCCTTATACTTTAAAATGTCAATTGATCTTTTATCTTTTAAGTCTTTCATAAGCTGTATTGATTGAAGTCTAACAGCAGCATTGTCGCTTTTCAGTGATTCTTCGAGTCTCGGATAGGCCTTCGGATCTCCCAGTTTTACAAGAGAGGTTACACAATAGATGTAAAAGTTATAATAGCGCTGCTTTTTTTTAAAAGGAAAAGAGTCAATTTTTTCAATTTCTTTATTAATATCCGCAATAGCACTTTTTTCATCCATACGTGAAAGGGCGCTTACTGCGTACGATCTTAGACTCAAATCTTCATCTTCATTAGAAAAAACTTCTTTTAGATATGGGGCAGCAGCGCTGGTTTTACTGTCTCCCAGAAACAGAATAAGTCTTAACCTGTGAAATGCGGTTGTATCCGGGTCATCAATAGTCTTTTTTGCGAAATCATAAAGAGATTTTTCTTCAAAGGCACCAAGAGTAACCAGCAGACCTTCGATGAAATTGGAATTGACCGAAAAATCCTGAGATTTGAGCTCTTTTATCAGTTCGGGAGCGGTCTCTTTAGCTTCAAGATCTTTTATTGCGTAAACTGCCGCTATTTTAACATCGTTTTCCGGATGAGAAAGAAATGGAGTAAGTTTAGATGCTGCGTCTTTCCGTTTTTCACGACTGGCAAGATTAATTGTGTTAATTATGACCGAGGTGTTTTTTTCATCGTCAAGATTATTTATTACTTCATCAATCAACTCTTTCTTGAGAGAGGGGGTCTTAATACGGTCAATATTACGAATAGCGATAGCTCGCTCTTTTTGCATGCCGAATTTCAGGGTTTTACGAATATAGGCGGCCCCTTTTATATCATTTTCACGCTGTTTATCAGAAATATCTACATCTTTATCTTTTGCAGCAGCGGATTCATCCTTTTTTATATCTGCTTTATCTTCTGTTTTATCATCAGTTGCAGTTTCGGTACTGCTTTTTTCAACCGGAGTATCTTTTTTTCCTGTTTCCTGACAATAAAGAGAAGTGTACAAAAGTGAAACGGATAAAAGAACTATTAAATAATACTTCATACATTCTCCCTGTAGTATTCTGTATAAAAAATATCTCATTCGTTATATCGGCAAATATGACATAATACTTAAGTAATGTAAAGTCGATAATAACAGGCAATTTTATTATCAGTAGTAATAAACAGTATTGGAAATATGATTATACGGATTTTACAAATTTATTTATTAATAAGTTTCTTAAAGAGACTGATGAAGCGTTGGGCAGATTTTTGAATAGAATATTGGATTTTCATCGTATTTTGCTGCAGTGACACAAAATCAGGAGTTGAGTATGTCTTTATCGAGGAAATGATTAGTTGATTTATAGAAAATTCGTCAATATCGGGTGTTGAAATGCAGACGCCATCTTCCGAGATACTGTCCCAGCAAGACATGTTGTCCTTGAGAGATCCCCGCCGGGTTAACAGTGGTACAGCACCGTATCTTGCAGCGTATAATGTATTAAGCTGATAAGGTTCGTTGGTAGACGGAATAACAAAAAAATCTGAACCGGCAATAAGAGTTCTAAACAGTTTTTGATCGGCATTCTTTATATACGAAAATTTACCTGGAAAGATTTTTTTAAGATACTCAAACTGTTGTTCGATGATTAAATCACCCATTCCGCATACGATACATTGGAAATCAAGTTTGTTAAGTGCTGGACCTACGGCATCCGCAAATATTTTCATTCCTTTTGAAAAGGTTAATGGACCAAAGAGGGACATCAATGGTTTGTCAGAATCAAGTGGAAGACCTGCGTTTCGTTGAAGAGCAGATTTACAGGATTCTTTCCCAACCATATCGTTAACATGGAAGCGAGTGGTAATTAATTTGTCGCTAGCTGGATTGAAACTGTCGTAATCAATGCCTAGTGCAATGCCGGTTACGCCTTTGTCGTGCAGCAATGTAGATAATGGATCTTCATGATTATCACATATTTCAATAGCATAATTGTCACTAAGTGTGATAACCGCGTCGGACCATAGAATAGCGCTTTTAACAAAATTTATTGAATCATTGAATTTTAGATTATCGTCCGTATACCCGTCCCAACCTATACCAGTCCAGATAATGTCTGTAGCAGGAAAAATTCCTTGATAGTCCATTGAGTGAATAGTAAAAACCGACTTTGCCGATTCAAGCTGTTTTAAACCGGTATATATAGTTTTAGTAAGTAAAGGAATTAATGCACAGTGCCAATCGTGGCACATTAATATATCAGGTTCAATTCTTAAAAGTGGCAAGGCCGAGATAACCGCATGGGAAAAGAATGAAAATCTGGCACAGTTATCTGAATAGTCCATGCCGTCTTGTCCATAAATACCCTCGCGATCAAACAGTTCGTTATGTTCAATGAATATTGTTTTAACACCTGGAATATGATTGGAAACATATAATGCCGCGGTTCGGCTAGTAACGCCAGGATTGACAGTCAAGGCCGTTTTCTCTTTTTTTGCCTTGAAGTTTTGAAGATTTATCGAGCGGTAACGCGGCAAAAAAAGAAAGATATCAACGGTATCACTGGCCAATGAAGAGGCAAGTGTGCCGACTGATTCTCCCAACCCCCCCGTTGAAACGAAAGGGGAGGCTTCTGCTGATGCTATTACAAGAGTCATCTTTGACATTTTATTTAAATGCTATAAGAGACGGGTTATACTCTTCAGGTTTTTCGAACCCTAATAGATTAAGGAGTGTAGCGGCAACATTGCCAAGACCGGCTTCACTTTCAAGTTTTGATAGAGTATATTCGCCCGAGTATTGAGGATCAAATATAATAAACGGTACTTTGTTTAGTGTATGAGCTGTTCTTTTTTTAGGTTTGCCGTTTTTGTCATACAGAATATTTCCATTTTTGTCCATTTCCCACATTTCGTCCAGATTACCGTGATCTGCTGTGATTACTGCAATACCACCGGCTTTTTCGATTACAGGAAGAAGTCGCTCAATTGATAGATCAACAGCCTGCATCGCAGTAATGGCTGCTTCAAGATGACCGGTATGACCGACCATATCGCCGTTAGCAAAATTTAAACGTATAAAAGGGTATTCGCCGCTTTCGATTGCTTCGATAACAGCATCTGTTATTTCGGCCGCTTTCATCCAAGGACGCTCTTCGAAAGGCACAAGGTCAGATGGAATCTCTTTGTAAACTTCGGTCTCTTCGTTAAATTTACCGGTTTTATTTCCATTCCAGAAGTAGGTTACATGCCCAAATTTCTGGGTTTCAGATATTGCAAACTGCTTTACTCCTGCAGAAGCCAGATACTCGGAAATTGATCTATCTATTGCCGGAGGTTGTACAAGATAATTTTCAGGTAAATGAAGATCGCCATCGTATTCCATCATTCCGGCATAAACTACATCAGGGAAACGCTTTCTGTCGAACTTGTCAAAATCTTTCTGTTCGAATGCCTGGGTGATCTCGATAGAGCGATCTCCACGATAATTAAAAAATATAACTGAATCTCCGTCTTCGATTGTTCCAACAGGACCGTTTTCATCAACTATGGTAAAAGATGGAAGAAATTGATCTGCAAGACCTGCTTTCTCGGAGCGGAAAGTTTCAATTGCTTCTTCTGCTGTTTTGAACGGGCGGGCCTCGCCAAGAACATGTGCTTGCCATCCGCGTTCGACAATACGCCAATCGGCACCATATCTGTCCATGGTTGTAATCATGCGTCCGCCGCCAGAGGCAATACGGAAGTCCAGTCCGCGCGAATTCAGTTTTTGTAACTCTTCTTCGAGAGCTTGTACATATGTTAACCCTGATGTTTCCGGCACATCACGGCCGTCAAGAAGTATATGAACGCGTACTTTCTTAATACCTTCGTCTGCAGCGCGTTCGAGCATCTTGAATAGGTGAGATATATTCGAGTGTACGTTTCCATCTGATAGCAGGCCAAGAAAATGAAGAGTTGTATTATCGGTAATAGGTTTTTGAACAACTTCTTTCCATGAGTCAGTCGTAAAAATGTCTCCTGACAAAAGAGCTTTTTCGACAAGTTTTGCTCCCTGGTCAAAAACACGGCCGGCACCTAAAGCGTTATGCCCAACTTCGGAATTGCCCATATCATCATCTGATGGAAGTCCGACAGCTGTTCCATGAGCTTTAATTTCTGTATTAAGATATTTCTCTTTTAAGGCATCAAGAGTTGGAGTGCGAGCAAGAAGGCATGCATTACCCGGATACTCGGGGGCATTGCCAACACCATCCATTATAATAAATACTACAGGTCCCTTACGGGGTGTGAATTTGCTGTTTTTATCTAATTTTAACATTTTTCCTCCGGAAATGCGAGCGATAATTTCCATACAAAAGTATGCTTGCACCTCTATTTGTAAAGATAATTTTATAGGTAGTAATATCAGTAAATGATGGCTAAAAGACTTTTTTATAAAAAACAGATCTATTCGAAATTTATAAAAAACAACAATTTTTAATTAATTGATTTAATTTAATTGTTTTATAAACGTAATTTGAGAGTATTAGCTTTATTGTAATCTCTTAAGTTAAAATTTTAAATTGAATATGCTATTGTTAAAAAATTTCGTGTATTTTCGGGGTGTTAAAATGAATTCTTTAAGAAATGGTGTTTCTTTTCTTGTTTGTATTACAGGTGCTTTCTTTGCTATTGCGGGTGTAGTATCTATGATAACACGCTTTATCGGTTATGAGGTAAGAATATTTTCATGGCTTTCTGAATTTGAAACTGTTACTGCCTGGTTAATAAGAGCAGGTGTTATTGCAGGTGGAATACTTGTGTATGTTTTTGGAGTTTTGATAGATCCTGAAAGATAATTGACCAGGCTAGATTAAATTAACTTCTTTATTCCCTTGTATTATGTAAAATATCTCTCGAATATGCTTTTTACGTACGAACCTTTTGGAGAAAGTGCTTATGTTTGGTAGAATTATAGAGTGGTTTTCCCACAGACACCTTTTGGTAAATATTATCGCAATATCTGTTATTTTAGGAGGGATTATTGCATGGGATAATACCAAGAAGGAGGAGATGCCGGATATAACTTTTCCTTTTTCACGTGTTATGGTCGTGTGGCCGGGGGCATCTCCTGAAGATATGGACCGCTATGTCACAGTACCAATCGAAAAAGCACTTAGAGGTATTGACGGAATCGAGGAAATATCCAGTACAACTTCTCAGGGGAGTACCATATTGTCTTTATGGTTACCAGCCAAGGCCTCAGAAAGTGAGATGGAAGATATTGTACAGGATATAAGGGATGCAATAGACAGGGTTGACCTGCCTGATGATATCAAGGATGACCCGGAAGTCAGAGTGCCGAATACAACGCGATTTTCTGTAATAAATATTTCGATGTACAGAGAATCGGCCAAACTATTTAGTAATGAAGACAGAAAAAAAGTGCAGCAGTATGCACGAAATCTTGAGAATAGCCTGCTTAGCCTTACATCTGTTAGTGAAATCAGCTGGCGGAATTACAGCGTACCCCAGGTTAACATTTACCTCGATATCGCAGCTTTAAATGAGCTCAATGTCTCCATATCAGAAGCAATATCTGCTATTCAGAATGGAAGTTTACGCTCTCCGGTAGGAACGATGAAGGGCGAGTGGAGCCGACCTGAAGTAAAAGAAGATAAAAGACCTGAGGAAGAAACTCGATCAATAACGATTGAAAAGAAAAGTTCAAAACAATCTGAATTTAAAGATTATAAAATAATTATGGACGCAGAGCTGACAAAGGTTGATGATCTTGAAAATTTGATTATTCGGATGAACTTTGAGGGTAAGGCGGTTTATTTAAAGGATATTGCGCGTATAGTACCCGAGTTTGAGGAAAGCAGTGCAATTTTAAAAACTAACGGATATGAAGCAGTTACCATTAATGTTACAAAATCTTCATCTGCGGGGATTATTGATGCAGTTGATGAAATCAGAAAAAAAGTTGAAGAGTTTAAAAAAAATTCATTAGCAGGAACTGATATAAACGTAGTTCTTGTGGATGATGAATCGATAGCTGTTAAAGACAGATTATCCATGGTATCGGGTAATGGAA
Organism: Spirochaetota bacterium; assembly: GCA_016934935.1. Classification (GTDB taxonomy): domain Bacteria; phylum Spirochaetota; class UBA4802; order UBA4802; family JAFGJZ01; genus JAFGRW01. The sequence goes on along the minus strand of JAFGRW010000105.1, from coordinate 26,445 downwards.
TTCTTGGATTTGTTTTAGTAGTAATATTTTTGTTTTTGTTTTTAAATGCAAAATCCGGAGTATGGGTTGCCTTCGGTCTGCCTTTCTCGCTCTGCTTTACTTTAATTGGCATGTATATTCTTGGATATTCAATAAATAATACAACATTGGCTGCTGTAATTATAGTCCTTGGAATGGTGGTTGACGATGCAATTGTTGTTGCAGAAAATATAAACAGGCTTGAGGCCGGTGGAATGCCCAGAAAACTGGCTGTAGTTGAGGGGACAGAAAGGGTTTTTCTTCCGATTATCGCAAGTATTATAACAACCTGCGTTGCGTTCATACCACTGTTTTTCTTCGGGGGCAGATTTGGAGTTTTAAATGCATTTATACCACCTGTAATTTTTATAATGCTTTTTGCTTCTCTTTTTGAATCTGTTTTTATATTGCCAGCACATATGTCATCATCCCTGTTCGATTCTAAAAAAGGCGCCACGGAGCGAAGTTGGTTCATAAAGTTAGAAGAAGGATATCAGCAAATTTTGCGGTTTCTTCTAGCTCATCGAAAGCCGGTATTTATTCTAGCTGTACTGCTTTTATTGTTCGCGGGATTTTTATTTACAACAACAATGAAGTATGAAATGTTTCCGCGTGAAGAAAGTACTCAATTACGTATTGAAGGTGAGGTTGCTTATGGAACATTAAAAAAATCTACAGCCAGAAAAACTGAGGAAGTTGAAGCCATAATTGATGAATATGTCGGGAACGAGGTTTTGTCTTATGAAACAAGAATAGCGCAAACCAGGAGAAGTAATGCTGCCCGTGAAAATGTATTTTCGATAATGATAGAGTTAGTGTCACTTGAAAAAAGAGATCGGAAATCGTCTGTTATTCAAAAAGAGATTGAGCAGAAATTAAAAAGATTAAAAGGATTCGAAAAACTTGAATTTTCACAGGGACGTTTTGGATCTACAAGTGGAAATCCCATAGAAGTACATGTTCGTGATAATAATGATGAAACACGCAAAAAACTGACGCGGGAACTTTTACAGGCCATGAAGAACTACGCTCCATATATTAATGTGGACGAAGAAAGACAGCTTCAGGATCCGGAGTATCTTTTTAAACCAAAAAGAACAATCGCGGGTAGTTTGAATGTTTCAATTAGCAGAATTTTAAGTGCTTTGAGAACAGCGATAAACGGAACTGTTTTATATGAAGTACCGGAAAACGGAGATGATGTTGAATACCGCATAACTGTTGAAGACAAGGATAGAAGTAATCTGAAATTATTAATGAATTTACCCGTTTTAAATAATTCAAATTATCCGATTCCTCTTGGAAATGTTGTAGATGTTAAAGAAGGAAACAGTGCAAATACAATCAGCCGTATGGACAATGTCCGAGCTACTAGAATTTTTTCTGATATTGATGCCTCGAGTGGTTTAACACCTGTAGAGACCGCTATCTATTTTGAGGAAAATATTTTTCCGGAATTATTGTCGCGTTACCCGACATCATCGATTGTTTATGCTGGTGAGGTAAAAGATACACGTCAATCGACAGGAGAATTTATATATTCTGTTATAGCAGTGTTGTTATTGATCTATATAATTCTTGCTCTTCTTTTTGATTCTCTTGTTAAACCTTTTATTATTATGGCTACAATACCATTTGCAGCAGTTGGGATAATATTCGCATTAAAACTTCATGGAATTTCTGTTTATGGTTTCTTTTCGGTAGTAGGATGCCTCGGATTGATTGGGGTTGTTGTAAATGATTCCATTGTAATGATTTCTGTTCTTGAAGCAAATTACAAGACTCATCCGAATATTAAAAAAGCAATTGCCGCAATATCGGAAATTGCCAAAACAAGGTTGCGTGCAGTAATATTAACAACAGTTACAACTGTTGCAGGATTGTTGCCGACGGCTTACGGTATTTTGGGTTATGATTCAATGCTCTCAGATATGATGCTCGTTATGGCGTGGGGGTTGATATTTGGAACTGTTATTACTCTTGTTTTTGTTCCTATACTGTATCTTATCATGTACCGAATTCAACATCACGTTAAGGATATTGCAAATTCCAATTGATCTGGTTTTTTTTCAATGTTTCGGTGTTTTTGCTGCTTGGTTTTTATTTAATATTCAAAAAGTAAAAAATAACACCACCTATTTTGCTATTTTTCCGGGATTCTTAGCCAGAAGAATAGTCATGTGAGTCATAAAAGTTCATTCCCCAGCTATTAATAAAGTATGGAAAACCAAAGAAGTTATGAACAAAAACAGCATGGAAACAGGGGCGAACAAACTCCTTAACACTGCCCATAAACTCGTCGAAGAAATCCATTGCCAGAAACAACATGTACGACAAACTGTAACAGTACAAATTAGCTACATCTTTTAATTTTCTTTTAGAAATACTTGAAAACCTGATATGTACTGATTTGTAGATGGTACCTCTCTCGTGATATCTGTTCAGAGAATCATTACATACTGGATTCTTAGCCAGCATTTTTGAGTACTTTTCCAGAACTGTATTCATAACATCCGAAATATGCATATTATGCTTATTGGCAAACTCTTCAATTTTATCAAGCCTGCTAATTTCAACATCAATTGATGTTCTAAAATCTGTAGTTTCCATTTGCCGCCTCCTCATCTCTGAATATATATACTGGAAAAAATGCTGTTTTGTTCAATTTTTTAGAAAAAATCTGCAAAAATTCTGGGGTAATAAACTGATACTTTAAATTTAATTCTTTTCAAAAAAAAGGATGCAGTTAAAATAACCTCTTTTATAATTAATCAGTTAAAAAATATGTATTATATTTAAGTGAGAAAATATTATGATAAGAACAGTATTTACCAGATTAAATATTTTATTCTTTTCACTTGTTATTTTGACAATATCTACAAGCTGTTATAACCAGGCCAACATATCAATAAATATTGTCGAAAAGCAAAAACGCAGGCTTGCTGCGGAATTAACAATAAACATGATGAATAATGGAGATTTAGATATAAATGATACAAAAATAAAATACTTTATTGATAACGATTTTATTGAAATTAAAAAAAATTTGGCTAAAGATTCTGTGAATGTTGATTATTTAAATATAGATAAAATCAATGAAAGAGAAATTTCAGTTACTTCAAAAATGACCCTGGAGAAAGACAAAGCGCTGATTAATTTTATGAAATTTACTTCGGATCTGGATAAAAATAATAATTATAATTGTCCATTAATTCTGTTTGATGGCAATAGAATAGTATTCGAATATGCTTTTATAAAATCTGCAGAAAATGATTATATTCTTAACGATAAGGAGATATCTATTTCTAACGTAATAATTAGCAATACAGTAAAAATGTCGTTCGATAAAAAAAACATTCCCAAAAGGGCGTTTATGGTTTATATTGTAAACGCTGAGCAGATTAGAAAAAAAATTGAAATTATTGAAAACTCAAGTGGGGCATATTTGAGTTTTTCACCTGCCAAGATAAGAGATGAGATCAAAGACAGGTTTTGGATTGCTATTGAATGGATATAATCAACAATTTATTTTTTTAGTAATAACTCGATCAGTTTATCAATTCCTGTTCCGGCATTTTCTTTTATATGATATGCGTTTTCAATATGAATTGATATTTCTTTAGGGTCAATAATATAAACTGCTGATCCAGATTTCCGGTAGTCAAGTAGTCCTGCCGCGGGATAGACATTCAGGGAAGTTCCAATTACTGCCAGATAATCAGCTTCTTTTACAAGAGGAATAGCTTTGCCGATAGCTGGTACTGCTTCTCCAAACCAGACTATATACGGGCGAAGCTGTTTACCATCTTCACCTGTTTCACCGGGAAGTATTTCCCGGTACCCGATATTTTTAACAATATTTTTGTTTTCGACCGAGCAAGCTTTTGTAAGCTCCCCATGCAGATGAAGAACCTGACTGCTTCCTGCTTTTTCATGAAGGTTGTCCACATTTTGCGTGATTACCGAAACTTCAAAATGCTTTTCCAGTTCAGCTAATCCAAAATGTGCTCTGTTTGGTTCAGTAAATTCGAGCTGTTTACGCCGATCATTGTAAAAGCGTAAAACAATTTCAGGGTCCCTGTTCCAGCCTTCAATACTTGCAACCTGCATTACATCGTACTCTTCCCAAAGGCCGTTACTGTCTCTAAAAGTTTTTAGTCCGCTTTCGGCGCTTATTCCCGCTCCGGTTAGTACCGTAAGCCTTTTCATAATATTTTGCCCGGATATTCTCTTTTAGGGTTTCGTGGAAAGCGACCCGCAATAACCCGCTTTTCCTGTTCAAAGATTTCCCTGATTGACCATAAAAGCATAAAACCGGTTATTCCAAAAAAGGAAGATATTATATAATTGCCAGTCAGTACAGAAAAAATAATGGATAACAATCCTAAAATAAAGAACACAATACATATACGTTTCCCGAAGTGATATTCCCCCTTGATTACCAATGGATGAAGAATACCAATCAGAAGAAACGTCATTAAACCGATAATGACACCACTATAATTATATGACAACATCGTTCTCTCTCATTTTCCAAAAGGATTATTAAAGTTTACAATTATATTGTTTTTAATCAAGGAAATTAATACAAAATCGCCAATAATAATTATATTAATATGCATCATAAAGGGAGTTTAATACCGAAGTAGTTGGGTTAGATTTGATCTGTGCAAAATGGTTTTTTATTGCAATTTTGGTCGACGTTTACAAAAATAACATTTGTCGAAAAAATATTATATTCAGGGGCTCCGGTTTGGGGATCACAAAATACGGAGACCTGATACTTGGCACTTGTTTGCCCCTTATGTATCTGACTGATGTCAAAACGAAGTATCGAACCAACCGGAGCAGAACGAATAAAGCTGATAGAGTCCATTGCTCGTGTTACCAGACGGCATCCCGGTAAATCCCTGGCAGCAGCAAGCCACGCGTATTCATCTACCCAGAGAAGAAGCTGGCCGCCAAAAAGAAATCCATGATGATTCAGATGTTCAGGCCGGACCATCGAAAAAGTTTCCATCAGCTTTATCCTTGTCTTAGTTTCAATATTGCATAATGAATCTTATGAAAAAATTATCATTGGAAGGATTTCTCCTAAGGTCAATATCTTTGGGTTTCCCAAATGTGTACTCGATTCCTGTCTCCAAACGGCTTGTGTCTGTTATGCTGTATGCCAGACGAGGCGCAACATAAATATTTGGCGAAAAAAAGAATCCCATATTAAGCTGAGCTTTGAGTTTTTCACGTAAAAAACTTTTTTCAAAATGACCGACAAAAAAGAGAATATGCTGATAGGGCTGATTGTGAAAATCGTGAAACTGTTCGGCAAGATATTCAGCAGCCCTGGAGTCCGATTGTCTGTCGTACTCGTCATGATTAAAGAAATAGCAATAAACTATTGTGTATTGGCTGAGGATATCCCAGGGCAAGTTGGCAAGTATTTGCGTGTTAACAGTAATATCCGAGTCCTGTGCTGCTAAATCTTTTCCGGAAAAATCTTTTGTGATATTAAGGGCAAAATCCTGACTAAGAGTTGTGTTTCCTACTCTTGTGGCATAGGCCGCGCCAATAGTATGCTTATGGTGGTATTCCGGTTTAATATCATAAGAGTCGCTGCTGCTTATGTTGTTAACAATAAAATCAGGTGTGTGCTCTGTGTACCATCCGTAAAGCAGCTGTATATCAAAGTTTTCTCCATATCTTTTGTAGTTTAAGAAAAAAGAGTGAAGATTATCTGTCAGATATGGATCGTTACTCCATATCACGGTATCTTGGGTTTCGGATAAGTATACGTCATCCGGCTGTTCTTTGTCGGGTCTTGTTACTGGTATATAAGTGAATTCCAAAATATCTTCAAGTGTAGGATAAAAACGCAGCTGAAACAACGGGTCGGGACGTCTTCCTTCGAACTGGTCATCAAGGCTGAGAAGAGCCTGGTGTGAACTGTGAGGCGCATTGAAGGGACCGTAAATATCGGCAAAACCGTATGTAACCAGTTTTTGTCCTACTGTGATGTCGAAAAGCTCGGTTTTTTTTGAGAAATATGCTTCGTTTGGTATATCGTAGGGGTCTATGAAGTTGGGATCTCCTACAGGCTGTGCCCATAGATTGGTCGAAATAACTAATTCAGAATTACTGTTGTCAAAATTGGCCGAGTATTCGGGTCTGAAAAAAAGGCGACTCCGGAGGTTTTCGTAACCTTCGGAGTATTCTATTCCGCCGTAATAGTCTACGAAAGAGATAAATTTAAAACCGTGTTCCACTGCAAAACAGGTGGACCCGAAAAAAAGTGACAACAGGTTAATGAATAAATAAGTTTTGAATCTTGACTGCATTTGATATCCTCGGTAATTTTGCTGTGTTGTAATGAACAGTTAGTTATTTATCAGTCAGATAGCGTGTTGTAAAATATCTTTCAGGAATATCTTTAGTGCTGATTTCAGTAACTTCAATTATTGATTTATGTTCGGTCTGAACGTTTGTCATGGTAATCTTAGTAGGGTAATGATATCTCCCTGATACATGAAAATTATCTACTTGATATACTTTTAGTAATTTAGAATCAGAATCGAAAAATTCCCTCCTGTACATTACACTGTTCTCTTTTTTGTAATAACTAATCATGTAAGAATAGCCAAGATCCTTGATAACTGTCTGGTTTTTACCCCAGCATTTTATTACATAGCTTTCAATCCCGTTCATTGTTTTTTCATCAAGAAGTTCAAATTTCATATTATTCAAGTCATTGGCAATAAGGTCTCTGTATGTAAAATCGCTTCCCATAAAATAACCGCCGCCAGAGCTCTCAAGAGCAATGCGTTTGACACGTTTAACTGTTGGAAGATATATCCACATATTGTTGTCTCGTCCGTCAAGAAAAGAGTGCACAAGAAGTCCGGTTCCTCGAACTCTTGGTGGAAAATCAAAAATGAATAACCTGTTGTTCTGTTTGTTATCAACAAGTTTCTGGTAGGCTCTTGCTTTTATTTCTCTGGTATCTCCGTTTTTTGAAATAAGCTTAACGGTAAATGTTCCCTGAAGAGAAGGTACCGATATTGTTTTATCAAATTCCGCAAGAATCTCTTCCACTGTTTTTCCGGCTGACAGGGGCGCGGTAGCAAGTGCAAGAAAAATTAAGGCAAACAGTATTTTTTTCATTCAGGACTCCTTTTTGTAACGTATTGGTAATATGATAAGTGGTATCAGATACAGGCTTAGAAAGAACGCAAGCCCAAGAGATGTTATAAGAATTATTCCCAGGTTTTGCGCACCGCGAAAAGAAGATATAAAAAGAACCGTAAACGAAAGAAGGGAAGTAACAAAGCTTAAAAAAACAGGTAAACCGCTGTAACCAATTATATGTTTAAAGCTCTCTTCAATGCTGGTCACTCTTTCGATTCTGTTTATGGCGGCAAGGGTGTGTATACTGTAGTCAACTACAAGCCCCGTGATAATAGCGACAAAAATTATAGAAAAAGCATCAATAGATATACCGGCTATGTTTATTATGCCAAATGAAATAATCATGCTTATTATTCCGGGTAGAAGGCTGATAAACGCAAGATCTATTTTCCGGTAAAAAATAAAAACAGTTAAAAATATTAAAAAACCGGATGTTAAAAAAGATAATATCCAGTTATTCAGCAGATTGTCATGTTCTTTTTGCAACTCTGAAGCCATACCATAAAAATTTACTGACCAGTTTTGCGGAATGATTTGTTTAAATTCGTTAATGGTTTCTATGAAATTTTCAAGATCGCTGTAATCGCGGTAATAGATCAGACCTTTTATTGAAAAGAGCCTGTAAGAATTATTAAGAAGAGACTCATACTCCAGGGGATCAACACTGGAGGAAAAATAGAGCAGATACTGTTCTATCAAAGAATCGTACTGATCATCAAATTCATTACTTGAAAGGAGGGTTTCCTCTGATCCCATAAAATAGTAGTGCATTCTTTTCAGAACAGTTAGAAGGGAGAAAGAGTATCCGGCAGAAGAGTTGTCCATGATATTGTGTATTTTTTGCAAATTTATTAATGTACTTTTCTTTAATATACCATTTTTTTCACCTGTGTCTATTTCCATATAAAAAGGCAGGGTTCCATAAAATTCGGAATTTATCCTTTTATCGGCGATTTGAATTGTCGTATCTTCAGGCAGCTGTTCAATCGGATATGGCTCTACAACCAGATTTTTCAGTTGAAACGCGCCCCAGAAAAGGCTTAGTATAATAAAAAAATAACAGATATAGCGATGCTTTAAAAGTTTGAGAAAAAAACCTGTTTGAATTTTCTGAAAACCCGGAAAGAGCTTTGCGTTTTTTGAAGGATAAGACTGATAATTGATCCAGTAAAAAACCCCAAACCAGATAATGATAATTGAAAAGGCAATTATTATACCAAGCTGTATATGACCAGAACCGTTTATCAGGGTTAATGAAAGAAATCCGGTTATTGTGGATATCGCGGTCAGAGATAATGGGAAAAGCAGTTGCCGTTTCGCGTCGTTTTTATCTTCAATATCAGGTGAATAGAGTCTGTGATAAAAATAGTGAATAAGGTAGTCGCTAAGCAGCCCTAAGCCAAACACCGGTATTAACAAAAGTAAAGGTGAATCATTAAGCCCCAGGAAACGTGAAAAGCCGTAGGCCACGCCAAGAGAAAGAAGAATAGTAAACAGTGAGACAACAATTATTTTCATATTTTTAAATAGCAGAAAAATACAGAATATCATGATAATAAGTACCGGAAACGCTGTTCCAATATCTTTGGTTAAAAATGACTCGGTTGCAGCAAGAATGGGAGAACGACCGGTAAAATCGAAATGAAGTCTGCCTTCCCACTCTTTTTGCATACTTATAAGATTGTCGTAAATAAGCCTGGGCTTCGTACTGTTAGAGAAATATATATAGTATATCAGTGTGTCCTGATTTTTGCTGATATATGATTTTAATTCCGGAAATTCGTTTATCGCAGACATGGTTAATTCAAGATACTCATCGGTTACAGAGTTTATGTTATCAGGAATTACCCGGTTTACAATAATTTCATCTTTGTCAGATATTACCCTGAAGGCGTTCAATAAAGATTCGACTTTCTGAACGTTTTTAAGTTTAGTGAAATCATTATGAAGTTCTTTTAATATCGGAAGATCCGCAGAGCGTTCAAGTGAAAGTCCGGCCTTTTTAATATCAACAATAGCAATTGCCGCGTTGCTTTGCGGGATAAGCAATTCACCCTCGTTTTTCGCGTAGACCTCGTTGCCAGTATCATTATGACTTAAGGAAAAAGAAAAGAAAACAGTTATGAGCAAAGCCATTAGTATTAGAAAATAGTACTTCTTCATAAAATAAACCCCATCCGCTTTAATGCGGAAAAATATCAATTGATAGAATTATTTCAATTTTATTAAAATGTAAGTCATTCAAGGCAGTCAACATATTTTCATACATAAGCTTGTAAAAAACGAATTTAGCAATTTTGTATGATAGGATTTGGATTTATTAACCATTTTATAAAGTATATCTGCAATGACATCATTTTAAACAATTAATAGTCTTATATATGACCTAAATTTTGTGAGGTGTTGCACACAGTTGAAAGTTAATCTTGAGTGTAACCGTTTGCATTGGGCCTGTATTAAGGATAAGATACAGCGCAGGTGTAATGAATAAAAGAGCGTATGTTTTCTATGGAATTGTATTAAGAATAGATAAGCTGTCTTTTGTGTTGTTAAATAATTTATTTATACAGCTGTTTTCTCTTTTAATTTAAAAAACTGAATTTCAGTTTTTAATCTTTCAGCCATGTCTGAGAGGTTTTCGGTATTTCCAGCGATTTCTTCCGCGCTTGCCGCGTCAGATTGTATCATGTTGTTTATGCTTGTCATTGAATTCATGATTTCAGTCGCGGCGGTTCTCTGCTCTTCTATCGCGAATTTGACTTCATCAGTTAATTTGTTTAAATCTTTAATGCTGACATTGACATATTTATTAGCGTCCTGTTGCTTTTTCACATCAGTAATTATGGTATTCATCATGTTATCTATGGACTCAACACTGGCAATGATCTTGCTGATGCCCGAAATTGTTTCGTTGATATTATGCATGCCCTTCGAAATTTCGTCATTGTTTTTTTCAATTAATTCGGATATCTGACTAATACTTGATGCTGTCTGGTCTGCCAGTTTAGAGATCTCATCGGCAACTACAGCAAATCCCTTACCCGATTCGCCGGCTCTGGCGGCCTCGATTGCCGCATTCAATGAAAGAAGATTAATTTCACTTGATATGTTTCCTATAATTTGAATTATCTCAGTAACTTCGTTAGAGCTGGAAGCGATTTCACTAATGCTGCTCGACATTAACTTGAGCGCGTCATTTCCCTTTTTGGCTTGCTTCGCGATGTCAACAGATCTGTTTCTTGTATCAGTAATACTGTTCTCCATGATATCAATTTCTTCAGAAAGATTATCCATAAGTTTTATCACTTCAATCAGTTTGCCATGCTGTTTTATTGTATTCTCGGATATGCTGTTTATTCCTGCCGCGACCTCTTCCAATGTCGCGGTAATTTGCTCAGAGGTCGCTGCCTGGCTTTGGGTGTTTTCAGAAAACGCGGAAGTTGTATCGGCAAGATCGTTAGATGAGAAACTCAATTCGTCAGAAACTTTCTTTACCTGTTTGATAACCGAATTTGTTTTAGATAAAAAATTGTTAAACATTATACCAAGACTGTTAAATTCATTATTGGAATTTTCATTTGCAGGATATTCAGAATTAAGGTCGCCTGAACTTCCCTTGCTGAAAATATCATGAAACAGGGAAATGGATTTTAAAATACTTTTTGAAATTATGATAGAGATAAGAATACCCGTAAAGAGTGAAAAAAGTAACAGAGATGTAGACGCTTTTTGAGCCAACTCATTTTTTTGTAAACTCAGGTTATGAAGCTGAGCCGAACTTTTTTCTGTTACTGTTTTAAGCATATCCAATATTGCGTTATAGTTTTTAATATGGTTTTGTATTCTTTTAACAGAATAAATGCTTTCTTGAGCGTTCTCTAAAGCTATATTGGATTTGGCATTATCAAAAAGATTCGCATAGTCTTTAACGAAATTTTCCGCTTCAAAAATTAATTTACTGCTTGATTCGTTATTGAGCTGTTCTTTAATTACAATTATGTTTTTGTTAAAATCATCTAACTCTGATACTGCTTGTTTGGATAATACTAAATCGGCCTTGGTAAAATTGTTATTGTATAAATAATCAATGCAGTCATCATAAATTGCTTGAATAGTATTCATTCTGTTTTGTGTTTCAAGAACATACTTGGATATTAGTACTGACTGGTAAAGATCTTCCGCGATCTTTCCGGATAATCCGAGAGATACTTTCAAATAGATATTCGCGGACAAAAACAATGAAATTATAAAAACAAGACTGATTATTAATTTCTTCTGAATTTTGGTATTTGCAATTTTGGTTTTTATACTGAAGTTTGATTTCCGTTTGTCTTCTGCTTTCATAATCATTAACCCGTGTTTTATATGAAAAATTTGAAACAAAACATTAATTCCAGTTTTATATCACCATGTTCTCTTCGGCTCTCGGTATTAAGTATTATTTAATCTGTAAAACAGGTATCGGCCCAAAAATCAAGAAACATTTTATAAAAATGTCGTTATCCGAAATTACGTACAACTTGTATTATTGTTGTTAATCAGTGAAGTCTCAATAATCGCGATGATTCTTGGATAATAAGGCTCTCTGTTCTTTTCATTGCAATTTTCACCGATTAACATTTAAACCAGACTGAATATGTGAGCATTCCGGCACCTTTTTTATAGAAAGTGGTACCGGACGGGTGAGCAAAGGAAGTTGCGAAAAATTCCTTAAAACAGGCGCTTAAAGGGGGCGTCTTATGAAAATGGTAATTTTTCGAAGTTCCCTGATGTTAATTTTAGAAATATCATCTATAAAATAATCAATCCCGGAAATATATCCATTATAAAATTATAACAAAAATAAATGGCAAATCTGCGGTTTTTTTTAAAAATTTCTTGCAAAAGCCTTTGACTAGGGATTATGTCTCATTAGCCCTTTGAAAACGTTATTCTGGATAATCCCGGTATTTAAATAAAATTCAAAATTTTTATGTCTCATTGAAAAATAACTTATGCATTTTTACAGATTACCGACATTATAAACAGGTTATAATATTTTAGTGATCTTATAAGTTTGTGATAATGGTTCTGTATAAGTATTTGAAGGGTTATTATCGTGATTATAATCATCAAGGCAGGGGTATCCTGCAAAAGGGGATTTGAATGTTTAATAACAGTAAAATGATGACAACCAATTACCTTTTAGAGCAATCACTTAATGCCGAGTCACTCAGACGAAAAGTAATATCAAACAATATTGCAAATGTCGATGTTCCGCATTTTAAAAGAAGTGAAGTAAACTTCGAAAGTCAGCTTCGTCGCGCGATAAAAAGCAATGAGTATCGTGAACGAAACGAGTTTCCGGGAATTTTAACTGACGAGAAACATATTCCTTTTAACACTTATCAGGATGTCCGCAGCGTAGGTTCCAGGGTTAATCTGGATTATTCTACTTCCACAAGAAATGACGGTAATAACGTCGATATAGAAAAAGAGATGGTTGATGCGGCAAAGAATCTTATGCGTTATAACGCATCGATAACAGCTTTAACACAGAATTACAAGCTGCTGAAGTCTGTAATGAGACCGTCATAATTTATAATGAGGTAATTTAGCATGGGTATGTTTGACAGTTTTAATATATCATCATCGGGGCTTACTGCTCAACGTTTGCGCATGGATCTTATTTCAAGTAATATAGCCAATGCCGGGACTACCCGTACACCCGATGACAGCGGGCCATACCGCCGAAAACGGGCTATTTTTGCTCCGGTTAATATACGCCCTAATTACAAATCACCCCTGGTTCCGGGAAGAATTGAACATGGAGACGGGAAGGGTGTTCGTGTTATTAAAATTGAAGAGGACAACTCGCCACTCAAACTGGTTTATGACCCTGAGCATCCCGACGCTATAAAGATTGGCCCGAAAAAAGGTTATGTCGAGATGCCGAATGTAAATATTGTTACTGAAATGACAGATCTTATTTCAGCCTCACGATCTTACGAGGCGAATGTTCAGATGGTAACAAATGCCAAAACAATGTTTACTCGTGCTTTGGATATAGCAAAAGTATAGGAAGGTAATCATGAGATACGGAAAAAACGTTTCAGATGATATAAATATTACACATAATTTATCAAAAAAGAAGAGTCTTAAAAATAACCGCGGCGGTCTGGTGAGCAATATCTATTCCGGTAGTGTACATGCTCTCTACAGTGACGCTGTTTACAGGAGCAATGTATGAATGTTTCGACAGATTTTATTAATATTGGCAAAGGCAACTCTGTTACAATGAAGGTTTCTGATCCTCTTCACTTTGATGATAATAAAAAAGAGAAGGTAAATGATAATGTATCGGGATCATTCAAGGATATGCTGGTAGAGACTATCGGGAAAGTTAATAATCTTCAGGTCGAATCTGACGGTCTTTATCAAAAAATGATATACGAACCTGAATCAGTTGACATACATCAGGTAATGATCGCTCAGCAGAAGGCTGAAATTGCTATCTCATTTACTAAAGCAATTCGTGATGAGGTCATAAAATCGTATCGTGAACTGACAAATCTTAGATAAACAACAGTAAATAAAAGACTCCGTAGAGTAAAAAATCTACGGAGTCTCTGAGTATAATATGTACAAATATGTATCATGTTTCACTTACATTAGTAAAGGTCGAAAAATCTCCTAATACAGAATGTCTATAATGCTTAAATCCTGCATATAAATAAAATTTCCGTAAGTCCCGCTTGATATATCAATTATCAGTAAATACAATATCAATTATCAAGTTTAAAACCGTTTCCTATCCAGTCATTGATTCCACGGTTAAGATGATAAATATTCCTAAATCCTGCTTTTTTAAATGAACTTTCAGAAATGGAGCTTCGGTTGCCGCTTCTGCAATAAACAAGGTATTTTTTTCCAGGGTTCAGCGATTTTATCATATTATCAAATTCCAGACTGCTAAAGTCAATATTTATTGCCCCCGGGATATGACCTGACTTATACTCATTTTCTGTTCTAATATCAATTACAGTTATTTCTTCCTGTTCAATGATATTTTTGGCCGTCGCAGCATCTATGTCTTTAAACACATGGTCTGCCATGGGACTATCATTAACACATGACAAAAAAATAAAAAACAACAAATGTAATTTAATAAATGTTTTCATATCTATAACTCCTAATAATATGATATATAGATGTAATGCGTGTTAATTTGTTACAGATAATTTTAAAAATTACTTTTATTTCATTATAATTATAAACAGCATAGCCGTTTTAGAAATGGCAATTTTTCGATAACCTCAAATAAAATAGAACAAATAAAATTTAAAGAATCATGTGTTTAAGAGCGGGGTAGCGACTAATAAAAAGCGTGTAATGGCATTAAAAATACGAGAAAACAGAACGTTTAGTCTGTAATCATATGTGATTACAGACTAAACGAAATTTCTTACAAAAATGAATTTTAGATAAAGAGTATCAGTACTCCCTTCCCGCACTTTCTGATTTCCCAGGAGATGCGCTATTTAGTTGTGAGAAATTACTGAAAGGATTGATATAGGCAAATGGACTTTCTGACAGCATCATTTGGAAGTTGGTATGTGCCTGAAGTCTTCTACCCCAGACATTGGATCTTGATTTGCTTGTGCGAACGCCGTTTTTATACTCGGAAGTTATTTGACCAGTATAAACAGTTTCGGAAAGAACCACGTGTTCTGAAGCCGGATTTGTATATACCAGTTGAATCCGTGGAAGATTTTCTCCTTCCGCATCATCATCGTTTGTGACCGGCTTGATATCAACGCCTTCAAGGAAGCTGCGCTGGCTGATATTATCCATAATTAATCCGGAAAAAAGATATTTTTTATAACGGGTTATAACATAATATTCACCAGGGTAAATATTTGCATCCACTGCATTTTTTAAAGGGTTTTCGCCGGCGAAAGGGTGGTTGGGACCAAAAAGAATGTTATTCTCATCAAAAGGGTCAGACTCTTTTCTGTAGTAAAAATCAACATCTTTCAGGGTAATAATGTAATCTGATACATTTTTGACTTCGAACCATGCATCAAGCTTTTTCCTGTTGTCATCGGGTTCCAAAGCTACAGATCCAACCAGATTGATTTCGGTAATGGCTAAAGTACCACTAAATTCACCTTCCGGGTCGGTCATTGTCTGTTCTGTGGCAACTTTACCAATTACGTAATTGCACATAAGTGATTCACCGCTGTTTAAATCAGTTAATCGAAAATAGTGATTAAAGCCGGCTTCAAGCCCATTGTGTTCAAAATTTGTACCCGTGATATTGTCACCGATGGTAATCCAATCCGTATCATGCCAGTGTTTATCGGGATATAAATCCGGTGGATATTTGTCAGGGTTTCCGATACCACGCCGATGATCAATTCTGTAATTACCGTCATATAACCATTCAAGATTAATGGTAGTACGGTCATCATTGATTTTTGCATTCATCTTGTTTGTGAATGGGGGTTTGTTAATAAAATCGATACCCTTTGATGATAAGAATTCCATTATGTTTGCCGTATCTCCCTTAATGATAACTGCAAGACCATGAAAAGAGTTCAGGTAATCTTTATCGTAGGGTTTGTCTTTGTTGCCAAAGGGTGATGAAAACAGAATGACCTGATCGAAGTCTTTAAGTGACAAGGTTTCATCAGTATTTTTTTTATTCGAAAATGCCATAAAGGAAAAGTTAAGATTAAAGTCTACCTCATGATATTGAGGAGGATAAATGTCAGATTTGGTTGTGTATAAAAAAGGCGATTTGCCATTTTTATGCATATAAGTAATCAAATTGTTTATACCTTCGTCCTCATAAGTCGGTGTGTATATAACAGTATGATTGCAATCAAGTATTTTTCCAGCAGGGTTATCTTCAATTCCGTCTTCGATTAGTGATATGACTCTGAAGCCGTTATCCTCATCGTCAACGGTTTGAATTTGAGTAGGTGTAAACGCGACTGCAACCTGAACCTTGTCGTAAGCATCGTAAAAAAAAGATTGTGATGGTTTTTTTCCATCAGCAGAGAGGTAAACATTGTTCTTGAATTGCTTGAATTCAAGATTTAATTGAGCCGAAATCTTTGGTGACTGGATATTGATATAAACAAAGGGGTTATATGATAGAATAACAAGAGATGTTTTGCTGTCAAAAGCGAAATATTCAAAATATTCGTTGGGCATTTTTAAAATTATGTTCGTATCACCTTTACCAATATCCAGAGTTGTGGGCAAAATGCCTTTCGGCTCTGAAAGTTCTTCGTAATCAGCAATAAAGTTTGATATACCTTCGTGTATGCTGTAGATATATCGTATTTCGGATTTGTCGTTATATCGGTCACAGCAAAAAAAGAACAGCAACAACAAACCGAGTGGTAATAAATAAAGATATTTTGTATTCATGATAGTGCTCCAATGGCTGATTTTAAGAACATCGATTAATTATTATTACGAAGTTCCCTTATTATTAACAATAGTCCGACCGGCAGGAGATCATAAAAAAATATAACAATGTGTTAGTCGTCACTATTGGTTTCCCCGGAGGAATAATTGATAAACATGTAATTTTTTATATAAAAAATTCTTTCAATTTCACTAATCATTTTATTTGCATCATTAATTATCAGAATGCAATTATCGTTGTTGTTAAATGAATTTCCAGTAAAACTGTCGTTACTTAAAATAATATCATTGTCATCAATGATTATAATATTCGTATCAAGGGAGGCCCCGCTTTTTGTCTTGAAAAGATTAATAGAGGACACACTGGAATCCAGGATTACTGCTGTTTCAGGAAAGTTTTCAAAAAATTCACTCATTAACTGATAATCCAGATACAGATTGATATCCACGCCTTTGTTTGCCAACTGCACTATTTCGTGTATAAGCTGCATATCATTTAGCTGGTTAGAAACTATTGTTAAAGATAGTTTGCTGTTTTTTAACTCGGGTATCAAAATATTGTAAAAATCGTTATGATTTTCAATTATTGTTTCATCTGTTTCATAATCAGTAAAGATATGTTCAGTTGTATTGTAAGACCATGTCTTAAGTTCATTCAATTCAAAAGTACCATACCTTAGTTCAGTAAGGTTGTATGGCGTAAAAAAAGGAGTTACATTCATATTCTCAATTTCTGTTGTCAGCTGATTCCATGTACCTTTGTTTGTTCCGGTTTCTAAAAGAATCTGGTTAGACAAATACCACTCCGGGTCAAACAGGTCATTATTCGTCATAGGGCCGAGAAACTGGTCAAACTCGAAATCTTTGTCGGCAGAGGAAGCCCCTCTGGAGAGAATCGAGAACTCGAAATGAAAATGCTTGATAAGATCCTTGTTGTTGACAACGAAGACCATTGATAATGACTCATCATTATTCATTATCATTTCATAATTGCCAAGCATAAGATACTGGTTATCAAATATCATGAAAAAAGATGCAAGTTTTGTCTCTTCAGCTCGGGTATGAGCAGGGACAAAGTTGTTAATCAATAATTCAAACTGTTCTGACTCATTGTTCTTGCCGTCAATAACGACAGTTACATCAATACCGCGAAGATTTGCATCTACAACTGCCTGGGCAATTTGTGTGTCGTTAATTGAATTTGAAACAAATATCAGGGACTCTTTGCAGCTGTTTATTCTGTTGATTATCTCTTCTTTAATTGTTGGCCTGTCCAGAGAGTAAAAGAGCACGGGATTGTACTCAGGTGCATTGGACGCGTTTTCACAATTGATACACAAAAATAATGAAAAGCTTACAAGAAGTACAGGCAATTTGCTTTTATTAAATAAAATCATGAGCTCAGCCTTTAAATTAAATTAAGGAACAAGTTTATACGGTCAATCATTACAACATAACTTCAACCGTCGGGTAAAACTGACAGAAACGGTTTTTCACTTGCAGTGTTCGGGAAATAATTACAAGTGAAAAATTTATGTCCGGTGGCACGCCGGAGCAGTGGCACAGCATCAGCTTTCAATAATAAAATTAAAGCTGTCTACACAATTAGTGTCAAGTTTTTTTTTGCATAGTCATGTCATACGGGGTGTCAGTTGGATTGTCGCAAATCAAACCTAAGGAACAAAATTGAATATATGGAATTTTAAGCACACACGGGCTTGTTTGTAAAAAATCGTGGTGTTTTTCTTAAACAAATAATTGTGATTGTTTAGGAAAAAGTAGACTAAAGCAGAAGGTCATGAAACCGGAAAAAATTTTTTAAAAATTTAATTAAAAAATGATTGTCTATGCAAAAATAAACATTAATAACTTGACATTGAAATATATAAGACCTTTAATAATTCAAACTATTATTTTCTGTTTAAATCCCATTGCTACGATTTTTTGCGGAATATTACTTAAAAATCTTTATGTAATGTTTTCGCCTGTTGTTTTTTTCATAACATAACAAAAAAAAGATAAAACTGGAGGTTAACGGTGAAATTATGTAAGGTGTTTTGCCTGGGGCTTATTTTGTCCATGCTCTTTTTGTCATCCTGTGACGACGGGGGAGTCAAAGATGATAAAAATAAAGATGAGAATAATGAAAGTGAATATTCCTATAATGTTGAAAATGTAACAGTTAAAAGCGTTTTCATTGATCAGTCAGTATTGCTGGCGGGTCACTCGGGAGAAGTTGAAGTTGAAATCGATTCTGTAGACCCTAAAACTATTAAAAACGTGCCTGTATCTGTTGTTTTCCTTTTTGACGACGATGCTGAAGAACAGGTGGAAAAGGATCTGGAACAGTTTTATTCCGGTACATATCTGGTTGAAGAGGTTCAACCGGGTCTTAAAACGTACAAAATCAATATCGCGATTCCGCAGATTGACAAGGG
Organism: Spirochaetota bacterium; assembly: GCA_016934935.1. Lineage (GTDB taxonomy): Bacteria > Spirochaetota > UBA4802 > UBA4802 > JAFGJZ01 > JAFGRW01. The sequence goes on along the minus strand of JAFGRW010000105.1, from coordinate 7,387 downwards.
ATACGGCCGATACACAATCGTTGCCTTCTTATATGAGAAGATAATCGATTCACTTGTACAGGATGGCAATTTAACGGATGACGATATGATCGGAACAGAAGTTCCGATATTCGAAGAGGGTATGGGAGCCTCGGCAGATGTGGATGTTGACCCTACATTCGAGTTTGATCCTGATATTGATGTCTCTGATCCGCGATTGGCCAAGAAAGCTGTTATCATGAGAGGAACAGACGGAGAGACTATTAATGCAAGCTTCAGTTTTGACATCATGACCCTTGCGGCGGATGTGAGTAATGCCAAGGCCCGTTTTTATGTCACACACAAAGACGGAAGTAATAAAACACCATTAAAAATAAAGAGAGCCGACGGATCACTTGTAACGTTTACAAATTTACCGCTTTTAACAGCTTACAGTGATAAGGAAACATTGTCTTACACCTTGAATTTTCCGAACTCTTTTTTGAAGCCTTTATGTGATACCGCGCGTGAGTATGGTGAAGAGAGTTTTTCTTATGTTATCAGTGTAGAAGTGGAGTGCGAGGATGAGCCTTTCGAGTTTACCGGCAACAACATTGCTGATACCTCGATAACTTTTGTTGCTGATCCTAAAATTCTGCCGGAGATTGGCACAGAATATCATGATTCCTCTGAAGTGAGCCAACAAAAAGGAAACGACTGGTTTGGAATAAAACTGGTTACAGAGTCTGATGTTAATGCTGATCTGGATTCGATGTCATTTGAATATTCCATGAGTATTCCGCTTTGTATCGCGAAAAAAGAATTAAATATAATATCGGTAAAAGCAGAATACAGCTCCGGATACTATGATACTGAAGGTTCACTGGATTACGAAATCAAGGGAATTTTAAAAGACCTTGGTAAACTTGGTACTTTATATAACAATGCTATGGATATTGCAAATACTGCAAATCTTGCAACCGGCGGAATGAAAGATCCGGGTTCATTATTTGATACCTGTCTTGATTTTAGCGGTAAAGACGTAAGCGATGTCATGGGTTCCCTTTACAGCTCTGGAAGTAGACCTAATAAACATTCCGATGCGAGTATACAGCATAATTGGCAATATGAAAGGGATGCCATGCTTGGTCCTGTTCCAGTCAGTTTTATACTTGGTGTAAACTTTTATGCCGGTGCCGGTTTATCGGCCTTGTCTGACCTGGATGGAACAAAGAAGGGTAATTTTGGAATGGCTTTTGCTCCATTTGCCAGCGCTGATGGATATATTAGCGGTGGAGTCGGTCCAAGTTTTGTGCAGGTTGCCGGCGTCAGGGGTGAACTGGAATTCATAAATGCTACTTTCTCGAATATTGCCTATATCTCTTTTGAAGATTTTGTGAATAGCTCAAATGAGAAATTAAGAAAAATGGTTTTTAATTTTTATTCCGGATTGGAAACAGATTATCTTGCGGGTCATATTTATGTTTTTGTAAAATACCCATGGCTAAAATGGAAAAAAACAAAATGGGGAGTCAAGTATCCAGTAATCAGAATAGAAGAGGCCGACAAGACCCTTGCTAAATGGGATGCTCCGATTGTTTATAACGTTACATTCATGGAAACATCAAATAATATAATGAATTTCCCGCTTGATCCGCTGTAAAACCGGAACAGGCTAAAACTGATCATCTTTTTGGCATATTTAACAGTTCAGTACTGAATATATATTTGGTGCTGAACTGTTTTTTGGTTAGGTTCTTATATAATAATTTGTGCTTGTGTCATGATTATACCGGAAAAAAAGCAGTTACATGATATTATCCGTTCAAATATGATTAAGAATGCACAGGATTCTTGAAATTTTCCAAGGAAATGGTTTTATGAAAAGTCTGATCTCTTTATTCACAAATAAAAGAAATAATAAAATAATAATTAAAAAACTGCCTGGTGTTGCACTGGTCTGTTTTTTTCTATTATTCCTGTATTGGGCCTTCTTCGCTGCTCCTGCTATTGGCTGGTCGTTAAACAGCGAACAGAGTTACTATCTTGATATGCAGTCTGGAATGAAGAGAATTGATATGAAAACCGGATCTGTTACAAATCATTTGAGCAGGGTGTCGGGAGTTTTAAGCACAAAAATTATTAAAATTGAAAACGACAGGGTTATCGCCGGTTTCTATTTTATACCGGATAGAGTAATTCTGCTTAATAACGAACATCCGGCTTTTTTTAAATTGTACCAGTATCCGTTTTATGTGACATTTTACAAAAACGGAGAGATAGACTCAATCAGATATTGTACCGATCTTGTTGAAAAAGACCGTGAATACATAAAATCCATGGTTTCTTATTTAAACTATAGCCGTAAAGGCATGTTTTCATGGAAATCATCAGAAAAAGCAAATGATCTTGGAATACTGGCCGAATATAAAACAGGTTTCAGATCTGTTACCAAAATACGAAAAATGGCTTCTGTTGACGATTCTGACAAAGTGGATGTGCAGAAGAATATCATTGAATCAAGGTTTAAATATGGTTTTAAAAGAGGCTGGTTTCTGTATTCCAGTCTTGCTGTTGATGAGACCTGGAGATTGAGTGATGATAATAGTGACAGTATGATAAGTATCAATATAAAAATGGAGCCTAAAAGCAGGAGTATCGAACCTGAGGCGTTAACAGCAATAAACAGCAATATAAATAACAACAGTTTTGCAAACAAAAACAATAATACTGTTTTTGAACAATTGAGGCTTGATGATTTGTCCAGAGATATGAGCAAGGATTATTATAAAGATTTATCAAAAAAACTGAACGATGGAGTTATCAGCAATACCCAGTATTTCACAAGTATTTGTGATTATCTGAAAATATATCCTGAAATGGCTTCAGAGCTTGCCATGCTGATTAGAGGCAGCAAGTTTAACAATAGAGAAGCCGACCTGATAATGTTCGCCATGGGTGAGGTTGGGAATATTGAATGTCAAAGTGCCCTGCTTGGAATTGCCACGGACAATGGTGTTAGCGATGTTAACAGAAAAAGATCTGCTGTTTATATAGGTAATGTCGCAAAACCTGATATATCTGTAATAAGATCAATGTCTGAATTTGAATATAATTTTGGTACAGTAGAGAAGAACTTTTACAGTTCGGCAATTATTAATTCACTTGGCCGAATGTATAATAAGGTTAGCAGTGATGGCGAAGAAGCTGTAATTATCAAAGAGACATTGAAAAACATTATTTACGAAGAAACCGGATCAGATTCCCTTCCAAAAAAATCATCGGCTCTTTATGCTATTGGCAATACCGGCAGTGATGAGTTTATCGACGAAATTGAATATGTCAAGGGTGATGAAAAGTCGTCTCTACGATCGATAGCTGTAAAAGCTCTGGAAAACATTCCCGGTGAAGAAGCAGACCGTCTTGTGATGGATTTCGCGAATGATCCGGACTCGATTGTCAGAAAAAACGCGATAAAAACAGGGCTTGCCCGGGAATATCGTGAAGAGTTTAAAGAATTGATTATCTCATCCATACCACATGAAAACAGTTCAACCGTACGTAAAACGATGGTTGAGTATCTTGGTAAAAACAGGGATAAGGATGAAAACATTAAGCCTTATCTTAGATCTCTTTTGGAAACGGAAAATAATCGAAGTGTCCGGGATGATATATTCGAGATACTATACTCGGACTGATTATTGGGAGCCTGCCGCAAATTAGCTGAGATGATGTTTGTAGACATGCAGTTTTAAAAAGGGGATTTGTTATCCCCTTCAACTGTAAATAAGAATCAGAGACTGCCAACCGTTTGACTTTTAAAAAAATCACCGTGCCTGCAGGTTATCAAGTAATAATACAGAAGTGTAATCGTTGTTGCGCAAATCTGTTACAATAAAGGTTATTGTAACCGGGCCGTCATCATAGATATTGCGCATAACAAACGACTTCCAATCCGTTTGACCTACATAAATATCACCATAGGCAGGCATTCCAAGAAATTCACCGTAGGGTATTTGCCTGTTTTTTTCACCTGTATACGATACAGACGAAATAACAAAAGATTTTTGATAGTCTTTGCCGGATATAAACAACAGAGCAATATCGCCGTAAGGGTTTGCAATAAATTCATTAAACTCTGAAGAAACAAAATTGTAAGAAAAAGAGAGTTTAGATAACTTTTCTTTGTTAAACTGGAAATACGAAGTTTTTGAGGCAACACTTGAGCTGTTTGTAATTACCATGTTTCCGTTTGAAATACCCATATAATTGGAGCCTTCAACCGCTTCGATTACCCAGGGATCACCTTTTATTATGCCGACATCGCCTGCCTTGCAAAATATTTTATCGGAGTTCTCAAAAGATTCATAATCAATATTCCTGTTAAAAGGTTTGTGGTATTTAAAAACAAGTTCTATTTTGTTATCCAGATTTTTGCCGGTTTCGTCACGAAGTTTGGTTGATACATAAACAACTCCTTTGTCGTGGGAGGTAGAACTATCATCAACATCTTCGGTATCTTTATCTTCTGAATTGGATCCGGTATTGTAATTATCAGGTACAATGCTTATGGCACTTCTGTTATGTGCGTACGCAAAAACCCTGATAGTACCGGATACGGGCTTATCGTTAATTTTAATACTAACATTACCAATTATTGATGAAAGCAAAATTCTTTTATTAAAGAAAAGAATTATTGGAGCCCTGTATGGAACTGACCCGTAGTCAGGAATTGATTGAATTAACGTCAATGCCCGGTTGTTGTCAGATTTGCGGAGCGGATGCTCTAAACCTGCTTTCCTTTCGGTAATAATACGATAAGGATAGTATTTTGATTCGAACCGATAAATGTATTCAGTATCAAAATCAAATTTTTTCCGCTGCAGCTCCTTAAGCCTTGCAAGTTCTTCCTCTTTTTTGCGCTGTAATTCGTCTTCAAGTTCCTGTTCTTTTATGGGAATAAGCGGATCCGAAAAAATCAGAGGGGTTTGGGATATCCATAACCTGCTATTATCGAAAAGATTGCTGCTGTTGGCTAAATAACCGCGGGGAGATTCCCTGTCAACTGTTGCGTGTCTATAAGTGCGATATTCGTTATTGTAATATAACTGGTAGTGGTTTTGGTCATCTATTAGAAGCTGTACTTCATCTTGTGTCAGGGCATTTTTTTTGTAAAAGTTTACAAAATCTTTCCGGTTTTCAAACCGGACCAGACCAATATAGTATCTTGTAAGCGGAAAAAAAGAGTCAGATAAAAATACAGAAAGTATAAAAACAGTCAGGAACGGTAACCGTAATCGCAAGAGAAAACGAGTCATGCCGGGCCGGTAAAAAACCGCTGCAATTTTCTTTAGACCAAATTTAAAAGATAATTTATGCATAATCGTATTTATCTCTGATAATATTTAATGTGTTTATTAAGAATATCGATCAACCATTTTTTTGCTAGAATGGTTGCTTGCAATTATAATACCGAGTCAATAAACCATAATACCGGACTTGTGTTTTCCGCTTTTCTCGCGTTTCGTTCGTATTTGCCTATACGCCATAGGCCCTTGTTGGCAATCAGGGATTTTTGGTAAGCTCTGTTTATGTTCAGCAAAAAATCATCTGCCTCAGATTTTGATTGTGTAATAAAAGATGACGGCAACGCGTGACCCTCTCTTGCCATAACTTCGTTAACTGTTTCAAGGTTTGGCAAAAAAAGTATTAACGGACGTCCTCTAACAGACCGCTCTTTGGATTCGGGCGGTAACCCGTAAAGAATATCGCCCGATGAAATTATTGTACTTAAATATCTTGATGAAATCTTGATCTGTTTCTTTATCTCTTTTTCGTATTTGCTGTCAATTTTTCCGGATTGAATGTATTTCTTATACAGCTCCTCTTCGTGAACAAAATGCAGTCCATGTAAAGAAACAATCTGCCTGCGCCCCTGCATGATTACCTCTATATCTATCGGCCCGATCACCCTGATTATCTTGATATGCTCTCTTTTGTCGTTTAAAAGTATTGAGCTGCAAGACATGTTGGTAAGTAAAAAAACAAGCAGAAACATTATTATTGATATTCTCATACTGAACCCGCGTCTTTTGATGTATTTTCGAGCTGTCATTTTATTGTAACCTTTGATAAATATATCTACCATTGCCAGAATTATTTAGCCTGTTTACAGGTGGCCTTCCGAATATATTAATGTATCAGAGTAAACTTTGAAGTAAAAATAAAAGAGTAAACGTAAAAAGGATCTTTACCTTCATTAATATACGGATTGTCGACAGATTTTACTTTATAATACTCATCCGGATGATAAATGCTGTAACCAATCTTCATATTGATACTGTTTCCAGTATAACCGATCGCCCCGGTGTAAAGCTTGCCCATCAGAAGCTGCCCTTCGTTCCTGTCGTTGGCGTAAAGTTCCATATAACTGAAATCGAATGACAGATCAAAACCCAGCATAACCGATAACGCGTATTTGTTAAATTTTTTGGATACGGTTTTGTCGGCATAGGTCGCGTTTTCACGTTCGTTATCAAAATCATGAAAATGGTACGCGTCGGTGTAAGGTGAAACCGAATAACCCAAATAATCATCAAGCAGATGATCACCAAACGAAGAAGCCTTCATTCCGCAAAAGCCTTCAGAAAAATCTCCCAGTGTAACTGACGGAGTTATGTACTTAAACGCCCACTTTGATAAGCCGAAAAGCCGAATAATGTCAAGGGAGTAGTTAAGTGACCATGCCTTGCCCTCAAAACGATATGTATTCTCGAAACGGTAATCAACGCCTGTAGATTCGGCGTATGTGAAGTCAATATAACCAAGGCGGCGAAAATCCTGAAAAAGACGGCCGCCGTAAAAGTAAAAGTAGTCACCGTCTGATTTGTTTTCTGTTGCAAGCCCGCTGTCGGTGATATCGGTACCACCGTGTTCGGTGGCTCCGTAACGAAGGTAATAACCAAAGGCGCGCGCGAAGCCAAGCGTGCATGTGCCGCCGTACCTGACTGTCATGGTATCACCGTCATAGTTATCCATGACAGTGGAATCTTTGCGTATATTTTTAAATCTGTTTGTTTCGTCCGGTTTTGCTGCCAAACCGGGGATGTCTCCCATAAATGATAAGCCAAAATTTATAAAATAGAATCTGGATGAAAATTCAAATACCGCGCCGTCAATAATCTGATCAAAGAAATAGTCGTTTTGCGCTCCGCCGATTGAGTAGTTCTGACGCCCAACGCTTAAAAAGGTGTTTTTATGAAAATAGTATTTTGTGTAAATGTGATCAAAAAAGAAAGAGGTTTCGTTGCCCCCTTCACCAAGATTATCATTGCCCCATAAACCGCCCTATATGTCAGCATAGTTGAAGCTTCTAAAAACACGGAGGATTTCAATTATGATGTACAGTTTAGCATTTAAAGAGTCACAT
>JAFGRW010000104.1 GCA_016934935.1 Spirochaetota bacterium | reverse complement strand
GATTTGTGAGATCCTGTTCGCGACCAGGTAATGGTCGGAATTGAGTGATTGTGCTGAGATAAAATTTTTTTCCAAAGAGAAGACAGAAACTCAGCAATACTGATTGAATTACAGGACTTTTGATACCATTTCCGGATAAATTGAACTTTATCTTTCCATTCGGTTATCTAAAACTATGAAAATTATGTGAGATGATAGCAAGTAAAATATTGTTATGCGCAAGTTTATTTTACAATATAATTCACTTTTTTAATATTAATCTTTGATTATCTGTATATTATCATTATATTTGCACGATAACATAATAAATGATATCATGCATATATTAAGCTATTTAACTGTATTACTGATATATAATAATACATTCATAAAATGAATGAAGTTACAAATTATATTAATAAAGTTCTTGGAATCAGGGTGGATTATAATAAAGTAGCTCCCAAAAAGCTGAAAAATCTGCCATTGTTCATTGTCAAAAGTTATGATTTTGGTGAAATAAAATTATTTAACCAGAGTGTAATATTATTATTTGTAAAAGGTGAGTTCACTACTGAAATGCTCAGAACACATCTCAACATAATAAGAAGCGCATTAAATGCCATCATAGTTCCGGTTCTTCCTACTGTTGATTCATATAAGAGATTAAGACTAATTGATAAAAAAATCCCTTTCATAATTCCTGAAAAACAAATGTTTTTGCCGGATCTCCTGATTTCCCTTAAAGAATATGGGAATACTAAATCAGATTACAAACAACCAGGAAAGATGCAACCTGCAGCGCAACTTATTCTGTTATACCACATGCAGGTAGATTCATTGGAGGGCTTGAATTTCGGTAAAATTGCTGACAAACTTGGCTATAATCCTATGACAATTACCAGAGCTGCCTATTACTTCCAAAATATGGGTCTTTGCAATATTGAAGGGAAAAAGGAGAAATTTTTAAAATTCAATAAAACAAAACGTGAATTGTGGGATGCAACAGAACCTGAAATGATCAATCCTATCTACAAATATCAATTCTATACCGGTTTATCTTTAAAAAAAAGCCTCAAAAAAACTAATATTAATGCACTTGCATTTTATACTGATCTAAATAATGATCAAACAGAATATTTAGCCATGCGTCATGGCCTTTGGAAATTTATTGAAGGAGTGAATCTTAGACCGGCAGATCCATTGGAAGCCAATATTTGCATTGAAGAATGGAAATATGATCCGGGAATTCTATCAAAAACGGAATATGTCGATCCATTATCACTCTATTTATGTTTCAGGGAAAACAAAAATGACCGCATTGAAATGGCACTTGAAAAATTATTAAAACAAATACAATGGTAAGAGGACTTGAAAAATTTCAGGAATACTTCAGCGGATTCATTGGGAATTATGTGATTATAGGTGGAACAGCATGTGACATTGCAATTAGTGAATCTGGTTTAAAGCCTCGTGTAACAAAAGATATAGATATTATCCTGATCGTTGAGGCATTAAGTGTGGAATTCATATCTAAATTCTGGAAATTTGTGGGAGCTGGAAACTATGAAGTTAAGGAAAAGGGAGAAAAGGATCGCAGATATTACCGTTTCGTCAAACCTTCTTCTAATGAGTATCCCTATCAGGTTGAGATATTCTCCAGAAATCCGGATCTTCTTGATTTAAAGGATGGATCGCATCTAACCCCTATTCCTGTTTCTGAAGGCATAACAAGTCTTTCTGCCATATTATTGGACGGAGAATATTACCGATTCACTATTGATCACAGCAATATTGTTAATGGATTAAGGATAGCAAACACAGAAGCTTTAATATGTCTGAAAGCAAAAGCATATTTAGATCTTTCCAAAAGAAAATCAGAAGGTGAGGAAATATCAGATAAAGAGGCCAGGAAACATAAGCACGATATCCTGAGACTATTAGTCCTGCTTTCTGAGGAAGATAAGTTCTCATTACCTGACAATTTAAAACAGGATCTTCAAAATTTTGTTGATCTTGTTAAGGAAGATCTGCCAGACAGTGCAATATTTAAGGAGATGGGCTTGGGAAATATTGATGTACAAGAACTTTTTGAACATTTAATTAAAAATTTTAATCTAACGCACCATTGAGTTTGCCAATATCCTCATTGTTTGGAATAAAACTGACACTCGTAAAATCAAATTTCCAGGTGTCGTTGATTTTTACGAGATGATAAATATTACGAACAGGTATTTTCTCACTGACAGGTTTCAAAAACATTTGCTCCAGAGCAATGGCTGAATTGCCATCTGGAGCAACCCGTATTTCACGTTTATCAATTGTGATATCTATCTTAAATGAAGTATCGGCAAGCATCTTTCTGATATTATTGTACATATCGGTCTTATTCCAGAATTCTTCCGGATCACTTCCGCAACACAGCGCGTCGTCGGTTAATAAAGCCATTACAGCATCCGCATCTTTTGCTTTCACTGCAGACCAATGTGCATCTAAAACACTGGCCACAGCTTCTTTTGATTCAGTCATATCAACAGTCATTACTTTAAAGCAACCAGGTAATTGTAAACAAATAACTTCAATTAAATATACAAATAATATAGAGCACAAGTCGAATAATTCGCATTGAAAATATAGGCAAACACTCATTCACGACCGATATTTTAACCTTTTTGTCATTAAGGTAAAGGAATCCTTATTTTAATACCCGAAAAGGTATAATTAAATGGACCCAAAAAAAGAAACCAAAAAAACAAAACGCCGGCGATCAAGAATCTTCATCCAGGCGTGACGAAGATCCTTTAAATGATATATATATTCCTAAAGATTTAAAGGACTGTTTCTTACAGCTTGATAATTTATTATCAGCTGGGGATAAAGAACAAATTAAAAATCTAAAGGACCGAAGTGAAACAATCCGGTATCATTTTAATTTAGGATTATGGATCAGGAATAATTGGGGTCTTTGGAGAGATTCAAGATTACAAAAATACTTTATGGATAGAAAAATATTTCATCCCGATGATATGTCATCGCTGATACTTGAAAATTATTATGATTGGCTGAATAACAGATATCGGAAATAAAATTATTCTTCCGGAATTTGGTATCCTGAGGACAAGAAGGCAATTAAAAAGGCAACAAAATTGGCTCGAACCTATTTTATTCACATTTTCATTAACTTTTTTCGTTAATATTTTTTATATTTACATGAAAATTTCTTACAAAACAAATAAACTGGAAAAGAAATTAACTGATGCAAAAGAAATGCAAAAATCATTTGGCACAATGGCTAAAAAAGTTAACCAGCGTATGATGGAATTAAGAGCTGCAGCTAACCTTGAGGTCATGAAAACCATTCCTGCAGCCAATTGCCACGAGTTAAAAGGTGATCGGCGAGGTGAATTTGCCGTTAATATTTCCGGCAACTTCAGATTAATTTTCGTACCTGAACATAGTCCTGTACCAAGGAAAGACGATAAAAGCATCGATTGTATAAAAGTAACGGATATTCAGATTTTAGATATAGGAGATTATCATTAAACCCATCGGTCTGAAGCAAATTAATTTGACTGATAAATATTTTATAAATTATGATTAAAGACCTGCAATTACAAAAAGAGTTACTCTCTCCACCCGGAGACACTATCCAGGAAACTATAGATACTATTGGAATGTCACAGGCAGAATTAGCTGAACGGATTGGTCGTCCAAAAGAAAAACTTAACGATATAATTAAAGGTCGTGAACCAATTACTTTAAAAACAGCTATTCTTCTGGAAAGGGTATTAGGCATTCCGGTTAGTTTTTGGATGGAACGTGAGAGGGAGTATCGTGAAAAAAAGGCGCGGATCGAACAACAGGAATTTTTGGAAAAGAATATTAACTGGTTGGAATTTTTCCCTGTACGGGAACTTAAAAATTGGGGGTGGTTACCCGATACCAGGATCAAATCGGAACTGGT
>JAFGRW010000103.1 GCA_016934935.1 Spirochaetota bacterium | reverse complement strand
GCCTTCAGTCCATTTACAGTTCTTATATGAGTTCAGTTTTCTCTCTTCGCTTTTCTCCTGAGCCTGTTTAAACCGATATCCTTTGCCTCCTTTATTACGATCAAGTTCTCTATAGATAGTGGTTTTGTCACGTTTCAACAATTTGGCTATTTCTGGTACTGAAAAACCTGCTTTACAATATACATAGAGTAATATTCGCTCTTCATAAGTAAACTGCTGATAGGCCATGCGTATCTCCTTTAAGTTGGTTTGGTCACTTACATAAAGAAAATATGGTCTATCAGTAGTCAACTCTTCTCTATGGTGAAGAGTTGCACTTGTTACTTGAATTCAGGTTATATAAAACACGTAATCCCGCTATTAATGATACTAACTCTTTATTAAATTAAAAAAAATCTTGACTTTTACTTCATTTGCTTATTATTTTCACTTTAAGTGAAAATATAATCATTAAATAATGGATTATCAAAGCTGAAACATAGAGGTATAATCATCAACCATACTGAGAATTTTAGTCCTAAACCATAAAAATTATGCCTCCAGGGATATTATTTTGGACTCTTTGAAACGGAAACCCCCATCGCCCCTGCTCCACTCGACAAGTTGAACGAAGATCTGTTCAATCTTTTATCCCTGATAAATAAAATGAAGGATTCAACAAAATTGAAACGGAGGGCAATACATGTTTTACATTAAAAAAAACATTATTCTCAAAACATACGGTGCAGCGAAATATATGAATCAGGCTGCCTATATCACAGCAATACTGATCACGGTTATCTGTATACTGGCAACCGTGGGCTGCAAAGATGATACAGATAAACATGATACAGACAATAACACAAGTGACAAGGTTACCCTCCTCAGTGATTCACCGATACAAACAGTCAACGAGCCTGCCGACGCATACAGTTCACTTGCAGCTGCATATGGACTGACTGAAACAGACCAAACCAACTTTCATCTCTTTGGAATGATCAGCGATCCTTCAGTAGTCTATGACAACGAAAGATATCGGATGTGGTTTTCCGCGGTAAAAAATATTGATCTGGACGGACAGGTTCCACCGGATAAGGGAGATTATAACGCTGATGAAGACCAACTAAACATCCAGGGTATAGCGTACGCCGAAAGCAGTGACGGTTTGCACTGGAGTGACCCCAAGAACATGACAACAAATGTTGACCTCGTATTGGAACCCGAAGAGGGAGCGTGGGACAAATACGGAATGGAGACATGTACTGTTGTAAAACAACCGGATACAGACATCTGGTATCTCTATTACGCGGGAAAAACATCTGTTGAATATAACGGTGTCACCTATCGCTATTTTTCTGGTATCGGATGCGCCACATCATCTGACGGAAACACCTGGACCAAACGCGAAAGCCCGGTTATTACCAGCGAATACCAATGGGAAAAGCCGTACTATACATCAACCTGGTACCAGGATCTGTACACTGCCAATAACGGAGACCTCCATGAAGCCGGGGGACTTATGGAACCAACAGTAATTTATGACACCAACGATAAAATATTCAAAATGTGGTATGGCGCCATGGGAGAATCAACTGAGAGAGACGGTACCACCTGGGATGTCCGGATGTGCTATGCAGAATCAGAGGATGGTATTTCATGGCGAAAACACCCGGATTATATATTTCAGCGCGGAACATCGGGAGAGTGGGATCATGCCTGGGCCAGCCACTATAACGTAATTCAGGGTCCAAACGAGGAGTATCATCTGTTTTACGCGGGACAGAACAGTGAAGAAACAGTGTATGCCATCGGTCATGCAAGCAGCAAAGACGGCCTGAGCTGGAAACGAACCCCCGGCAATCCGATATTGGAAAACACATCGGGAAGCTGGTATGAAAAGATGGTTGGAGGCCCCAGCGCGGTTCTGATAGACGACACCTTTCATCTCTGGTTTTTTGGATCAAAACTGGATAACTTCTCATTTGTCTACTTTGGATATGGCACAACCGAAGCCGGACTAACGAATATGGAATAAAGGAGTTTTGATGTGAAATATATCTATACTATACCTGTAATGATTATCACTCTGATTCTGGCGCACTGTGATGGAGGAAGCAAACCAGTGACAGTTCCGGAACCGGATAATATATGGGAACGTTCTCTGTCAAATCCGGTTCTGACCGGAAACAGTACCATTACTGACATCTGTGATCCGTCAGTACTGTATACTGGCAATAAGTATCAACTCTGGGCATCATGCGTAACGAATGAGGACAACATGGCTCATGTATGTTATTCAGAGTCAATCGATGGTGACAACTGGTCTGATCCACAAATCGTATTTTCCCCCGCAATTGGTGGATGGGATAATATTAAAACCGAAATACCAACTGTAACCTATAATGAAAATGCTCCAACAGAAAAACGATACACCATGTGGTATGGTGGAGCCGCCTCAACAACGCCCGACCTTACCAAAATAGGCCTTGCATACTCTGCAGAAGGTACAAATTGGACAAGGCTTTCTGCCGATGAAAGCCCTTACTCGAAGGAAGGACTTGTTATTGATCTTAACAATATCAATGTTTTTTCTGATCCCGTTGTTGTAGTGAAAGAGAACACATATCATATGTGGTTTAATTCTTTTTCTGAAGTTGTTTCCAACAAGCTGGAAATATTGCATGCAACATCAACTGATGGTATTACATGGAAAATGGATTCAGATAATCCGGCATTAACAGCATCACAGTTGTGGGAGTATGGAAGCCATATTGAGACGGACTGTGACGATGTAGTGCACCCGACTGTTATCTGGAACAGCGACAAGCAACAATTCTATATGTGGTACGGCTCATTTGACGCAACCGGAAATGAAACATATACCGGTATAGGATACGCAGTTTCATCCAACGGAATCGAATGGACAAAGTATGCCGATAATCCTGTTTTTACTGCGAATTCTTATTTAAAAAACGAGGAAACCGGCATCTCCACCGGCCCTTCTGTGGTCTTTGCAGATGGCGTATACCATCTTTATTATACCGGAGCAGACAGCAGCGCAAAGCGGGTGATTTGTCACGCAACATCGAACGGATTATAGCAAAGTTATTGATTTAGCACCGTAAAACGGAATCATAATAAAACATGGAGGAAACAATGAAAAAGATCATCATTATGCCGCTTTTAATGAGCACTCTGTTATGCGTCGCCGCGTCCTGTGAGGACATATTGGACGACATCGCGTGCACCGAATCCAACACAGTGAAAAAACCCGTCTTTACACCTAAAGCAGGAGAATTTTCAGTAGATGAACTTGAAATCACATTAAGCTGCGAAACAGAGGGTTCGGAAATCTATTACACCACGGACGGTACACATCCGGACAGGCATGACAAATACGAGGGGCCTTTCACCATCACATCTTCAACAACAATTAAAGCCTACGCGATATCCGGTAAAATGTGCGATTCCGGGATGGTCGTAAAGACATATACCCTGACAGCAGATGCAACAGAATAACCTATGAAACAGGGAGCCACCTCATTTAGTTTAGCTAATTAGCATGTTCTCCATCATCGCATTGTTCGGGTTTTTCTTATAGTCTCAACAAGGGAGGTGAAGAATTCATGTAAATTGGGCGACCCTAATGCACGGTGAGTCTTCCTGTTCATAATCCCGATAACCTTATTATTCTTATAATACAATATTATTCCAACTGTATTAATAATGCATTTTCTGTTACTAACTGTATCAATAATTACCGGTTTTAAACTATGCTTACCTTTGTTGGTAATATTGGCTGCGATCTCTTCTGCTATTGAATAGAGCCATGTTGAATCAAGATACGGGTATCTGAAGATATGGACAAAAAACGGAATTATCAAGGCAAATCCGGCAGCTATCAAATACAAAACAAGTTGAGTATCAAAAAAGACCGACGATATTATCATCAGTATACCTACACTGAGCAGGAAGGTATGAAAAACAGGCTGCCTTCTTTTTAGAATATTATACCACATATACCCAAGGGTCGGGGTCAATATGCAAATAAAATATAATATCACATAAGGAATATATTGTGTGAGGTCATATAAGTACTTATAATAGGTAAACGTCATTAAAGGCAGGGCAACCATAGAACAATAAGTAATCTGATACACAATAGGTTTGATTCTGATTTTACCATGGGATAACAGCAGGAACAGGGACAAGAGCAAAAAAACAATAACCAAAGCGGTAATAATAGCAATACCTGTCACTATTTAACCTCTTCTATTATATTCAATTCGATCATTTCTCTGAAAAATATGACAGAATCAATAATCGGAAATCCTGTCTTCTCTGCGATGGATTCTATAGTTTCGCCTCTAGAATCCGGGGGAGGGAGAAGCCATAACAACCTGCCCCTTTGGTCGTCCATTTTGATTTTTTTTCCTGACCTGCCTTTCAAAAGAACGGCATTGATTAATTCCTTATCTATATCAAAACTGAAAGAGACCTCCGGGTTTCCGGCCTCCCTTATGTAAATCAACCGACTTTGGTATATTTTCAGCATTTCATCAAGATTTACACTGAATTCGCCGCCCATATAGGTGTAAATCTTTGAAGGCCTGCCTAATCCTTTTTTTTGTTTTGACGATATTACAAATTTGTACTTTTCAAGTGTATCCAGAATCCGCTGAGCGGTGACCACGTGTATCTTTACGGTTTTGGTAAGACTATAGGCGTTTGTTTCAGGGTTTAACCGGAGATAATCGACAACTTTAAAAAAACTGTCAGAAGTAATTATTTTTATCAGATCTATTATTTTATTACACCTTCATTTTCACTATTGGCGAAACAGTAGTTTCAATGATGAATTAGTCAAGAATTTTCTAAACCCTATAAAAAAAGGAGGAGCCTCTTTTTGGTTTCTCTGTTGAATCAATTAAATAGAAAATTTATATCATCTTGTACAAACAAATCATTGCTCGACTATTAATAAAATTAGTTTCAACACAAAATATACAAATACTACGTGTAGAGAAGTTCAATTTTTACCACTTGACATTGTATAAATTGTGTAATAGCTTAGACTAAATACAAAATAATCTCAACACACTAAGTCGTTTTACACTGTTTGTTAATATTAATTCCAAGGTACAAAACAATGAAAAATATGATTTTCTTAAACATTGCAGTTCTTTTCTTTTGCACATTGATTTTCTTTGTGAATTTAAGCGCAGAATCCTCAAGCTGCCTGGGCAATCATGATTGTAAATTTGGTCAGGAGTGCAAGGACTGTGTTTGTGTCAAGAAACAAGTTGGATCAATGGATAAATCCGGCACCCCCTGCAATATTGATGCGAACTGCATAGGCGCCGGAAAATGTGTTAAAAACGTCTTTGGTAAAGGATACTGTTCCGGCTAAATTGCCCCCAACACAGATCAAAGGTATAAAACAATCATGAGAAATTTACCATTTAAAAAAATAGATGCCTTTGCCTCTGCAAAATCGGGTGGTAATCCGGCCGGATACATAGCTCTTGAATCGCTTTCTCAATTAACTGAGAATGAGATGCTGAAGATAGCGAAAGAGCTGAAAGGTTTTGTCAGCGAAGTCGGCTTTGCCGCACGCACCGGCGATACAGAATTCGACCTGCGCTACTACTCCTCCGAACGCGAGGTCGATTTTTGCGGTCACGCCACAATCGCTATAATGTACGATATTATCAAAACGGATCCATATTTTCATAACTTTGAAACCCTGACCATAAAAACAAAAAACGACCGGCTTGTTGTCCGGAACAGAATCGTGACCGAAGACTCCGTCTTTATAATGTCACCCAACCCCGTTTTTAGTGATTCCGCACCGGGCGTCAAACAAATCGCACTTAACCTCAGGATAAATGTTTCAGATATAAACAAAGAATATCCCGTTTCAGTAATAAACGCCGGACTTAATACACTTATTGTACCTGTTCAGAATCTTGACACAATCATCAGCATCAAACCTGACCTGGACGAACTCAACGCCTTTTGTAAACAGTCAGGAGTGGATATTGTCCATGTTTTTACCCCGGACACTTATATAAAATCAAACAACTACCGTACACGGGTCTTTGCCCCGACATTCGGCTATCTTGAAGATCCCGCTACAGGATCGGGCAACTCGGCCTTTGGATACTATCTGCTTAAAAACAGGTTATGGACTACCGGAACACTCCTGATAGAACAAAACGGCTTTAAAGAAAACCATAACATTGTCAGACTTCAAATCGAAAAGGATGAACAGGGCAGATCACGGGTCTGCTTTGGCGGAGGTGCAATTACCAGAATAGAAGGAGAGTATCTTCTATACCAATAAACAGAGAATTACTTTTGAATTTGTTATTTTTAACGCTTAACACTGTTTATTACTTCTTGACAATTACACATTTAAGTTTTTATAATTATCCGGTGAAAATTCCAGAAGGTAACCTGTTCCGGACGGTACAACTGTTCAAGTGTTAATTAAATCATTTATTTAGCACTTAATGAATTCCGTGTTTAACCTTATTCATAAATATACAGGAGATATTGAGAGTATGGCCCTTCGTCATTATATTATTATTCTTCTGATTATTAATTTAACCGGGTGCAGCACACAAGCTTCCGAAATCCGGAATGGAGACATTATTTTCCAGGAATCACAATCGTCACAGTCAGATGAGCTTGCCATAATTACAAAATCACGTTATACGCATATGGGAATTATTTATAAAATTGACAACCAGTACTATGTCTATGAGGCAATAAAAAGAGTCTCCCTGACGCCCCTGGACAAGTGGATCAAAAGAGGCAAAGACGGCCATTATGTAATAAAACGGCTAAAGAATGCGGACAAACTGCTCACACCGGATAATCTTAAAAAAATGAAAGCTGTTGGCAGGAAATTCCAGGATAAAAGGTACGATTCTCTTTTTCAATGGAGCAACCACCGGATTTACTGTTCCGAACTGGTGTGGAAAATTTACAAGGAAGCTCTCGATATTGAGATCGGACAAATCCAGAAATTCAAAGATTTTGACCTGACACATCCCAGAGTTAAACTGATGATAAAGAAGAGGTACGGCAACAGATTTAATCCCGAAGAGAGGGTTATCTCTCCAGTAAGCATGTTTGAATCAGAGTTGCTTCAGAAAATTTGAGGAATGAGCAGCCTTCAAGGACAAGTTCCTTATTAAAAATTAATTATTGAGTATCTTAAATATGGTTTGATAAACGGAGGTCAAAATGTGTTTGAAGAACATCCCGGCTCTTATTATTGCCGCTTGCATATTGTTGATCAGAGCATCAATTTTTGCCTCCATCTCAATAGCACCTGACACAACAATACTGGATATTGGCAAAGATGTTTACCTGCTCGAAGACCCCGAACACAAACATACTATACAATCAATTATAAAGTCCGAAGAAAGCTTTATAAAATCGACAGAAGACGTTCCCTATTACGGTTTTACAGAATCCGCATACTGGGTGCGATTCGATCTGACAAATAAATCTTCCAGCTCTAACTGGATTCTGGAATTGGGATACCCCTTGATGGATTTTGTCGATTTCTATTGTGTAAAAGACGAGGCTGTATCAATTCACTATTCCTCCGGTTACAGAGAACCATTTATCAAACGTCCCGTTAAGTACCGCAATTTCGCGTTTCCGTTGACGCTGGAACAAAACAGCAGTGCTGCCGTTTATATGCGTTTTGAAAACGAAGACCGTATGGAAATACCGCTACAGCTTACGGAAGAAAACACGTTTAATACCCGTAAACACAATGAACAATATGTAATGGGCGGATACACGGGTATTGTTATTTTTATACTGTTTTTTAACCTGCTTCTTTTCATAAACATACGCGATAAATCTTATCTCTATTACATATTTTTTGTCTTTTCATACGGGTTTTTCCAGTTAACACAAAGCGGATATTTTTATGAATATTTTACTCCTGTTTTATTGGAAAAATATAATCACAATATTCCTTTTTCCATTGCTCTGGCTCTTGTCTCTTTTATTCTGCTCACCAAGTCATTTCTTGATACAAAACAGATGTTTCCATTTGCAAACAGATACTTGTTGATCATGATACCCGTTACGTTGTCAGCTGTTGCTTTGCAAGTTATTGTTTCGTACCCGTTTGCCATACAGGCGCAAATGATAATTTCTCTATTAATACTCCCTGTTGTATTATACATTGGTGTCAAATCATTGTTGCAAAAATACCGGCCTGCCAGATTTTTTATGATAGCCTGGACAGCCATGCTTATTGGCGGCATCATTTATGCTCTTAAAGTCGCCGGTCTTTTCCCATCGTCTTTTTTTACCAACTATTCTATACTTATCGGATCGGTAATTAATTTTATTTTACTCTCTTTTGGCCTTGGCGACAGAATAAACGTTATGCGTGTTGAAAAAGAAAAATCCGATAAAGAGGTTCTCTTTACCGCCAAAAAATTCGATATGCTTATTGAAGGCTCTGACGACATGATTTTTACACTTGATGAAGAGTGGAATATTTTATCCTTTAATCAGGCTCTCAAGAAACACTTCAAGGTTAATCCGGAAGAAATCAAAAACCGCAACCTTATTGATCTCGTGTACGACGAAAACAATACCGGTGTTATAAAGAATTTTGTTATGGAGAAACTTAAACTATTCCGCGATACCGGAGAATCCGTTGTATTCAGGGCTCCCTTTATATCTCCATTTATCGGAGAGCCCAAAGAGTTTCAGATCAGGCTGGAACATATAAATTTTGACGGTAGAACAGAGATACTGGGAAAAGCATCAGGCATACAGGAAGATTCACTTCTTGATTATTTTGAGTCAGAGCATCAGCAGTACAAGATTAAGAACTCG
The DNA here is from genome assembly GCA_016934935.1 of Spirochaetota bacterium. GTDB lineage: Bacteria > Spirochaetota > UBA4802 > UBA4802 > JAFGJZ01 > JAFGRW01. Next base: position 38,794 of record JAFGRW010000103.1, on the reverse strand, counting down.
CTTATCACAGCCGAAGAGATTTCACACCGACTTACGCGAAACCTTAACCGTTTTATTCCAAACAAAACCGCGACTCTTATAAAAATGGCTCTTCGCGAAATAGTAATTAATGCAATAGAACATGGGAACCTGCAGATAACCTGCGAAGAAAAAACCCGCGCACTGATGAATGACAACTATTTTGAGCTTTTACAGAAAAGACAGCGAAGCGATGAACATCGGGACAAGCGTGTGCATATCGCTTATAAAATTAACAACAAGAAAGCTGTTTACCGGATCACGGACGAAGGTCAGGGCTTCGATTACAAATCATTTATAGAAGAAAAGACCAGAGAAAACAACAAGGAAATGCTCGCTAACGGTAGGGGAATCACCATCTCGTCCAGCATCTTTGACAAGATCAGATACAACGAAAAAGGTAATCAGGTATTGTTAGTAAAATACCTGAATCAATCAGATTAATATTATACGACCTGATTATTCATGGCATTTTGGTTGTTTACACATTTAAAGGCAGATACACAGAGTGTTTCTACCTTTTTAACGCAACCAGATCACTCTCTTCATATCTATTATGACCGGGTAAAGACTTTTTATATTTCCAGCACTTTATCGCCTCATCCCGTTTGGCTTTAGGGTTCGCGTTAAAGAAATCCCTTGTATACTGGTTATACTGAAACTGCGACGATATTTCCGTTTTCTTTCCCTGTTTTTTTTCCTCGATGATTCGTTTCCATTCCCTGACTGCATCCCTATAGGTTTTTCCGTGGTTTTCTTTCATCCAGTTCATAAATGCAACGTTAAACTTAAAATGATCACCAATTACCGATTTAAAAAATTCACGGTGCATCTCATCATTTTTATAACCCGCCGGTATTTTTGAATCCAAAGCAGGAGGCGTACCCGTTTTTTGTCCTGCTGTACTTTTCTTTTTTAACGGAGTCATTACTTTCCCGGTTCGCAGATACTCATGGATTCTGGCAGTCAGCTCATCTTTACTGCCGCATGCCGGCAGATCCTGGTTTTTGCAGAAGGCAAAGAGTTCTTCCTTCAGCCAGTAAAAGTTTAAAAACTCATCTGCATTGATTTTTTTATTTAACTCCGGTCTCAAATATTATCTCCCAGGACAAACAATTTAGTTACTTACTGCTATTTTTTAACATTACCCGCCTGTTTATGCTATCCAGCAACCAATTTCATAAATTGATGTCCTTTCATTTGTCACAAAAAACCGATTGTTCCGGCAATTTCACCACCAATTAATATTTTACAGCAGATACCGCTCTTCTTTTGTTCTTTTTATTATTTTAGCGATACGCTTTTTTTGAGAGTCTGTCAGGGAATCATACCGCTTATTCAGCACATCAATAAAATCTTCTTTGTTCTTATGGTTTATGCATACAAAAGCTCTTTCCGAATGCTGAGCAACTTCCTTGGATCTGCAATTTTCAAGATGTTTTATCAGTAACGGAAAAACTACTTTGTTAAACTCTGATCCGGCTTTTGCCAATGCGGCAAACACGCTTATGCTATTATCAACAGTGATAACAGAACCTTTTTTGTATGCTTTTATTATAATCTCAAGATTATCGAATATTCTCTGAGGTTTCAAAAACGCTATCTTAGAAAGAGCAGTCATTGCACCCCAAACCAGTCTATTATTTCTTGAATTCAAAAGCTGAATAAAAACATCGACATATTCGGCAATCAGCTGCGGCTTTCTTTCGCCAATTTCATAAAGGACCTTAATACAGTCATTTGCTATTTGCTCAACAGAATCATTAAGGCCATTAACAATTTCGGCAATTCCCTTTAAGTCTTCATTTTCTGTTAATTCCACAGCCAGCTCTATATTTGGTTTCTCATCGTTTCTTCCAATTGAATACGCCAGTTTTTTTATCATATGATGACCTGCCATTATGTATACTTTATATATAACAACGAATCACTAATACAGACTCAGAATAACTTACACAAAAGCAATTGCATCTTTCTTACAAGCTTCATGTCCACTGTTATACGATCAAAATTTCCGGCATACAACTCTGAAAAGCCGCATATAGCGCAAACATACATTCCCGAAGATCGGCGGTTACATCTGGCTCTTTCTACGTTTTTTTAATTTTATTTGTCTCTCTATTAATATCTTGGATAATCCGTAATATCACCCAGTCGTTTATCAAGACTGATTTTTCTTAATTCATAAAAGTTATCATCAATATCCTGAAGCAAAACAGATATTGTATCAAGCAATTCCAAATCATCCGTTGTATACGACAATACTTTCTTTCGGGCAAGTGCCGGCCCCTCCCAGTATATAAGCTCATTGTTTAACACGCACGAAAAATCATGTAACAGATTAGCCTTGATATAATCATGCCCCCACCATACGGCAACACCATATTGATTCGGATCCACCTGTTTTTTTTGAACTTTAAGCCAGGACTCACCGGCTGGTTCAAATTCAGTTTTATCAAAATTAACTTTGCATAAATCGGGATCAACATAAATCCAACTGCTTTTTTGCTCATCCCAAATTTCACAAATCCAGTGATCAATACTCTTGTTTACCTCGGGGGGAGCCAAATACTCCGCGAATCCTACTCTGACCCGTACCGGAATATTTTGTGATTTCAAAATAGAAGCAAGCAATAATGAGTGAAATCTGCACGAAAGCCTGAGCCTTTCTTCCGGCAACCTGTCAATGACCAAACCCTTCGGATTGCGCTTTACTAACTCTTCCAGCATTTCCCTGACAGAATAGAAAGTTTCATCTTCGGATTTTTTTCCGGCTAATTCCGGAAATTCATCTATTTTTACTGGATGGATTAATTGTTTTTTAATTAATATACAGAGCTCAGAAATATCTACCGGCAGACTTTCGTATAAAAACAAATACTCTCCGGGATCGGTATTGCTGCTGTACTGCCTGTAGTAATCTAACACTTCTTTTCGACTTATCTTATTCACGTTTTCAAAATACCCTCTACCGCGAAATATCAGAACAAATACAACAACTGTAATAATAATCAATAATAATATTTTATTTTTTTTTATAGTTTTTTTGAACATGGAAATTATATTCTCTCCATTATATATTTTATGGAATAACTTCCATATGATCACTTCCGTGAGCACATTATAAATAGATAAATTCGGAAGATGTCAATTATTTAATCACAATCACATTCTGTCTGCTCAAGTTAAGACAGACAGAGCATGATTGCGGCTCCATCATAAATCAGCGCTTTAGGATCTTCTCTATCTCGCTCATCTGTTCACTGCTTAAAGGTCCTTTTTCTAAAGCGCCTGCGTTCTCTTCGATCTGTTTCACGCTTTTGAATCCGGGAATGGGTATGGTATTGCCGCTTCTTGCCCACAGCCAGCCTATTGCACCCTGGGTAAGAGTCCGTCCATCAGAAGCAAGAATCTCTTTAACCGAATCAAGCCGCTTAAGACTCTCCTCTTCCGGCTTTCCATCTTTAAAGAACGGAACCCACGAGTGGCCCGCACCGCGGACATCGTCCTTACCGACAACCGATCCTGACGTAAACTTACCTGTTAAAAAGCCCATTGCAAGCGGACTGCGGTTAATTGAAGCAAGATCATTTTTTTCACAAAAATCAACCATATCCGGCGCGTCCTGAAAAATATTCATGCAGTGCTGTATCGCGCTGCAGTTTTCACGCTGTGAAAAAAGCAGAGCGCCGTTTACAAGATCAGTACTCCACCCATACGTGCGAATCTTGCCTTTCTGTACAAGCCGGTCTAAAGCATCAAGTATTGGATCAACCTCAACTAATGCGACATTCCATTCATGTAACTGGTACAGATCAATATAATCGGTTTGTAATCTTTTTAACGAAGCATCGCAGGCTCGTTCGATGTAATCGGGTGTCAGATTCACACCATGCAAAGTCTTTGTAGCCTCGTTTCCAAAATGTGCAAATTTGGTTGCTATTACAGCCTTGTCTCTTTTCCCATTTAAGGCCTTCCCGATGACATCTTCACTGTGCCCCACACCGTAACAGTCCGCGGTGTCTATTAAATTTACACCCAAATCAAGTGCCTTATGAATCGCCCTGATCGACTCATCGTCATCCACCTGACCCCAGCCATCAGCCTTTCCGCCCAAGATAAACGGTCCTCCGATTGCCCAGCAACCCAGACCCAATGCCGATACCTCAATACCGCTTCTTCCCAGTTTACGTTTTTCCATTTGAATTCTCCTATTTTCTACCTACCGTTTGGTAGTTTAGTTTGCAAAAAAAATATCAGTTTGAAATGCTTTGCCAAAAAAAATTCAATACCCCTTTCATGTCGTCCAAGCCCTCTTTTTTGGTCATTATATCTTTAGACAGTGCGACACAGGTAAGTGAATAGTACAGAGTCAACGCGGCTTTTTTACTGTCTGTATTCCGTATCTCTTTTTTATTCCTGCCCTCTTCAATAATTTTAATTATTTCCTGAATCATGCAATTCTTATCGCCTTTGGTAAGACTCAAGATTTCATCACGCATATTTTGCGGCGGCAGATAATATATCCTGTTCCAGAAATCGATCTCCGGATTATCAAAACTGTCCTCGAGATATATACGGCAAAATTCTTGCAGTCTTTTGCCTGTTTCAAGTCCGGAAAGCGAATCGGCCGTACGGCGAATAAACGACTTGTATTTACGCAGCACCGCATTAAAAAGCTCCCGGAATATCTCCTCTTTGCTCTTAAAATGAAAATAGAGAGAAGCCTTATTAATACCCACAGCGGCGGCAATCCTGTCCATCCGGGCCCCTTCGTATCCATGCGAAGCGAATTCGCTCAAAGCCTCTTTCAGTATTCTTTCCTTGGTGTCAGCACCTTTTATAGCCATTTAAACCTACCTACTGTTTGGTTAATTTACAGAATACATAATAAACTGTCAACAAAAACTCTGACTAAATATAAATTTTTTTATCTCAAGACAGCAAAAGATGACGAAATAAAATAACTCTTTGGCTTGACATCATACAAACCTAAGTTAAACTTAAAATTAGCTAGTAAACATAATTTGGACAATAATAAACCAGCTTTACCGGATAAAGATTTTTGACAGCAATTTATAAAGATAAATCTAAAATAATCGTTGCTGCAGTAAGAGGTTTTACGATCATGCGTTTATCTGAAGACATATTAATCAAAATAAAAAAATACAAACAACTTTGTTTCCCGCATGATTCCAGCCTCTATCTCTTTGGCAGTCGCACGGATGACACAAAAAAAGGTGGCGACATAGATCTTTTTCTGGAGAGTAACTCAACTGTTGATCCAAAGTCAGAAATTGATTTTTTAAAACTTATATGCAAAAATGCAACTCAACGAAAGATTGATCTTGTTGTTAAAACGCCTGATAAAAAAACTACCGCTATTTATCAAACAGCAAAAGCTGAAGGGGTGCTATTATGCTGAATAATTCGATAAATACTGCCTTTTTACACTACAATAGGGCAAAAAAAACCACAACGAAATCGATATAGATAATCTGAATAGTAAGGTTTTTCTTGATGATAACAAAATCAAAACCATTGACGCTTTTATTTACAGATTTATCAGGCTTCAAGACTTTATGGGTGATAAACTTTTCAAAGATCTGTTGACATCCCTGGGTGAGTACAAAGACAACATGTCTTTACTCGAAGTTCTGGATAAATTGGAAAAACTTGAGATCATCAAATCAGCAGACCAGTGGTTCAGTTTTCGAGCCATTCGAAACAAAATGACTCACGAATATCCCGATAACGAACAGGATGTAATTGCCGGATTGATACTTGCCATTGACGCTTTTAATATTATGGAAGAGATATTATTATCAGTAAAAAAATATTGCCGCAAAAAAAATCTGCTTTAAACAAGAGTTACACATTCCACTTTATCATCACTTTATTGCTTGCAGGCTTGACATTTTATTGCTATATATATAAAAGAACATAAAGCAACATTCATTATAATGGAATCGAAATGGCAAGAATATTTAATACAATTTACAACAGTTCCGAAGAGATAGAAGCGGAGCTTAACCATGAACTCGAAGAACCTTCTATGTACACGGTCATCATGCATAACGATCACTATACCACAATGCCCTTTGTTGTGGAAGTTCTAAAAAAGGTTTTTCACAAGTCTGCTGAAGAGGCAAATAACCTTATGATGCAGATTCATACCGAGGGATCAACGGTTTGCGGCATATATATATACGATATTGCCAACACAAAAGTCAGCCACGTGCACGCGCTTGCGAAGCACGCCGGTTTTCCGCTGCGATGCAGCATGGAAGAGGTATAATGAGAATAAATCAGGAACTTGAACTAATATTAAAATCATCCTTTCAGGAAGCTATTCACCGTAACCATGAATATCTGTCGCCGGAACATGTTATTTACACATCACTCTTTTTCTCAAGCAGCCACGAACTTTTTGAAGATCTTGATATAGATATCGAAGTTCTACGGGATGAGCTTAACAATTACCTTAACGAAAAAGTCCCAAGAGTGCAAGGTGTGACCGAGCGCGAACCTGTTGAAACAGCAGCTCTGCAAAACAGCATGCAAAGAGCCTATATTCATGTAGAATCAGCTCACAAAGGGGAAATTGACTTTGGAGATATTCTTGTAGCAATTTTTGAAGAAGAGGGCTGTTTCGCACGATTTCTTCTGGCGAAACAGGGCTTAACCAAACTTGATATACTTGAATATATCTCGCATCACTCAAAATTCGGAGCAAAACCCGAAAACGATTTTGAAGATGATGACGAAGATCTTTTTGATAAAAAAGAGGAAGACAGGAGGAAAAGCGACTCTTTTCTGGAAAAATATACCGAAGATCTTACACAGAAAGCCCGCGATGGACAAACAGAACCCTTAATAGGTCGTGAAGATATTTTACAGCGCACAATGCAGGTTCTCTGCAGGCGGCTGAAGAACAACCCGATTCATGTAGGAGAACCTGGTGTAGGGAAAACCGCTATTACAGAAGGTCTCGCCGAACTTATTGCCAACGGTGAAGTTCCCGAAGCTCTTAAGGATTCATCAATTTACTCCATCGATTTGGGATCCATGCTGGCAGGCACTAAATTTCGAGGTGATTTTGAAGAGAGACTCAAACGTGTCATAAAAGAGCTCGAAAAAAAATCAAATGTTATTATTTTTATCGATGAGATACACACCGTCGTTGGAGCCGGCGCTGTAAGCGGCGGATCAATGGACGCTTCTAATCTTCTTAAACCCGCTCTCGCTTCAGGGAAGATAAGATGTATTGGATCCACTACCTTTGAAGAATACCGGAAATTCTTTGAAAAAGACAAAGCACTTGTGCGCCGCTTTCAGAAAATCAACATTCCCGAACCAACTGCAAAAGAGACGGGTGAAATTCTTGAAGGATTAAAATCCAGATACGAAAATCACCATAACGTTATTTATACAGCCGATGCCCTTAAAGCCGCGGTTGATCTTTCTATAAAATATCTTCATGAACGGCATTTACCCGACAAGGCTATTGACCTTATTGATGAAGCAGGAGCCTTTGTTCAGCTTAACCATAAAAACGACAAGAACGAAGAAGCCGTCACAATTGACCGCAAAGCGATTGAAAAAGTTGTCGCTTTAATGACACGTATTCCCGAAGAGAGCTTAAGCGAAGGCGAAAGCGGAAAACTCAAGAATCTTAAGAAACGTCTAAAAGACAATATCTTTGGCCAGGATCACGCTATCGAAGAGCTGGTATCAGCCATATTAAGATCAAGAGCCGGGTTTACAGACGACACAAAACCGGTGGCATCCCTGCTTTTTGTGGGTCCAACCGGTGTCGGAAAAACAGAACTTGCCCGCCAGCTTTCCGAACAGATGGCGATAGAACTGCACCGTTTTGACATGAGTGAATATCAGGAAAAACATACCGTAGCACGTCTTATTGGAGCTCCTCCTGGGTACGTAGGTTATGACGAAGGCGGGCAGCTTACCGAGGCAATACGTAAAACTCCTCATTGCGTACTGCTGCTTGACGAGATAGAAAAAGCTCACTCTGATATATTTAACACTCTGCTCCAGGTTATGGATCACGCCACCCTGACGGATAACAACGGCAAGAAAGCCGATTTCCGCAACGTTATAATCATCATGACATCAAATGCCGGAGCCCGGGATCTTGGTAAAGCCCGGGTTGGTTTTACTGATCAGACAAACACAGGCGCTGTAGATACGGCTGTTAAGGAATTTTTCTCACCCGAATTTCGAAACCGTCTTGATGCTGTAATAAAATTCGAGAACCTCTCACGCGCCATGGTTTTAAGAATTGTGGATAAAGAGCTTGATATTTTCAGACAGAAACTCTCGGCCAAAGAGATAAGCTTAAACATATCAAAAAACTGCCGTGAATGGATAGCCGACAAAGGTTTTTCTGCCGAATTTGGTGCTCGTGAAATATCCCGGGTAATTCAGAACAGTTTCAAGAAACCTCTTGCAGAGAAGCTAATTTTCGGTATATTAGCGAAAGGCGGTGAAATTAAGGCAACCTTGAAAAACAACGAAGTAAAATTCAGTTTTAAAGCAAAGATTGAGGAGACTACCACGGTATAACCAATATGCTTCACAAACTGGACGAAAACTTGCTTTTTCCGGATCCGGAAAAAGCTCCGAACGACGGTCTTTTGGCTTATGGAGGCGATTTAACCACCGAGAGGTTGCTTCTCGCCTATCGATCCGGCATCTTTCCGTGGTACAACGAAGACCCGATACTCTGGTGGTCACCCAACCCCCGTTTTGTGGTTTTTCCGGATAAAGTATATGTTTCAAAAAGTATGCGCAAGATTCTTGAAAAAAAAGTTTTTACAATAACAGCTGATACAGCTTTTGAACAGGTCATCAATAACTGCTCCGGCATCCCAAGAGCCGGGCAGCCAGGCACATGGATAACTGAAGAGATGATAGAAGCCTACTGCAGGCTGTTTGACGCGGGCTATGCCCACTCGTTCGAAGCCTGGAAAAATGGAGAACTTGTAGGCGGGCTTTATGGCTTGTCCATGGGATCCATTTTTTTCGGTGAGTCGATGTTTACATTTGCATCTAACGCTTCAAAAGCGGCATTTATTTCCATGGCACAATTTGTACAAACTTTGGGGTTTTCACTTATCGACTCACAGGTTCATACTGCGCACGTAGAAACTCTTGGCGGCGAGAGTATAAGCCGCCGTGAATATCTAGGGATTCTTGATACGGGCATACAACATAGAGATATTACCGGCAGCTGGACCGAACTCTACAGTTCGGTAACATCATCAGGTACAACCTTAGCTACCGAAGATCCAAGATAGACATCCTTTCCGGATTCAGCCTCTTCGTATTTACTTTCCGGCACAACCTCGTAACGAGTACGCGGTTCAACCTCGCGTGGCTCCGGAACGGGTTCAGCCTCAACAGTCTCTTTTCGTATTTTTTGCATCAGCTCCTGCGCGCTTGTCTCTTTCCAACGAGTGGCGATATGCCTATGTTTTCCGCGCGGATACTTCTCAAGATATAATTGAAATTCCCTTGCCGCAAGATCATATTTCTTCTGCATAAAGTAAGCATAACCCTTCTTAATTCGCGCGTCCTCATCCTTGTGATAAAGACCGTTAGACAATGTCCTGTTATAATAGCCGATTGCCCGCGAATAGCGCCCCAGAGAATAATATGACTCCGCAGTCCAATATAAGGCATTTTCACTATATTTTGATTCAGGAAAATTTTTAAGAACAATACCGAAATAGTTAATAGCCGGCCAAAAACTCGCGTTTCGATAACTGCTAAGACCTGCGTTATAAGCCTGATCAAGATATGCCCGTTTTACATCAGGAGTGTAGCTGCTAAAGGCACCATGATGTGCCAGAAAGTAATCATATTTCTTAAAAGCCTCACTGTTTTTTCCCAATCGCCTTAATGACCTGGCCTTCCCCAGAAGAGCCTCTTCATTATCATGATTTTCACGAAGTGCCAAGTCAAAAGCATCATCAGCTTTGTCAACATTACCCAGCCTTAAATGAGTATAACCGATCTCTGAATAGATTCTGCTTCTAAACTCGCTATCCGTAGAGTTGTTTAAAACCGTATACAGCTGATTAAGCCCCTCTTCAGAATAGTTACGCTTTATTTTCAAGGCAGCCATACGGGCCAGAACCTCGTTTTTCTTCTCTTTGTTTGCCATCACATAGGGATTCTTTAAAAGATAAGAGTATTTCAGATAAGCCAGCTTGTAAAGATCAACCTTCTCATAAGACTCGGCAATTTTAAAGGTAGAGTCTATCGCGGCTCTGGTTTCAGGGTAACGCGCCAGAACACGGGTATATAAATCTATAGCCCGATTAATGGACTCACGATCATTGCGCTCCTGTATAAGACTCGCTTCCCTGAACAGCTTGGCGGCCTCGTTTTCTGGTCTAAAAGTCAGCTCATAATAGGTGATCATCAATAGACCGGCTGTTATCAGCAGCGATGCCCCTATCACTCTTTTCGCGTTCATAAAAAATACCTATTCCAATTTTGTCAGACAATAGTCCTGCCAGAACTTTGCCTCTTTAGGATAATACTTAATTACATCATCACGGTACAAATAATTTAATGCCATACGGTAATCTCCCTGCTCGGCAATAATGCGACCCGCAAAAAAATAGGCCTTGGCTCTGTAAGGCCCGTTACCACTGCCAGATGCTATTTTAAGAAGCTGTCGTATAATCGGCTTATAGTTCTTTGTACGGTAAAATTCCTTAACCAGCCGGTCAATGCTGTCAGCCGAAACATCTGAACTTGTTACATCATCAAGCCTCGATAGCTCCGTGCCGCTTTTTATCTTGGGTTCTACAGCTTTATTAGACGGAAGGAAAACCATGTCTATTCCTTCAACAATCCTTCGTGTGTCATTAGCACGATTTTCCGGTACTATCGAATAATAACTATCTGAATCCCCGCTATTATCATAGTAATAATTCAACGAACTATCAAATCTTTTTAATAATTGTCCGCGGCGCGCGTCTCGTCGGGTTTCCGGTCTTGTGCTGCTTTTAAAAAGAAGATAATTGCCTCTTGGCATACGCCAGTTTATTACAGCCCGCCCTCCTTCAATTGACGCATTTACATATTGACGTGCTTTTCCATTTGATGGCAGTTCAGTACGGGGAGTCGAGCTTCGACCCGTAAAATTATTTCCGGGGCTGAAAATCCGTGCCGGTCGGTTATCCGGCCCCTCCATTAAAACAGCGTAATAAAAATTTCTTGAAGCGTTACGATCTCGATAGGTTTCGACATTATCCGTCTTTTTTATCATTACGGCCCTGTTCAGTGCTTCACTAGAATCAATTACATCTGTCGAACGGTAAACAAACAGACTTCCCTTGTAGTTATAGGGGTTTTTCCAGCTGATCACAATTCCGTCACTGTAACGCTTGGCATCAATTGAATATACTGTAGAGTGATCAACACCGGTTCTAACAGTAAAACCATCAGGTAAATAGCTCATATACGCCTTAAGGTTTTTATCCTCGGCATATCCGTTTTTTTTGGTTGTTACAGCGTAATAGTAAACTCCGGACTCCCTGATTGAAGTATCAAGAAAACTCTCTCTGTCGATGACCTCTCCGACAGCGATTGCGCTCTCAAAGGCCATATATGTGTCCATAACACGTGTATTTCGATAAACAGTATAAACGACATCCTTTTGATCCAGTTTGATCCAGCTAATAAAAACATCCCGGTTACGCACAACCGCTCCCCGGATATAGTTTATTTTTTCCAGGGTTGGCAGATACTCAATTCGTCCATAATACGATTCGGGAGTCTCCAAAAGATATCCCTCGTCATATTCTACGGGCAGAATTACGGCCGAAAAAAACACAACGGCAGCATATAAGATGATTCTAATCTGTTTCATATCTCATTTAAGTATCCATATTAGATCAGTCTGTTTTAAAACTTGTAAAAAAAACAGAACCCCATTTCATTTTCGGAATATAACAGCATTATCTTTAAAAAACGGCAAATTTTTAAGCACAAACGGATTAATTACAAACAGACCGTCATTTCCGCTCTTTTTTTTTAATTGAAAAATAACTCTTATAAAATAACAGGTACCTTACATATAAAGTAAAAATTGAGGATACAATGGACATTTACAAGATTAATGGCGGTAAAAAAATATCGGGTGACATTCCCATTTCAGGAGCAAAAAATGCGGCACTGCCTATTATTGTAGGAAGTCTTCTCGCCGATGGAACAACGATACTTACTAATGTTCCAGATTTAATGGACATTAGAACAACCATAAAACTGATAGAACACCTTGGAGCAAAAACATCATTTGATAATGAGACCAACACTCTTACAATAGACGCAAAAGAGATAATCAACGGTGAGGTTCCATACGATCTGGTAAAAACAATGCGCGCTTCCATTTACGTTATGGGTCCACTTCTTGCCAGATGCCGGGAGGCCGATGTCTCTTTGCCGGGAGGATGCGCTATCGGTGCACGCCCGGTTGATATACATCTTCAGGGTTTCGAAAAACTTGGTACTGACATCAATCTTGATCACGGTTATGTAAAGGCACGCACAAAAGGTCTTAAGGGTGCGCTTTATGTAATGCCGAAAGTATCCGTGGGGGCGACCATCAACCTGATTATGGGTGCGGTTCTTGCCGAAGGTGAAACCGTGCTCGAAAACTGCGCTATGGAGCCGGATGTTGTTGATCTTGGAAATTTCCTGATTAAAATGGGCGCCGATATTCAGGGGCTTGGCACGGAGAGAATCGCCGTTAAGGGTGTCGCCTCTCTAAAGGCTGTGGAATATCATATTATGCCGGATCGAATCGAGGCAGGCTCTTATCTGCTTGCCGGTGCAGCTGTAAGAGGAAATATTAGGGTTACTGATATTGTTCCTGATCATATCGAGGCGTTGCTTGACTCGCTTAAAGAGATGGGTTTCCAGATAAAAACCGGTCCGGACTGGGCGTCGGTTGCTCCATCTGACAACCTAAGGGGAATACTTGTCGAAACTACTCCCCATCCCGGTTTTCCAACCGACCTTCAGGCCCCAATGATGGCTTTAATGACAACCGTTCCAGGCATTTCGGTAATGGTCGAACATATTTTTGAAAACAGATTTACCCATGTTGCAGAGCTTCACCGTATGGGTGCCCAGATTACCATAGAGGGAAAATGCGCCATCATCAAAGGCGGCACATCGCTTATGTCTGCTCCTGTAATGATGTCTGACCTTAGAGCCGGAGCAGCTCTTGTAATTGCCGCGCTGGCCGCCGAGGGAGAGACTGAAATTCGAAGAATTTACCACTGTGACCGCGGTTACGAAAAATTATGTCACAAGTTATCAGCCGTAAATGCCGATATTAGGAGGGTAACAGGAGGCATGTAAATGATCAGAGGAATTTATACCGGCGCAAGCGGAATGATATCGCAACAGGCAAAGATGGATGTAACTGCCAACAACCTTGCGAATGTCGACAAAACGGCTTTTAAGAAAGATACAACAATCTTCAAGGCTTTTCCAGACATGATAATCCGCAGAATCAACGATGACGGCGTAGGTATTGTACCAACCGGATCATATGACTCCATGCCCTATGTAGGAAAACTTGGCACCGGCGTAGAGGTGAACGAGGTTTTTACCCAGTTTGAACAGGGATCACTTCAGCGAACCGAAAACCAGTTTGACCTGGCCCTTGAAGGTGAAGGATTTTTTACTGTTATGACCGAAAAGGGTGAACGATATATTCGCAACGGATCCTTTACAATTAATGACGAAGGTATTCTGATGACCCATAATGGAAACCCTGTTATGGGCGAAAACGGAATCATAAGAATACAAAAACATAACTTTGTAGTGCGCGAAAACGGCGAAATTGTTGTTAACCGTGACCTTCTTGAAGAACCTGTCGTAGGTCAAAACGAAAACGAGTGGCAGGATCAGGTTGTTATCGATAAACTTAAAATTGCCGACTTCGAGTACAAACGTCATCTCAAGAAAGAGGGAACATCGATGTACCGTGAAACCGAAGAGTCCGGTCCGGCGTTACCTCCTCTTAATCTCAAGATACATCAGGGTTTTCTGGAAAAATCAAACGTAAACGTAGTTCGCGGTATGGTAGACATGATAGAAGTACAGCGAAGTTACGAAGCTAACCAGAAGAGCATTCAGACTGCCGATCAGACACTGGGAAAACTTATCAGCGAAGTAGGCAGATAAAGCATGGTACTTGCCATATAAAATATGGCTGCCTTAAAACCCGGCAAGCATAAAATTCTGACGGTTGTTATTACCTGTTAAGGAAAACTTCCAGCGCTTCGGGAAACGGCTGAAGCGCGCGCTTGAATATTCCAAGGCTATAAGCAATAACCAGGCCATAGTTTGTGATTGGTACTCCGGCCTCTTTGCACTGCAGCATTCTGGAAAGCATCTCGCGCCGGTTCCACATGCACGCACCGCAATGAATGACCAGTTTAAACTCTGATAAATCTTCCGGAAAATCACGTCCCTGCATATTTGAAAAATCCAGTTCACCCCCGACATACTGATTAAGCCAGCGGGGAATCTTTACAGTACCTATATCATCGGTAATGGGGTGGTGCGAGCATGCCTCCGCAATCAGCACACGGTCACCGGGTTTAAGATTATCGACAGCAAGAGCCCCTTGTGTCTGTATTGCGAGATCCCCTTTATATCTGGAAAAAAGTATAGAAAAACTGGTTAATAGAATATCTTCAGGAGTATCAGCGTCTACTTTTAAAAAAGCCTGTGAATCGGTAACAACCAGTTTTGGCGGCATTTTAAGATTATCAATAGCTGCTTTAAGTTCCCTCTCTTTGGCTACTACACAAATTGCATCACTATCCAGCAGATCACGGATCGTCTGTACCTGCGGCAGAATAAGTCTGCCCTTTGGCGCCTCCTTGTCTATCGGAACAACAAGCAGTACAGTTTCTCCCGGCTTAACAAGATCTCCAATTATTTGCGGATTATTCAGAAACCCGGGAGGCGCGTTATCAAGCAGCGCCTGTCTGAAGTCCGTAATCCCGCTATTATTCAGCGCCGAAGTATGTACAAACGCAATTTTATCTTCCGTCAGTTTTGCAGTCAGGGAGTTGTGCGGCTTAACCTCGTCGCTTTTATTAAACACAACAATAAATGGAATGGCATACTTCCCGCACTCCTGACAAATTCTGTCTTCAAAATCTCCCCAGGTTCCATCGGTAACAATAACAGCCAGATCTGTTCGCCTGAAAACCTGTGTGGTTTTTTTAACTCTCAGATCTCCTAGTTCACCAATATCGTCAATTCCCGCGGTATCAATAAACAACACCGGGCCTAACGGCAATAGTTCCATAGGTTTTTCTACAGGGTCGGTTGTAGTTCCGGCAAAATCTGATACTATCGAGACCTGCTGCCGGACAATCAGGTTAAGAAGGCTGCTCTTGCCTACATTTCTTCTTCCGAATATTCCAATATGTAATCTGCTACCTTTCGGTGTGTTTTGCATTACTCAAACCTTCAAATATTTTCAATTTTGCTGCCAAGCCGGCATACAGCCTCAAAAGATACTAACCTGTCAAATTCACCACCGCTCAAATAACCTTCTCCGACCGATACATCTCTTATTGACTTACCGCTTTCAGCCGATTTTTGGGCTATTTTGCTGCAAGTGTCATAGCCAAGTGCCGACACAAGAGCTGTAACCACGGCGGTCGAGTTTTCGACCTGGCCTTGACATACCTGCTCGTTTGCACTTATGCCCTCTACACACAAAGCCAACATTTTGCACGATTCTGTGAGCAGCTCCGCAGAATCCAGCATGTTATGAGCCAAAAGAGGCATAAACGCGTTCAGTTCAAGGTTTCCCGCAGCACAAAGATGAGTTACAGTGCTATCGTTAGACATAACCTGATATGCCGCCTGGGACACACTTTCCGCAATAACGGGATTATATTTCCCCGGCATAATGGAAGACCCTGCCTGAACAGGAACAAGATTTATTTCACCTAACGGACCGGATAAAAGCCGCAAATCACCGGCTGTCTTTAACAGATTAACCGCGCAGGCTTTTAAAATTCCACTCACCTCGGCAAAAACATCCGTGTTACTGGTTGCCTCCTGAAGATTCTCTGCTCGCGCGAAACCTATTCCTGTCAGATCGCGCAATTTGGTAACAACACCAAAAATATACTCCCGCGGTGCACCCAGTCCAGTACCTATCGCAGTACCTCCAAGATTTACAACTCGAAGCCGCTCTTCACATTTATAAAGCCTCCAGCGATCACGGCCAAAAGCCTCAGCATATGTACCCATTTCCCGCCCCAGTGTAGTAAGCACGGCTTCTCGCAGTTCTGTTCGGCCCAGTTTAACAATCCTGGCGAACTCCTTTTCTTTATTCTCGAAAGATTGCTGCAAACCTGAAACGGAACTTTCAAGACTGCGCAAACAGTTAATCAGTGCCAGACGAAGCGCGGTAGGAAAAGTATCGTTGGTCGACTGAAAGCGGTTTACGTCATCTGTCGGAGAAACAGCAGAGTAGTCACCGGCGCATTTACCCATTAGTATAAGCGCCCGGTTGGCAATCACCTCGTTCACATTCATATTTAAAGAAGTTCCGGCACCACCCTGCATCATATCGGTAACAATCCATGATGAGAGTTCACCTTGCGACATCTCGCGAGCGGCATTAATAAGCGATTCTGCTTTATAATTATCCCACACATCAAGATCACGGCACATTAAAAGAGCCGCGTATTTAACGGTACCATAGGCTCGAATCAGGGATTCAGGTGCAGGGCGCGACTTGAATGGAAAATTCTTAAGTGCCCGCATCGTGTTTATGCCGAACAATGAATCCGCTGAAATTTCAACCGAGCCTAAAGAATCTGATTCTGTCCTGTAATTTTTTTCCATACCCTGCCCCGGACCTATTTTAGAAAAACCATTTATTACAACTAACAAAAGACATCACGCTTTCCGCTCTTGACATCATCAACCATCTTAATACTTAAATCCCGCGGTTTCTGCTCCATCTCGTCAATAACTTTCTTAATAAGAGCTTCGCCACTCGTTTTTGTTTCGGGCAAAGCATAATCGTTAAGATACTCCTGAAAAGTAGATACAGCATTCGGATCGCAATGATGGCGTATAAGACCAGGTTTGGCTAAATCCATAAAGTCACCGCCTGTTCGTCCTAAACGGTAACAACCCGTGCAAAACGAAGGAATATAACCAAGACGGGTAATATCGCAACTATCTTTTTAAATGTTATATCATCCACTGGAACAGGCGGATGCACAGAAATTTCAGATCCGGTTGCAGGCTCAAGACGGGGAACACTTATGGTATGCGGGCCTACTCCAAACTTGCTGTCCAGATGATTAATATGCTGCATAAGAGCAAGAGTCTCAAAACGCCAGTCAGCCAGTCCAAAAAGAACCCCAATGCCCACATCATCAATTCCGGCTTCCATGGCTCGATCCATAGCAGTTAACCGCCATTCATAATCACTCTTTTTTCCGGCTGTATGAACTTTACTGTAAACATCCCTGTCATAGGTCTCCTGAAAAAGCTGATATGTACCAATAGCCGATTTTTTAAGCTGCTTAAACTGGTCAACGCTCAAAGGAGCAATATTTACATTAACGCGCCTTATTTCATTGTGGCCATTCTTTGTTTTATAAATCGTTTCAATAGAGTCAAGAACGTATTTAAAACCTTCTTCAGGGTAAGACTCTCCAGCAACGAGCAAAACCCGCTTATGCCCCTGCTCCTCAAGAATTTTTATCTCATTGGCAATTTCTGACTGGCTAAGCACCCGGCGATGAACAGATTTATTACCTGCCCTGAAAGCACAGTAAAGACATTCGTTGGCACAGAGATTGGATATATAAAGAGGGGCAAAAAGAACCAGTCTTCTTCCATAAATTGAATTTTTAATATACTGAGCAGTTGCGAACAGCTCTTCAAGCATTTCCGCATCGTTTATCAAAGTCAGACATGCTACTTCATTTGCGGAAAGCCCTTTTAATTCTTTTGCCTTTGAGAAGATGTCCTTAAGTCTGTCATTTTCACATTTTTCTGTTTTCAGAATTTCATCAATACTTTGCACGTTAATTATAGACATACCCGTCTCCATAAGTAATTTTATTTCCAACAGCAGATAGTCTATCATTCAATGATAGACATTGTATTGACTTTAATCAATTTGCAAAAGAAAAACCCTGTTTATCAGACACTCTGTTAAAAGTTTTACCTGCACTTTACAAATGCCACCGGTTTCATGGACGCGCATTCAAAAGTTGTGAAATTTATTGTTGCAAAAAGAGCCTATTTGAATTATAAGGATTAGATAGTTATTATTAAAATTTAATTTATCTATACAATTTAATATATTTTTTGGAGTTTATAATGAATAGTGGTGAACAATCACAGAAAACAGAAGCGTTAGTACTGGTCATAAACTGCGGAAGCAGTTCTCTTAAATATGAAGTTTACGATATGCCGCAAATGATAAGCCGTGGGAAAGGTAAAGTCGAGAGAATTGGCATGGAAACGGGAAATATTGAACAGAAAGCTGAAAACGGAGTGTACACAAAAGATACTCCCGTTCCTGACCACAAAACCGCATTTAAATATGTTGTTGAAGCACTAACTGACATCGAAAAAGGCATAATAAAAAATATATCTGATATCACAGCAATCGGCCACCGGGTTGTTCACGGTGGAGAAAGTTATTCAGAATCGGTAGTAATTGATGAATCCGTACTTAAAGCTATAGAAGAGTATTCGGAACTCGCTCCTCTGCATAACCCGGCCAATCTTACAGGAATAATTGAAGCACAGAATCAGTTTAAAGGAATACATAACGTTGCCGTATTTGATACAGCCTTTCATCAGACCATGCCGCCCGCAGCATACCTTTACGGAATACCACGCGAACTGTACAGAAAATACAAAATTCGCCGATACGGATTTCACGGAACAAGTCATCGTTATGTTGCCAACCGGGCTCTTGATCTGCTTTACAGATCAAGCGTTAACACCAACCTTATAACCTGTCACCTTGGAAACGGTGCATCTATAACCGCAATAGAGCGCGGGCGTTCCGTAGACACATCAATGGGATTTACGCCTCTTGAAGGCGTTATGATGGGCACACGGTCAGGCGACCTTGATCCTTCCATTCTGCTTTTTCTTATGGACAGAGGATTTTCTTCGGCCGAGCTAAGCGAAATGCTAAACAAGAAAAGCGGCATGATGGGAGTATCAGAAGTTTCAAGCGATATGCGTGATCTTAAGGAAGCCGCCCGCAAAGGTAATCAGCAGGCCATCGAAACACTGGAAGTCTATACCTACAAAATAAGGAAATATATCGGATCGTATGCCGCGAATCTGGTAAAGGTGGACGCCATTGTTTTTACAGGTGGTATTGGCGAAAACAACGCCGACATACGTGAGCAGATATGTCAGCGGCTGGAAAATATCGGTATAGTTCTGGATAAGGATAAAAACAACAGCATACCCAAGGGTGGCGAGGGAATCATATCATCCGACTACTCACAGGCCGTAATTCTGACAATACCCACAAACGAAGAACTTCAGATAGCTGTAGACACCTACAAGCTTGTTTTTAACGAAGAGCTTTCCTCGTTTCAAAGCTAAGGTCTAAAATTATAACCGCTGATAATTATTGTATCAGTTATTGGCGGTTACATATCAATATCCGGAGACAAATCCGGATTAACACTATTTTTAATTTTTGAGGGCACGAGTCTCATAATTCCAAATGAGATAAGCACCAAACCCGCAAAAATATTAAGAACCTTAAAGACAAGCAATGGCAAAACAACTTTTATTGTTGATAAAACAATAACGCTTGTTCCCATAAATACCGCTGTTGCCAAACCCGCTGCCGCCCCAAAAACAAGAAGCCCCTTTTTATCAAGTTTATATTCAATAGCCTTGTTGCCAAACAGACCAGTCCAAAAAACAATCGTTAAGGGACTTGATATGGTTAGAATAAAAACTGTGGCAAAACTTTTAAAATAACTTTCCAAAACGATAACAGACGTTTCTTTTAAAACAAAATTAATACCTTTATTAACAAGCAGCACTCCGAAAACAATCAGAACGATTGAGCTGACAACAAGCATTATTTTTTTAAGCCCGGGTTTTTCAAGTAAAGCGCCAATACCTATTATTGACATTACGATATATAAATAATCAACAACTGTTACTGCGGCTACAGCCGCGAGCCCATTTAATAATCCGTTTTGTAGTGTAATATTAATGATAAAAACAAATACCGGCCCAATGGCCAGTTGCAAAAGCATACCGGTTATAAATCCTTTAAAAAAAATTCCTTTTTTGAACAAAGCCCACCCCTCGACTCTTGCTGACATTTTTATAATCATATTGCGCGTGACGACCGTCCAGCACAAGAAAATTATAAAAATTAAATTTGAGAACAACTAATCACAAGAGTCATTCATCTGGATAGGCTTCACGCGGCCAACTGGCAGTCGATTCCGCGAACATATACTTTCCTTTGCCCTCTTTCTTTGCTATATAAAGGGCAGCATCCGCTTCCTTTATAAAACGTTCAGCAGCTTTCTCGTAATAAAACTGGGGTATTGGTACGGATACTGCTATACTTTCGTCTTCTGGTGCTGGTATCATTAAAGCGCCTATAGAACAGCTAATTCCGATTGCGGTATTGTTTATGGTAAATCTCTTTTTTTTAAGGTAATTATATATCCTGTCTAAAACCTGCCCTGTACCCTCTTCCCCGGGTTTGGGAAGTATAACCAAAAATTCATCTCCTCCGTAACGGCCAACATAATCTGTTTGACGCGTGCTATCTTTCAAACAGTCTCCCATTAACTTTAAAGCCTTATCTCCTGCAACATGCCCATGTTCATCATTAATCTTTTTAAGGTCATCAAGATCGATTATAAGCAGTGTATATTCAGTTTTATTTCTAAAGGCCTGACGCAACTCTCGCAAAAAACATTGCATTATATAACCGCGCATAAAAACACCGGTAAGCGGGTCAACGGTCGCGAATTTATACAGCTGTGAGTTATGTATCGCTACGGCTGCCTGGTTGGCGAATATGTTTAACAGATTTATATCCTGTTCCGATTCAATAGGCTGTTCCATATAAATGGCACCAAGAACCTGGTCTCCCACATAGAGAGGTACATATGTTTTGCTTTCATCAACTACGATTTTTGATTCATGAATGGTTTTGATCAAAAAAGAGTACTCCTCACTGTTGAGCAGAGTATTAACAGGCTGCTTCTCTCTAAATCGGCCGGTTGCAGCCTGCACATAGAAGACATCCTCATTCTGAATCATGGTTATGAAACCGTTATTGTCTGATTTTTCTTCCTTATGAAATGGAATTTTATTATTTTTAAAAACGGCAAGAAAAGAACTGACAACACCCAACAGACCCATTATCTGTATCAGAATGCCCTTTAATAACTCATCAAGCGATTGTATCTTGTGAAGATCCGGAGTAACATTTAAAATGTATTTCAGACTTTCGCGACTCTTATATAAAAATTGTGTTGTCTTTGCGGCGGATATTCCTACATCGACCCAAAGTAACAGTTTGTCAGGGCCTTCGCTCTTGTCCACATAGCCCTGAATATCCAGTTTTTTTAGCATCTCACGTGGCGGCTGTTCGCTCGCGTAACCTGTTTGAAGTATCACCTGAACAAGGGTATTGAAAAGTCTTAATTTAACAACAAATTCTTCACCGGTCATTTGAGGCATATAAAAATCTACAAGAATAAGATCAAAAAATTTACTCTTGCAAAGTTCAAGCGCCTCTTCCGGATTAGAACATGATATAACAGTATGACCTTCACGTTCAATCAGTTTACAGGTAGCTTCCAAGTATTCAATATTATCGTCAATTACAAGTATCGTTATGCCGGTTGACCTGTTCTTAGTCAGTTTTCGAGCCATGCTCTACCTCCGGATCCGGAAAAATAATAAAAAATGTCGCTCCTGCTCCGGGTTGTGACTCGACCGTTATGGAGCCGTTAAAATCTGTAGTTACAATATCATGCACAAGAGTAAGCCCCAAGCCAGTCCCTACTCCGAATGGTTTGGTCGTAAAAATGGGATCAAATACTCTTATTATATTTTCGGCACTAATACCTGATCCATTATCAGAAATTGTCAGTAAAATTGCTCCATTTTTATATTGATCAACGCCGGCACCTACTTTTGTTGTATGATTTTGCAGTATTTTCTCTTCAGCTTTTACTTTTTTCAGTTTAATTTCTATCGAAGGTTCGTCCTGGTCAACACAGGCTTCTATGGAATTATTAATCATGTTTGTAATAACCTGGGACAACCTGCCGGGAACACCATACACCATTACTCTACCATCATGTTCAAAGTTCACCGTACAGTGCGCCCTCTTTACCGCATGACTTATCAATAAAACAGCTTCATTTATCACCGGAACAGCATCAAAACTGATCCGCTCTTTTAACGACAGATCTCTTGTTTGCGATTTTATTCCATGTACAAATGAGGCAGCTCTCTCCGCCGATTTTATGGCCAGCTGAAGAGAATTTTTCATATCAGACGCAATCTCTTTATGGTCATCACTATTTACCGAATCATCACCTATTGATTCGTCATATTCCTTAACCAAGTCACTTAGCTCCGCTAAAGAAGCCCTGACTGCCGCAAGGGGCGAATTCATTTCGTGAGCAATTCCGGCGGTCATACGTCCTAACGATGCCATCTTTTCAATTATAAGCATCTTGTTCTGATTATCCTTTAATGACGCATAGGCTTCCTCGAGTTCCTTTTGTTTAATCTCCAGATTATTCATCAGTATTTTCAATTGTTTATCCCGCATAACTTCCTGAGCAAGCATTATGGAAACAAGAGAATTACAGACAATCTGTCTGATATTTTCTATTATATCTATTGACCCATCTATAACAAAAATAATAAATCCTATCAAAACCTCATAATTGATCAACGGTTCAATAACAATATTATTACCTACAGTTCCTTCCAATCCGTCTGGCAGAATTTTTACAGATTCAAAAACCGGACCATTATCATCATGAAAAGCTGTACCGTCTGTTTTAAAATTCATTATCATTCGACATTTATCATTATTTTCAGATTCAAAGAGATTAACGTAAAACTCCTTTACTCCGAACTTGGGCAGTTCTGCCTGAATATACTTTAAAAAATTATCAATTTCCATTATCGGAGAGAAATAGGAGTTAAAGATTATCATCAGAAAATCTTTCTGCTGATTCTCTGCTCTACTTAAAAGCAATCGATTATGGATCATATCCTGTATTTGCATTCTGGCTCTTGCAAAACAATCCTGTACAGACAAAACAGTACTCTGATTAACAAAATTTCGTTTTATTTCTAACGCACTCCATAAAGACAGAATCTCATCCCATTCTTCATACGATATTCTATTTATATTATCATTCACTGCTTTCAAAAGAGCTGCAATAAAAGTATTACAATCTTTGGTATTAATATATTCCCTGTAACTTTGATAAAGATTTTCTGTGTTTTCAAAAACAGGATTTATTCCCTTTCCGGCTAAAATATCCAAAAAGACCTGTTCCTTAAATATATCATCAAAAGATTTCTTTAATGAAGGAATCAGGTTTTTATCTTCAAAATCAGTAAACCCTATCTTGTTTACCCCTGTGCAACCACATGATTTGCGAATTACTATTTCAGATTCCAGCATAACAAGATCGTCTGCAGGTTTGGACTCAATAAGCTTCAAAACCATATCAAGACCTGATTCAAGCATCGCCTGATGCGGTTGCCTAACTGTTGTCAAAGGAACCGTACAAAAAAGTGCAGCCGATGAATCATCAAAACCGCTAACAGCCACATCACTGGCCACATCGTAACCGCGTTTTATAAGAGCATCTACAGCCCCCATGGCCATATCATCATTAGAAGCTATAATCGAATCAAACTTAATACCATTTTCTATTGCAGCATCCACAACACTTATGGCCCTATCATATCTAAATTCACCGTAACAAATATTTTTTTTATCATATACGATTCCATTTTTAGAAAGCACGTCGGCAAAAACACTATAGCGTATTTTTGCTTCTACATTATCCCTGGGACCCATCAAAAAAAGAGGAGAAGATATGCCATGAGCATCAATCATATGTTCGACTATCCGGGCCATACCTGCTTCATTATTTACCACAACTGAAGGAATACCTCGTAATGCGGCTCCTATACTAACCATCGGAAGAGGTTTAAACCGGTTTAAAAAAGATTCCATTTCACCTGTACTGCAAGCCTGCCCCAGAGAAGCACTTAACACAATCAAACCGTCAAGAGATTTCATAGACGCAAGATCATATATTTTATTCCATTCATGCTGATGGTTACTCTTGCCATAAAGAATACCACCGCAAAAAGTGACGAGCCTTACTCCACGACGTTCGGCTTCAAGCGATAAATAATGCCACATTTGATGGTTATATGTTCCAGCAAGATCAAATGTTAAATACCCGACTGTAATGCGATTCAATGGCCAACTCCTTGTTCAATACATAACAGTATATACCTTTTTTAAGAATTAATCAAAATAATATTATACCAAACAGTGATGCTTTCTGCAATAAGATGATTTTCAAGTTTCCTGTGAGTCGTTAAAGAAGAATTAATAAAATTGAGACGATGTTGACGTCACATTATAAAAAAATCAGGCCGAAAACGGCTGATAACGCAATAACCAGAACAGGATGCAGTTTGAATTTTAATACGAGAGGGATCATGACCAGACAAAATATTATGGGTATCAGGTTAAAATTCGACAAAATAATATTAACAAGATCGATGCCTAAATTAATAGATTCTGGTACTGCGATATAATTATTACCGCTGACAAAAGCTGTTCGTGCAACAATAACAACCGCCGAAGCAATCAAAGCCAATGTAACAGGCTTTAAAAGAGCCAAAACAGAAATGAATAGAACGCTATCTTTGTACTGCTTGTAAAAATGCCCTATCAACGTCATGATTATCAAAGCCGGCATTGAAACACCCAGGGTAGCGCATAATCCCCCCATAAATCCGGCTGTTTTAATTCCAACATAGGTAGCAGTATTAACCGCAATAGGCCCCGGGGTTATCTGCGAAACCGCTATAATATTGGCAAACTCGTCCGTGCTCATCCAGCCATAATATTCCATTTCAGCCTGAACCGGGGCTATCATGGCCAGACCTCCGCCAAAGCTAAACGCACCAATCTTAAAAAAAGTCCAGAATAACAACAAGTATATCATTTAACTTTACCGAGAATAAATACATTATAATAGATTATTCCTAAAATTATTCCAACCCCAATTACAACGAAAGGATGAACACCAAAGACGATTACAGAGGCAAAAGCACAAAAGGCTACTGTAAACGAATAAGCATCCTTGATAATTTGCCTGCTCAGTTTAATAAGAACCGCGGCTAATAAGGCAGTAACCCCCACCTTGGCACCGGCAAAAATTTGCTGAACATACGGATTAGAATAGTTTTTCAAAAGAATATTTGATAAAAGCATAATTATTAGAAATGAAGGAAGAATAACTCCAAGTGCAGCAAAAAACGCACCGATTAGACCTGCCCGCCTATAGCCTATAAAAATGGAAATATTAATAGCAATAACTCCGGGTACCGATTGACAAAGGGAAATAACATCAGAAATTTCTTCTTCTTTTATCCACCCCTTGTTTTGAACAGTCTCTCTTTCAATCAGAGGGATCATAGCCAATCCCCCACCAATAGTAAACGAGCCAATTTTAAAAAAAGTTATAAAAATATCCAAAAGAGCGTTAATACCCGTTTTCATTGCAATCCTTGAATTATTATTTGTATGCAAAATCATGGGAAAAACCAGTCTATCAACCTATTATTTATCAAGACAGTTCTATGGTCAAGGATTAACACCCTCCATAATAGATGACAAGCAAGAATCAAAAAAGATAACCCTTAAACCATAATCAATTGCCTGATATATAATTATAAGCTCACCTATAGTTCTGTTGTCAACCCAACCGTTATGTAATTGAACAAAGCAAAGGTGTAAACATCTCCACCACCATCCGAGCCGCCTTCAAGTATTCGATAACCCAGTCTAAAACTTGTTTTTTCATTATAGTGATACTGCAACGCAAAAAGCGCGTCTTCTGCTCTTCCATAAGGAGAAGCCAACGCGTCCATATCCAGCAGCATACTGTATTTGTCCGTGAATTTCCATTGTGCCATAAGATGTATAAGCGGCACAAAACCTATATTACTTTTGCCCGCGGAGCCATTTTCACCTGTTAACCTTATTTCCGCATCACGTATCTTGCCTGTTATACCTGCCGCAACGGAAAACTGGTTACTGTTTACAAAAATATACCGGTAAGTAATTCTGTAAGAATCAAATCTGTAAGTCGACTTCACCTCTGTTCCAGCTTCAAAGGTTTTTCCACGGTAATCAATATCTTTATCAATGACTCCTTCTCCATAAATCGTCAAAGGTGCCGCAAGAAGAAGCAGACTATGCCTTTGCAAAAAAGTATAACCAATCCGCATTCTCGGCGCAAAGCCGGAATCTGAAGCAATATCGTCTTTTAACGAAAAACGGGTACCATCATCAGATGGAACCTGTACATCATTGTATCCGGTAAAGACCATAGCGTACTCTGCATCTATAAAGGCATTAGCGAAGGTGTTTTGACTAAACATAGTCAGTACTGTACAAAACAGACCGATTTTACAAAATTTTACTATAAAGCAGTTTGAAACACAATAAAAAATTTTCATATTCTATCTCCACATTAACTCTCTTTTATGACTTTATCACTATATACATCCAAAAATCGATAAAGGCAACAAATATAAATTCTCATAACAACTATTTGCCCAAGTTCAAACAAGCCTGTCGGGACATTATTATCACACCACTGTTATCATAATTTTCTATAAAAAAATAACAAATTGAACATGTTTCGAGCAAGACAAAATTAAAAGCCTTATTGTTTCCATTAAAAACAAATAATTTGTTGACATTTGCAACATTTACTATATCTTTGCAATCAGTTGCATAAGCCGACTGTCCTATCTTTTTCAATATAATTTTTTAGACAAAAAACCAGTCGGGTAGTGTTTATTAAATGTGTAGGGAGTTAACAGATGAAGAAAATTGCGGTTTTATGGGTTCTTAGCATTCTGGCTGTTACTGTATTTGCCGGTTGTGACGACTCATCATCAAAAAATAGTGATAAAGGCCCGGTTTTATCGGCCAGTTTAAATGGCATGTATGATGCCGGAAGTGAATACAGACTTGTCTGGAAAGACGAATTTGACAGCGGAAGTACACCTCAGCGCATTGATGAGACAAAATGGTCTTATAGTGTGGGTGTCGGTTCGGCACAGGATGGAAACGAAACCGGTGACAAGTTCTGGGGAAATAATGAGTGGCAGGCCTATACCGACCGGCTTGATAATGTGTTTTTAAAGGATGGTAAACTGCATCTGAAGCTGATAAAAGAGCAGTATCACAACACATATCTGGGGCAGAACAAAATGGTCGACTTCACCTCCGGCAAGATCCATTCTCATAATAAATTTCATTTTAAATTTGGAAAAATCGCGGCCCGGATCAAGATGCCGAATATGGGCGGCAAGCTTCATGACCCTGACGCACAGCAGACTGACACTAAACTTAAATCAGCTCGCGGTGTCTGGCCGGCTTTCTGGATGCTTGGAATAAATCAGAAGGCAAACGATCAGTTTCCCTCAGCCGAAACAAAGACATGGCCTGCCTGCGGAGAGATTGACATAGTTGAAGGCGGATTTATAAACTATGGTAACTGGGTGGTTTCGAGTACTACACATTGGCACAACCCTGATGTTGACTGGTATGACGGTGTTGTCGGGATCTGGGGCATTCCCGATCACATGCAGTGGCCTGATGACGAATTTTACTGGTTTGAAAATGACGAAGGCACACGGGGACGTATTCACGGCGACGGATTCTTCAATAACTTTGTAAACTTTGATAACCATGAAACAGTTGATCAGTCTACCGGGCTTAATGTGAAACCTTTTCATGAAGACTATTATGTCTTTGAGTTTGAATGGACAAACGATGAATTATTATGGTACATCTGTGACGCGGATGGTAACAGATACAAGATGTTTGACATGCAGATTGACCCCGAAGATAATAATCAGGAAGAGCTTGCTCAGCACTATTACGTAATATTTAACCTTGCAATGGGCGGAGACGCAACAGGTTACAGGCGCGGTGAAGACGCGCTTAGTGATCTTATTGTAGATACCTTTGGTGAAAACGACGAGATGATTATTGACTGGGTTCGTGTTTATCAGAAACAGGGCGAGGAAGACTACTGGACCTGTGACGCCTATGATGGTGAAAGTGATAATGACGATAATGGTGACAATACGGATAATGATGACAGTAGTGATGATAACAGCGGTACAGCAGGTGGTGGTGATGTATATGCCGACACGGATGACTATACTGCAGGGTTTGAAGCTGTGACTGAGACTGAAGCCCTGTTCTGGTTTAAACCTGAATCGGGAAGTTCTGCTTTTGTGGATCTGCACCTGATTCGTGATTTTCAGTTAAACTACGGTGTTCCGTTTAACGCGTCCAGTGCAAGATATGAAATGGCAATTGATTTTACTGACGGAGAAAGCGCGGAGTTCTTTATAACATATGAAAAGGGCGGTCTTGCATACGATTCGGTAAGCTATTCATATACACACCTTCCGGGTCAAAGCAGTGATGGTCAGGATGATAATAATAATGATGATGATGGAACCAATGATGGTAATAACGGTGATAACGGCGATGCCGGTGGTGGTGATGTTTCGATTGATACAGAAGATTTTACCGCAGGTATGAAGGCTGTGTCAGAAAGCAGCGCATTGTTTTATTTCCGTTCAAAGAGCGGAACATCAGCGTTTGTTGATCTGCATCTGATTAGAAACACACAACTGAATTATGGTTTAACCTATAATCCAACAACAGGCCGCCATGAAATGGTTTTCGACTTTGCAGATGGAGAGAGCGCGGAGTTCTTTATAACATATGAAAAGAGTGGATTAGCATATGACTCGAACCGGTACACATATAAACATCTTCCCGGTCAGAGTGATGACTCTTCAGATGGTTCATCTGACAATACTAATCCGCAAACGGATATCGGCCGCATAGAGGCGGAAAGCTATACGGATATGTATGGTATGCAGCTTGAAGAGTGCAGTGAGGGAACTCAGAATATCGGTTATATCGATGCTGGTGACTGGATAGAGTATCTGATTGATGTTCCTGCTTCCGGTGAATACACGCTGACCTATCGAAGCGCAAGTAATACTTATAATGGAGAAGTTCAATTTGTTACCGGTGAAGCCGTAAAGGCAACAACCAGAATTCCGTATACCGGAGGATGGCAGAACTGGACTGATGTAAAAGACAGCGTTTATCTTGAGGCAGGTGTACAGACTGTTCGCTTAAATGCAACAGGATACGAGTTTAATATTAACTACTTTGAACTGACTGTTTCAGCGGATGATAACCCGGTTATAACAGATGGTGTAACTGTTAACGGCAGACGCATTATGGTAAATGGCGAACCTTTTTATATCAAGGGGGTATGCTGGAACCCGGTCGGTGTT
Organism: Spirochaetota bacterium; assembly: GCA_016934935.1. Lineage (GTDB taxonomy): Bacteria > Spirochaetota > UBA4802 > UBA4802 > JAFGJZ01 > JAFGRW01. The sequence goes on along the minus strand of JAFGRW010000103.1, from coordinate 9,025 downwards.
GGCGGGACTCACCCCGCCGGGCTTGATTTTACAGGTTATGTACGGCAAGACGCAACACTTATGCAGCAAGCCGGTATTAACGCTGTAAGAACATACGAGGCTATCACAGACAGGGCTGTTCTTGATCTGCTGTATGAAAAGGGAATCTATGTAATAAACACCGTGTATGGTTGGGGCGGAAACGATCCGTCAAGCGTGGTCGAAGCTGTGAATGCAGTAAAAGATCATCCGGCGATCCTGATGTGGTGTATTGGAAACGAATGGAATTACAACGGACTGTATGTTGGTTTGTCGCATGACGACGCTATTTCAAAACTGAACCAGGCCGCGGCATTAATCAAGGCCAATGACAGCACGCATCCGGTGGTAACGGTTTACGGACATATTCCGTCGGCTGAGACTATTAACGCAATGCCTGATGTTGACATCTGGGGCCTCAATATGTATTCGGAACTGCATTTTAACAATGTCTTTGCCCACTGGAAAAACCTTACAGGTAAACCGATGTTTATGGCCGAATACGGTGCCGACGCCTGGAACGCGAATATCAATGCCGAGGACACAACTTCACAAGCCTATGCTGCAAGAATACTGACACAGCTCTTAATGGATAACAGCGTTGTAAATGATTCCGGCAAAGTCTGTTCCGGTGGCACTATCTTTGAATGGGCTGATGAGTGGTGGAAAGACGGGAGTGGAAGTCCATCGGTGCAGGATGCAGGCGGCGTTGCCCCGGGAGGCGGCCCTTATCCTGATTTAACATTCAATGAAGAGTATTGGGGTATTGTGGATATCTATCGTAACCCGCGCCCGGCATACTATGAACTGCAAAGGATATTTACTCAGCAGTAAGGGTTTTGAATTAAAATTTGCCTTTTATCAGCTCTTAACATAAAGGAAGGAACCGTTTACGTAAAGTATGCGGTTCCTTTTTAATTTGCAATTAAATTTATATTCAGACCATTTTCAAACGAAAATGCTGGTAACTTGCTGATCGCCAAGAACAACTTTGATCAAAGCAGTGCTGCTTGCATATGGATCCTGATTGAAAATTAATTAATTGAGAATTCTATTATAAGCTGATCCTTTTAGTTCATCTTGTAATATACGGGCGAAGCACCAAACAGATAATCCTCTTTACGGCTCTCGATTTCAAGTGATCTTAATTCTTCCGCTATATGTGTAAACCCTCGCAGCTCAGCCGGCATTTTGATATTATCCATGGACATGCCGAAATGTTTTCGCATAAAAGCATAACTTTTCCACAGTGACTGTTTAATTTTGGCAGTTGAAGAGGGTCTTCTTAAAATATCCTGAATCTCGCGCTTAAGAGTTGAAAGCTCTTTTTTGCTGATAGATTTCCCCTGCGCAAGAGTCTTGCCGATAATGTCGGCCTCCTTGCGCGATAGCTCCTGCACAAGAAACTTTACAACATGCCAGGCATTCACAGCGCCGGATATCTTGTCAAAAGATTGATCATCTATCCATAAAAACGCGAACATACGCCTGCGCCAATCCCACCATCGCAATGCACTCTGAAGATCACTGGATGGTATTAGAAAAAAGCCTTCCTTCAATAAAAGCGAACCGAATATCCCCGGCGGATGTCCCAACCGTTTATTCTTTAAAGATGTACGGTAAACACCGCAGGTCGGACTTCCTTCCATAAAAATATAAACTTTAACATTGGCTCTTTTTAATGTACCAATGGCCGACTTCACACCCTCTTTTACCCAGTCGTTAAGGTTAGTACCGCCTCTGTTTTTAATATCAGCTGTTCCTTTCCAGAAATCATCACCGTTACCGCCCCGCAGACTTACCGGGTTACGAGGGACACCCATCCCGCTCAGCACCTCAGGGCAAACCGGATGCCAAATGAAGTCACTTTTTTCACGCCCCATAAAGGTTGTAATATCCTGCCCCTTGCTGTTGTATCTGATTTTAGATCCAAACTGACAGGCCGAAATGCCGATATTGATTTTCGCTGATAAAAAGTTGTTCATTGATTAATTGAAAACCCTTGTTGTTTTACAATTTTCGACTTAAAGCCATTTTATAACTTGCAAGTCCATAAAAGCAAACTCGCAGAATATCCGAGACCTGAAATAAGCAAGCTGACCTACACCTTCTCACACTCCATTTCTCCATCATATCTGCATGATTTTTGAAATCCGCCAGACAAATCTTTTAAATTCTTTTTTTAATAAATCTGATATTTCGACAATATCTTTATGGCTATGCACAAGATAAAATTCTTTTGCAAGCAGTCTGATTTTCTTGTTATCTGTCAAGTCAACTACAACATCAGGATCACCATTGAATATTTGCGCGCACCCATTATAGTTTTCTTTTATTATTTCTACGGCAGGTCTCTTTGTGTCTTTGAGGGGAAATCCGGTTTTAAGATGCACATTTTTTATTACCAGCGCAATAAGCTTCATTACAGTCCGGTTTCTATCGTCTTCGATATCCTTATGCATCTTTTCAAAAGCCTTAATTATATTATTGTTTTTATCTTTAATGCGGTCTATAAGTGGCAATTGAATTTCGACTGGAAGCATTTTGAATTCAGGTTCCTGCAAAGGATAAACACATTTAAGATAACGGCGTGAGAGCATAACACGCCCGGCAAAGGTATCATTTATTGTATCAGCATTTACAAAACCGGAAACGGAATCAAGAGGCATATATAAAAGACTCTTTAGACCCTTAAACTGTTTTGGTAACTCCATATTTTTGAATATTGCCAAAATTGATTTTTCTTCACACTCATGTTTGAAGAAAAACTCTATCATTAGATTTTCAAAAATTGCCTTATCGTTTGCTGAAATAGATGGATTTTCGTCCATATTCAAAACAAATTCTAGAAGATTATAAAACGATTCTCCCTTAGTCTGTCTCATGACTATACCCTGATTTTTGCTGTTACATCCGCTTCAAGTGTGTCAAACTGGCCACGGCAAAAGTAGTGATAAGACACCCCGGCAATCATCGCGGCATTATCCGTACAAAGATCAATTGGAGGTATTATGATTTTTTCACCATCACGGCATTCCGACAAAAAAAGCTCCCTTAATCTGCTATTGGCCGCTACACCACCGGCAATAACTATGTTTTTTAAACCATAATCCCGTGCTGCGGCAAAAGTTCTTCGTATCAAAATCTCGATCGCGCTCTCCTGAAACGAATAGGCAACTTCATTAATATCATAGTCAGGATTATTTTTCACATAATTAATCACTGCTGTTTTTAATCCGGAATATGAAAACCTGTAATCTGCATTTTTCGCCGCCAGAAGTTTCGGAAACAATTTTTCCTTTTTTACGGCTTTTCGGGCAAGTTTATCAATTAACGGACCACCCGGATAGCCAAGCTCCATAAATTTTGAGACTTTGTCAAAGGCCTCACCTATTGCGTCGTCCATGGTTCGCCCTAATAGAATCATCTCTCCAATTCCCTTCATCAGGTAAAGAGCCGTGTTACCTCCTGAAACAAGAAGGCCGATGTAAGGGTAGCTAATGGTTTCACTGTTTAAAAATGGAGCATACAGATGTGCTTCAAGGTGATTTACGGCAATAAGAGGAATTTTTTTTATATAACTGATCGTCTTGGCTGCCTGAAGGCCAATCATAAGAGAGCCTATCAGCCCCGGCCTGTTTGTCGCGGCTACATAATCAATGTCATCAAAAGTAAGCCCACTCTCTTTCAAGGCAGAATCAATAAGTGGATTAATCATCTCCAGGTGAGCTCTGGACGCAATCTCAGGAACAACCCCATAATACTCAGAGTGAATATCTATCTGGCTTGCAATACGATTCGATAAAACACGCGAGCCGTTTTCTACAATGGCGGCCGCGGTTTCATCACAAGAGCTTTCAAGTCCAAGTCCGATAATATTTTTCATTTAAGATACTTGAGTGAATCTTTTAGCTGATTATCAAATTCAAGATCGTAAAGAGCATCCGGTTTATCACGGTTAAGCTCAAACTTGTAATAAAAGGCAGCCACCTTTTTAGACAACGGAACATTTTTTGATTTCAGAAAAGAAACTAATAACTCAATGTTTTCTTCATTATATTTTTCATACTTTTGAGCAAATTTTTCTATTAATTTGTCATTAAAAACACGCCCAAGGTTCTTTTTATCATTTTCAGGTATTATATCCTGTTTAACCAAATAATCAGGCTTAATACCGGCTTTATGAATCATTTTGCCCGAAGGTGTATAATATTTGCGAATAGTTAAGGCAAAACCTGTTTTGCCTTTTTCAATATCTATCACACGTTGAACAAGGGCTTTACCGAACGTGGTTTCTCCAGCCAGTATCGCACGCTTATTATCCTGAAGAGCACCACTTAGTACTTCAGAAGCCGAAGCGCTTCCCTCGTTAACCAAAATCAGAATATCGCCTTTAAACAGCACATCGTGCTCGGCCTTATACTCTTCAGAAACACCAGAGCCCTCTTTACCTCTGGTAGAGACTATAACAGAATTTTTAGGCAAAAAATAGTCCGCTATATGAATAGACGTCTCAAGATTACCACCAGGGTTATTACGCAAATCCAGAATAAGTGATTTCACACCCTTTTTGTCGAGGTCAAGAAGAGCCTTTCGCACATCAAGATGTGTATCACTATAAAAATTGGTAATTTTCAGATAACCACTCTTTGGCTTCTCTTTAATAACACCATACTTAACAGCACTTACTTTTACAGGAGCTCTTTTTATGGAAAAATTAAGCAGCTCAGGATACCCCTCTCTCTTTATCTTCAGTTGCACTGTTGTTTCAGGTTTTCCTTTAATGTTCTTTATTACATCATTTATATTATCGGGTCTGACAACTGTGTCGTCAATTTGAACTATTCTATCACCCGCCTGTATGCCTGCCCGTTTGGCCGGGCTCTCGTCAATTGGGCTTATTATTACTATCTGATTATCTTTAGTCGTAATTTCTATTCCAACACCCACAAATTCACCGGTGACTTGATGAAAAAATTCACTGTACTCTTTTTCATCAAGAAACCTTGAATATGGATCCTCAAGAGAAGAGACCATTCCGTCAATTGCACCGTAAAACAGCTTTTTGGGCCCTGCTTCTTCGACATATTCAAGCTTTATGGTTTGATAAACAAAATGGAAAAAATCCAGATATTTAAAAGAGGGATCCTGTGCAGAACTTACAAACGAAAGATTCGTACCCATGAAAAAGCCCAAAAAAAAGATAAACAGGGTTAAATAGATTTTACGTTCACTGAGAAATTTCTTCATATTACATCCTTACTAATCAACACGGCAAATTTTATCTATCCGCCGCAGATACACTGGTTTATTTTTCAAAAAGCTTATTATACTTATCCGGATCATCTTTTTTTAACACGCTGAAAATCAAATCAGCTGAGAGTCCAAAATCCGCAGCAACCGACGACATAATATCCTTACGAGAAGATGAGGTCAACTCACGCGAAAAGCTTGTAATAAACTCCTTCTCATAATAGTTATTCCATACCAATTTTAATTCCTGTTTACCTATCGACTGCTCATCAGAACATGAAAAGGCAAACAGTAATACGACAATAATAATTACACAATGTTTCATTTAGACACCCATATAATCACAAATAAGAACAATATAACCACATAAACAGATTCATATTTATAAATCCAGTAATTAAACAAAACCCATTATACAAAAAATATCACAAGAAAACTTCGAAAAAATGCTTTAATTCACGAAGTATTATCGATTAATTATCTTTTATTCGAATTTTTTGTAAGTTTTTTATAAAAAGAGAATTAAAAGAAATTTCTATAAATCAAGATCAATTGACAATGGATCATAATAGATCGCAACCACAGGTGTACGATACTCCTTGCCACTATTATCTTTCCAGTAAAAACAGAGATAGTTATCATAAGGCTTGAATACAAGAGGTAATTTTATTATATCAATTTTTTCTGTAGAATCTTGTAAATATTCATCCAAACTGACAACTCCAAAGTCAATATTTTGAATGCTAACCAACAAATCTTGAAAGCTTTCTGACTCTGCTGTTTGATGCATTGTCCCGTTATACCATATTCCGAAAGCGACAACCTCTTTTAAAGCTCGTGACGACAGCTCTCCGGGAATCCTTACAGAGGTATCGCCATTGGTATCATCTACATTATCAACCCGTGTGTTTTCTGTTCCGGTAACCTCTTCCCCATTAACTTCCAGATATTCTGTCTCGGTGACTTCGGCATCTTCAGGAAACTCTCCAAGACCTGCCGCATCTTCCATTATCTGTACAGATTCTTCACTTTCATCATTGGTTAAATCTGAATCTTTCTTGCTACTACTGCCTCCACAAGCAGCCAAACCTGTTAAAATAATAATCGACAACATAAAACAAGTTAATCTTGACAAGAGATAATGCATCTTGACACCCCGCAATTATTTTTATTTACTATCTTATCTATAACAGACTAAACAAAAATTTTGACAGATTTATATCGTTTATCAAGCTTTTTTCAACAAAAAAGGAGCCCATCGGGCTCCTTTTTTGTTGAATTTATTATTCTGTTTTACATCACACTAAAGAGCATCTCTCCATAAGTTGGCAAAGGCCAGTATTCTGAATCTACTAGAAGTTCCAGCCGGTCAAAATCAGCACGAAGATCACTCATTGCCGTTACAACGTTATCCCTGAAAGCGGCGGCCTGTTTTGGCACATCATCAATCGCGAGGGTCTGCTCTATTGCCTTATCAAGAACAGCTATTTTTTTCTTGGCCGATGAGGCAAGCTCGGAAACTTCAATAATTAAGGATTCCTGAGCTTCAAGATTAGCAGCAATACCGGTAGTCTTAACAGCGTTAATTGAATGAGCAAGATCAGTAATAAACCTGAAAGTTGATGGCAAAAGATCTCTTTTGGCAAGTTCTAACGCGGTCATAGCCTCAATTTTAATCGTGTTAACATAGTGTTCAAGTAAAATCTCATAGCGGGCATGGCACTCTCTCTCGGATAGTACACCCATGTCGCTGAACATTTTAACATTTTTTGGATCGATTAAAGCCAGTTTTGCATCCACAAGATTTCTGTTGTGAGGAAGCCCTCTTTTCTCGGCCTCTTTAACCCACTCTTCTGAATATCCATTACCATTGAAAATAATTCTGCGATGCTCTTTCATATACTCAACAATGATTTTCTGAACTTCGGCCTTAACATCAGAAGCACCTTCGAGCCTGTCGGCAACTTCGCTAAAGACTTCAGCAATCGCGGCGTTAATAACAAAATTTGGTCCCGCAATCGACTGTGAAGACCCGGGCATACGAAACTCAAACTTGTTACCTGTAAATGCAAACGGAGAAGTCCGGTTACGGTCGGTTGTATCCTTGTCCATATCAGGTAAGGTTGAAGCTCCAAGACGCATCTGCTCAGCAGAGATACAAGATGAGGCACAGCCCTTCTCGACAATCTGATTTATAATGTCTTCAAGTTGAGCTCCGACAAAAATTGATATAATCGCCGGCGGAGCCTCATTAGCGCCGAGGCGGTGATCATTACCCGGCACAGCTGCCGAAGATCGAATCGCGTCCGCGTATTTATCAACAGCACGCATTACAACCGAAAGCATCAACAGGAATTCGTCATTTTTATGAGGAGCGTTCCCGGGATTTGTTAATAGACGGCCAGTGTCGGTTCCCATAGACCAGTTATTGTGCTTGCCCGATCCATTTACACCGGCAAAAGGTTTCTCATGAAGCAGACAGGCCAGATCATGTCGAGCCGCAACTTTTTTAATGGTTTCCATTAAAAGCTGATTCTGATCTGTACCCACATTTGTTGTGCAGTATATCGGTGCTATCTCATGCTGAGCAGGCGCGACCTCATTATGTCTTGTTTTGGAAGGTATTCCCAATTTCCAGAGCTCCTGATCCAGATCAATCATAAAATCCATAACACGTACTTTTATCGCAGTAAAATACTGATCATCCATATCCTGCCCTTTTGAAGGAGCAGCACCAAAAAGGGTTCTTCCGCAGTACTTCAGATCCTTACGGGCATCAAACATATCCTTATCAATGATAAAATATTCCTGCTCGGCACCAACATAGGTAATAAGCTTTTTTGACTCATTATCGCCAAGAGCTCTTAAAACACGCATACCCTGTTTGTTAATTGCATCCATCGCTCTCAAAAGCGGTGTTTTTTTGTCGAGAGCCTCTCCGGTGTAAGAAGCAAAAGCTGTCGGAATACACAGTGTATTATCCTTAACAAAAGCCGGTGAAGTACAGTCCCATATTGTATAACCGCGTGCTTCGAAAGTGGCCCGTATTCCTCCGTTAGGGAAAGAAGAAGCATCCGGCTCACCCATAATAAGCTCCTTTCCAGAAAACTCAAGAATAACACGACCATCACCTGTTGGTGAAATGAAAGAGTCATGTTTTTCAGCGGTAATTCCCGTCATAGGCTGAAACCAGTGAGAAAAGTGAGTCGCTCCCTGCTCAAGAGCCCAATCTTTCATAACACTTGCGACTACCTCTGCGACGTCCGGAGCCAGTTTCTCATTATTATCTATTGTTTTTTTAAGCGCCTTGTAAGTGGCTTTCGGAAGCATCTCACGCATAACAGCATCATTAAAAACCTTTACTCCAAAAATATTGCTAAAATTTGACATATTCAGCACCTCTAACCTGTAAATTTCTACTTAAAGCTTCAAGTAAACATAATGAACCTATCAACTTTTGTCATGTTTTTCGCAATACCATTTTATACTTTTTGGTACAATTAAGCTGTTATTTAACATTGGTTTAATAAATGGAAGGATTAACAGACTTCGAAATGCAGCAATACTTTATTTCGCAATCCGTTTATGTAAATAACTTGAAGCAGACGCTGATTATTAATCTATTGTTTTTACATTTGGTTATTTGTAAACAACACCTTTTTATTATAAATCGAGTAGGAGGTAGGTAATTATTTTACCTACCGTCCTCTCACACCACCGTGCGTACCGTTCGGTACACGGCGGTTCTTTAGTT
>JAFGRW010000102.1 GCA_016934935.1 Spirochaetota bacterium | reverse complement strand
TAAGAGGTTTTGTTGTCGAGATAAAAAATGCCCATGACATCGATGAACCGGAAGACCTTGAGTTTGCCGAATATTTGATGAAAAAGAGGATGTCAGAGGAATATTAATAAATAACAGAAACACTTAACCTGTATTTATTTATTGAGGATTATCGATTCGATCTACAAAATCTTTAATCAGTTAAGAAATATATGAAAAGAAAAATTTTATTCGTCAGTCAGGATCAAGGAAGCGGTAACGCCCTTTATTTGGTAATAAAAAAACTGGAGAAAGAGGAAAATCTTTCAATCAAAGTATTTGCAGCAAAACAGAGTAAAAAAATCTTCAGAGATCATAATATTTCTTTTACAAAAATAGAAAATACAGATTTTAATCGACAACTTGATTTCAAACCCGATCTGATCATGACCGGTGCCGGCATGAGGAATAGTATTGAAAAAGAGGCTATTTTATATGGCCGTAATAATCAGATCATTACCATCACCCTACTGGATTTCTGGTCTCACTATTGGGAGAGATTCACAATAGATGGTAAAAATGACGTCTCTTCACTCCCTGATTATATATTTGTTATGGATAATATTGCCAAAGACCAAATGATTTCAGAAGGATTTCCCAAAAATAAATTGGTCATTACCGGAAATCCCTATTTTGATACTTTTAAAATACTACATGACAAAAATGAAAATGTCAGGACTGATTCAATTTTATTCATATCCCAACCAGAATATCAAAAAGGGTGCTATCAAACAGATACTAGATTATTTGAAGATTTACTGGACACCATCCATGAATTAGATGAAAAAGTAAAAATAATTATCAGACCACATCCAAAAGACATTATTGAAACTTATACCAAATACGCGAGTGAAAATATCATAATTGATGCTAAAACAGATGCAAAAAAATTGATAGATTTAAATGACATCATAATAGGAAAAAATTCCACGCTTTTATTTGAAGCGGTATTCAGAGGGAAGTTTGTTATAAGCTATCAGCCGACAATCGAAAAACCAGATCGACTGGTAACCAATAATATGGGATTATCCTATTTGGTGCGTTCAAAATCCAAGTTAGCAAAAATAATTGATAACGCTATAAAAAATCAATTAAAAACAAAAAAAATTGGAGTGATCGAATTCTATAATGATGGTCAATGTTTAGAGAGAGTAACCAGAAATATTAAAAGTATTTTATACGGAAAAATAAGATTTTGAATAAAATGAGAATTCTGGATGAATCGTGAAATCAATATTCAAATGGAATATATAGACTGGATTTTAATATTAACCGTCAAAATTTTGTAAAATGAGTGATTATTATGTTACTTATTATATAAAAGTAACATGCGAAAAGGATTAGTTTAATGGCTGAATTGTGGATCGAAGATCGAAAAACAATTAATGGTGAAATCGAGCTTTCTGCAAGATTCGAATCACAAGAAATTCAACATCAATTATGGTACCGCGTTGAATCCAGCACTGATAATGAACTAGCTCCCAATGCTGATCCTTTCATTCTTGGAATTTTAATGGTCGCCATGAATAGAGGAGAGAACCTTAGAATCCACAGCCAGGTTTCACCTTCATTAATCCGGAATCTCGAAGATTTTCAGCGAGCCTGGGCATCCTGGAAACCTGATATGTATCGGTTTATTGATATTTCTGCTGATGAAGAAAAGGAACCAGATTTACCCCCCAGAAAAGGGATGATATTCTGCTTCTCCGGTGGAGTGGATTCTTGTTTTACAGGATATAGACATACTAAGGGAATTACCACCCGTTTCCCACTGCCAGTTCAGACTGCGGTTTTTGTTCATGGATTTGACATCCCCCTATCACGGGAAGATTATTATGAAAATGCATACAAGAATGTACAGTTACAACTCAAAAGCCTAAGTATTGATCTCTATCGCGTTCGAACCAATTTTAAGGACATATCGGTATTCTGGCCCCATGCTTTCGGATCAGGCGTAGCATCTGTTTTATCTCTATTTCAGAAAAGATATGCGGCCGGATTGATCGCCCAAGGAGTGCCCTATAGCAGTTATGATCATCTAGTAGAAGGATCCAATCCTTTAACAGATCCGATGTTATCCAGTGCATCTTTTCCTATTATTCCCGACGGCGGAGGTTTCCGGAGATCGGATAAAATCAAAGTGATTTCTGAATGGACTGAGGGAATGAAATACCTGAGAGTATGCTGGGAAGGAGAACAGAAAGACAAAAACTGTTGTAAATGTGAAAAATGCATTCGAAACATATTAACTTTCCGGGCTTTAGGGCTTCCTCTCCCGCCGGCATTTCCTACTGATGTCAGTGATGAACGGATTTATAGACTTGGTCCGCTTAAAGAAATCACCATCAGTGTGGGTTATTCGGTTATTTTAAAAGAGGCATCCATCCGCGGAATGGAGAATGAAAACTGGGTGCGGGCATTAAAAAAAGCCATTCACCGCAGCCGAATGATCCGTAAATTATGGTCAACTCCATGGGGTCGTTTTAAGCTTAAGTTGATACGTTTGTTCAGGAAAGCCTGGCGCCAGCCGGTTTCTATCCAGAAATTCTAAATGAAATGATTCATTTCTTAAAGACAAGATCCTTTCTTCTTTGGTTGACTGCTTGACACTCAAGAGGAGCTTTAATTATAATTCATTTTAATTTAGCGAGAATTTTCTTATAAATTAGTCAATTAATAAGATAGGAGTAAGGAATTGAGTATATTCATCATTGCCGAATTAGGTATAAATCACAATGGTGATATTGAAATCGCCAAGCAGTTGATACAAATCGCTAAGGATGCGGGGTGTGATGCGGTAAAACTTCAAAAAAGAACCATTGATATGGTCTATTCGGCTGAATATCTTGATCAACCATTAGAAAGCCCTTGGGGAAAAACAAGGAGGGAACAGAAGGAAGGTTTGGAATTGGGCCAAAAAGAATATGAAGAGATTGACCGCTATTGCCGGGAACTTGAGATTGATTGGTTTGCCTCAGCTTGGGATCCGGAAAGCCAGGATTTTCTCAAACAGTTTAATCTTAAATACAATAAGATTGCCTCAGCCATGCTGGTGGATAAAGACCATTTGAAATTGGTTGCCTCCGAAGGTAAGCATACTTTTATCTCCACCGGCATGAGCACTTATAAGGATATTGATCTTGCAGTAGATATTTTCAGAAAATCCAACTGTCCTTTTGAACTCATGCATTGCGTTTCCACCTATCCCATGGAAGATGGTGATGCCAACCTCAAGTGCATTCCGATGATGCAAAAACGCTATCAGTGTGATGTCGGGTACAGCGGGCATGAGGTTGGATTAGCGGTTTCCTATGCAGCCGCTGCCTTAGGAATAACTTCATTGGAAAGACATATTACACTGAACCGTTCCATGTATGGATCAGATCAAGCAGCTTCCGTTGAGCCCCTTGGGCTTAGGACACTGGTGGGAGCAATCAGGAAGATCGAAAGAGCTATGGGAGATGGAAAAAAACAAATTAACCAGAAAGAGATACCCATAGCCAAAAAACTCCGGGCCCATCTTAAGTGGGAAGCCAGTGAATAAGTTAATTTCCCTATAATCTTATTATTATAAAAATATGGATAAAAAACTTAAACTCATTCATTTAGCCAATTTCAACAGCACCAATATCGGTAATGGCGCTTTGATTACCGGACTTGAGAATATCATATCTGAAGACTTTAAAAGAAAAATAGACTGGATAAGAGATCCTTGGGATGATTATACCTTTGGCTTTAAACATTTTAATGAAGAATTTGTCACATCTGTGAATCAAAGCAATGGATTAATAATAAACGGAGCCGTAACCATTCATGGCCGCAAATACCTCCAGGAAACCGGCATGCGTTTTGAGCTGCCTTTGAAGTTGATGGAGAAAATAACAAAACCCATCATATTTTACGGCATATCCTATCGGCATTTCAGAGGTCAGAAATTTTTCCATGCTGAGAGTTTAAAAAAGACTTTAAGATTTTGTGCTGGCTCTCCCAATATTTTAATGGGAGTTAGAAATGACGGCACTAAAAAATGGCTGGAACAAACTTTAAAACTCGACAAAGAGACCATCGATCAAATAATCGAAATTCCAGACAGCGGTTTATTTACCTCTGCAAAAGCCGGCTGCTATCCTGAGATATTAGATGGCCCTAAAGTTATCATTTTTTCTCCCAATGATGAGGATGCAGCTTTTAGATTTGCTGATGATAATAAATGGAATGTTAAAAAGGCTGGGTATCAATTACCTCAAGGATCAAATACGAAATCGAACAATCATTCCTGGATTAAAAACCGGGAAACCCTGATCGATAAGATTAAAAATACACTGACCAGGCTTGTTCGGGAAACTGGAGGTCAGCTGCTTTTGGTTCCTCATTACCTGGATGATTATAAGTTTGTTGCCAGTCTGGTGGGCCGGTTCGAATCTCAAATCGCTCATCAGTGTTCGATCTCAACCGGTTTGATGAGAGTTCAGGGAACCGAGTACTTTTATGGTAGATATATGCAGGCGGATCTGGCCATCAGCATGAGGATACATTCCATGTCACCCTGTATTGGCTTGGGTGTGCCCATGATTCCGCTTATTACCCAACCTAGAATGTGGGATTTTTTAAAGAGTTGTGGATTGGACGATATCGGAGTTGATGCATTTTCAGAAAATGTTGAGCAAGAGCTTTTTAAAACCGCCAGAGAGATCCTGTCAAATCCTAAGCAGCGAATAGAACAGTTCAACCGAGCACGGGACAGAATGAGATCCGAAGTGAAGATAATAAATCATGATATCGAGAAAAAGTATTTTAATAATTAGTAACACTATGAACAAAAAATTACCAAAAAAGGAAGTCTTAGCTTTAATTCCGGCCCGGGGAGGTTCCAAAAGGATTCCTCGTAAAAATATAAGAATCTTATGGGGCAAACCTTTACTGGCTTATTCAGTTGAAACAGCCCTTCAATCAAAAATGATTTCACGAGTTATTTGCACCACCGATGATCAGGAGATTGCGAATATTGCCAAGGATTATGGAGCAGAGGTGCCCTTTTTGAGGCCAATAAATATTTCTGGTGACCGGTCAGCAGATACCGAATTCTATTTGCATGCACTTACCTGGTTAAAAGACCATGAAAATTACCAGCCTGATATTATTGCCAACTTAAGGCCGACCAATCCTTTAAGGAAACCTGAGATTGTGGACGATATCATTAAAAAACTAATATCCCGCCCGGATGTGGATTCAATAAGAACAATCAGCAAATCACCCTATTCTCCCTTTAAAATGCGAATTGTGGAAGAAAAAACAAATTTGATAAAACCCCTGGTTTTTGTTCACAGAGAAGGCCCATATAATCAGGCCAAACAGCCATTACCACAAGCTTATCTACTTAATGCCTATTTGGATGCCACCTGGGGTGAGATTGTTTTAAAGAAAAAATTATCTCTGGGTGAAAAAATGTTGGCCTATATATTGAATGAGAATCCCATAGATATTGATACCGAGGAGGATTGGCAGAGATTGATCCAGAATTTTACTTCTTTTGAATCTTACTTGAAACAAAGAATTTGAACCGGATTAATTTCAATAATACTTTTCATTGCCATTACTATACCTATATTAAATTGGATGATTAAATACTTTGAAGAGGATTGTCTACATTTAGGAGCAATGCATAAGGTCTTTTCTTTATTCTAAAAAATGATATAATATCGCAGATAAAGTTTGGAAAAGTCATAGCTCTGAGATAAATTGTTTTTATATTTTGTTATTACAGCCCTAAATCATTAAAAAGGGGGAAACGGCGGTAGCTTATAATGTGGATGAGTGAATGAGTAAATGGGTGGATGGGATAATATGAAAAATCTTTCTAGTTTTTTCCCTTAACTCATGCCAGGTTTTTCCTGAATTCTTATATAAAGACACAATATGAACGCTTTATACAGTTGCTGCACTGTTGATCCCTGGTTGGATGTTGCCCGGATTTTAAAAGATAAATACAATATCGAACCGGTCTATTGGATCGGGAAAGATAATGACCATTCCAGAGAAATCATTCCATCTGAATTCTCCGAATCTGTTTATCACGAATATTTCGATGCTTGGAAGGGAGTATTCCCGAATGAAATCGATAAAATTGCCAATCATTATTGTGTGGATATTGATTTTTATAAACAAATCTCAAATTACGAACTCCAGGGACTGACACAGATGGATAGAATGGACGAAGACCAACACAGCTTTGGTTTTTCCGAACGTAGGAATTTATTCAGAAAATTCTTAAGATATTGGATCGCTGTAGTTGATTTTTATAAGGTTGAAATACTGATCAGCCCTAAAATTCCTCACCAATCTTTTGATTATGTTCTGTATCTTGTTTGTCAAAATAAAGGAATTAAATTTTTATCTACTGTTCACACACCATTTTCCAATGCTGGCCGTTTGATCCTACTTGAAAACCTGGATGATATTCCTGCAAAAATTGTCCAAGATTATAAAAAATTAAGTAAGAGTAAAAATCATTTTCAACTGGACAGTGATATCACTTCCTATTTTGAAGCAGTCCGTATGAAATATGAAGACGCCATGCCCAAGAATTTTATTGAATATAACAGGTTTCACAAAAAGCGGCCAAGTGTAATTAAAACAGGAAAAAAATTTCTTTATGAGCTTCCCATAAAAAAACAAGTTTGGTTTGGCAAGAACGGTTATCTGTTAAAGGGGGTCCCCAAATACCGCAAACAACCAAATAAGCAAGTGGAGGAAAGTAAAACCAGATATAAATTGATTCCATATATTCATTTAATCTACAAGAGAATTAAATTCCTAAAATCTCTGGAAAAAGAATATTCCAGAATTAGCCAAGAGCCGGATTTGAATAAACCATTTGTTGTTTTTGCACTCCATTATCAACCCGAGGCGACCTCACTGCCCAGAGGTGGAATGTTTCACGATCAGCTTTATATCATAGAACTATTATCGAAACATTTACCTAAGGATTGGAATATCTATGTAAAAGAAAATCCCAAGCAATTTAACCCGCTGGGAGAAGGAGCCACTTGCAGATTGTTACGTTTTTACCGGGATGCCATGGAATTTCCCAGAGTCTCCTTTATTCCGGTTGATTATAATCCCTTTACCCTAATCGATGAAGCAAAAGCAGTCATAACAATTGCTGGAACTATGGGTTGGGAGGCTATGGTTCGAAAAAAACCGGTTATATGTTTTGGACAATCATGGTATGAATCTTTCACCCATGGCGTTTACCGGATAAATAATAATCAGGATTTGAAAGGAATCGTTGATTTTATAAAAAATTTTACCTACAGTGAACATAAATTACTGGCCTATTTAAAGGCTGTTGAGAAGAATTCAATCATTGCCTATCATTACCAAGGCCTTAAAGACAAACTCAAAATGGAAAAAGCAGAATGCACCAAAGTATTGGTTGAGAGTGTTGCTAAACACTTTGATCTGCTTTTTTCCATGAAGCAGTAATATGAATTCATAATGATAAGGATATTCAAGGGAAACAAATTACTTACAGATATCGGCCTCTATCTGACATCCACATCCATAAACCAGGCTATCCCTTTTTTATTGCTTCCAATATTAACTCTATATCTGACTCCAGAGGATTATGGGTATATCAATAATTTTTCTGCAATTCTACTCTTTTCTAATTCCATCATAGGCGGTGGGCTAAGTGCCAATATAATGAAACATCATTATGTTGAAGATAATGATTATATGAAAAAATTGATGGGGAATCTGTATTTTGTTCTTTTTCTCAGCACTATTATTGTAATAATATCAGCTATCATACTCTCCTCTATCTTTGATATTAAACTGATTCCAAAAAAAATCTTTATCTTCATACCTTGCATTTCTTTTTTTTTTATGAGTTTTGAATTTCAGAGAACTGCTTTAAGAATGCAAAAAAAAGCATTGTCTTTAACAGTTGTTACTTTAATGGAAGTTATTTTAAATATCTCCCTTTCTCTCATATTGGTTGTGGGATTATACCTCCACTGGAGGGGCAGGGTGTATGGAATGTCAATTTCTTATATTGTGTTCGGTTTTATATCACTGGGATATTTCTTAAGAAAAGACTATATTGACCTCACAATCAGCAAAAATATGCTCAAAAAAATATTGGTGGTAGCCTTGCCTTTATTGCCATCGATCCTGGGTTTAATGATAATAAGAAAAAGCGGGATACTTTTTATTGACTCATTTTCCGGAAAATACGAGGCTGGACTTTATGGAGTCGGATTAAACCTTTCTATGATTTTAGTATTTGTTACATTTGCCTTTGTTAATGCATGGACTCCCAGGGTTTATGAGAAGCTTTCAAGAGGCCTTGAGAAAGATAAAATCACATTAAGAAACAGCATTTTTATCTTTGCCTTGATCATATTTTTACTGGGTTTTTTTCTTGTATTTTTTTCTGATCTGATTCTCCGAATCATGACCACCGATGCCTTTTCTGGAGCAAGTGTTTATATCCCCTGGCTTGCTTTCGGTTTCGCCTTCTGGGCCGTCCGGGAGATGTACACCCCATTCTTCATACATTACGGTAAGCAGACATATTTAGCTGTCATTGCCATAGCCTGCGCAACCCTTAATTTGATTTTAAACTATCTTGCTGTAAATGAGATCGGTGCAATTGGTATAGCCATTTCTTTTTTGATTTCAAATTTTGTGGCTTATTTAGTCATATTTTTTTCTGTCAGGACATTCTGTAAACTGCCTATTTCAATAGACTACAAAAACATAACATTTTTAATTAGACATTTAAAAAATTCATAAAGTCATGACTAAAGAATTTAATCTAAAACAATTTTTATATCCATTTTCAATCTTCAAATTAAGAAAATTCTTAAGTAAATCTGAAGCTTGGAGTAAAGAACAGTTATTAGAGTATCAAAACCAGAAATTCATATTCCTAATCCATCATGCCTACGAAAAAGTTCCCTATTATAGGGAACTCTTTAACCAAAATGGGATAAAACCGGATGATATTCAGAATATAAACAACATTCAAATCATCCCACCATTAACTAAATCCATAGTCAGAGAAAATTTCAATGAATTACTTTCCAAAAACTACCAAAAATTTGATCCAGTCCTGGTCCAAACCAGCGGTTCTACTGGTACTCCTTTACATTTATATCTGGATCGAAATATCAATATTGCCCGCTTTGCTTTTTTATGGCGAATTTGGAATTGGACAGGATATCAGTTTGGGCAAAAATGGGCAAAAATCGGTGGATCGGTATTTGAGAAAAACAAACCTTTTAAATATATTAAATTATTAAACGCTATCTATATATCTTCCTATCAAATAACAAAAGACAATGTTCACAGTATTTTAACTGAGCTTATCCGTTT
>JAFGRW010000101.1 GCA_016934935.1 Spirochaetota bacterium | reverse complement strand
ATTTTAATTGAACACAACATATCCAAGATCGCATTCTTGGCCGTTGGGAAGTCTGGATTGTTATCATAAAGGACAATAATCCTGTCCTTCTGGTTTTCGGTCAGTTGACACTCATCAAGGTATGATAAAAGTAAATCTCTTGACAAAAAGCGAAGCCTGAATAACTGCATTACATCGTACAGATTATAGATCCGAGCATACTTATTTTCAAGCCACTCTTTGATCCCCAGGGGAGACAGCCGTTTACCGGCCCGCAACATCTGTAAATCTTTGATCATCTCGATGAACGCCGGGAAATAGAAACCCTCGGACTTGGCCGGAGAATCAGGATTCGCCGCCGCCGAAATCGGCTTTGGCAAAATTTCCCGGTCCTCAAAACCGCGGAGAAAATTGACAAATTTTCCGCCCGGCCAATCAATGCCGAAATTTTCAGGATTATTTACGAGTGCCCGTCGTGATATTTTTGTTACGCTCATATTATAACATAGTACATTTTGGGCATTATGTCAAGTGTTATTTTATAATAATGTATGGAATTCCATATTATTTACATTCTTTTTTTAGAAAAAAAAACAGACAGCCATAATGGATGTGAGATAATAATTTTGCTCATTGTTAACGGAAGGTCAATTTTGAGGTCATCGCCATCAGTTTACTCAACGGTTATTATCGCCTAATTTTTAATGTACCAGTTCAAATCCTAGTAAGAATATTACTTTTCATTTATTATATATATCCCGATATTATCGTAACATGTGATAAAAATGTAAGGCGGTCAAAATGAAAAGAACATATTTTGATATCATCACAAATATTGAAAAATTGGAAGAAAAAGTTAAGAAACTTGAGCGCACACAAGATCCTTTTATTCAAAGAGGTGACTGGAATCTTTCTGGGATACCGTTAAAAGCCTTAAAAAATAAAAATGAAAATTATAAAACAGTTGTTAAAAGAGAAGAGAGAAAAGGAATTCTATTTCCAATTCCCTATTCAGAGATTCCGACCGTCTTTATTGGGATATCGTCATTTAATGCTGATTCGACTAAACACAATATTGCCGTCAATATTATTACAAAATCTGTAACAGAAACTGGATTTTCTATTATTGTTAAAACTGACAACGCGTCAAAAGTAGGCCATATTCGTGTCGAATGGTTAGCATTTGGAAAACGAATGGAATAATGAATGAGTAAATTTATAGAACACAAAAATGTATTATCAATAATACAACCTGAAACTATATCAATATATTGTCCTACAGAAGAATTCAAAGAAAAAACTAATAAGTTTTTTTCTGACGCTCTGTTACAAACGGACAATATTCAATCACTATACTATCCCTTCGATGGTAATTATATATTTAATATTAATAACTGGACAAATCTCGTAAATACAATGTCTGAATTTATTATATCTATTATTAATATTGGTATACCTCAAATAGTTGCACTTCAATACTTTAATAAGTATGAGAAAGACCAGAAAATAGTACTATCATTCGAAAATATAATACAATCATCAAAATTGGTTCTTGATTCGTGGAATTTATGTACAGAGTGGTATAATACTAATTGTGAAGATAAAGATATACGCAAAAAACTTGTAGAAAAATTAAAATTGTTAGAAATCGATAGAATTCATTACGATATTCTCGGCTGCCTTCAAATAATTAGAAATGAGATATTATTTAGAATTGATATTCAGAAACAATTGAAGACAAGCTTTCTTGGTTTCCCTTATCACGAAAATAATCAAAAACGCCTTGTACTATTAGAGGCTACAAAAGTATTTACGCGAATATTAAGTGTATTGGAAACAAACATAACTAATCGACTTATTGCCAATAATTATGAAAAATTGTTTTATCAATTTTACCAAAGCATATATAAAGGCACGCCTGAATGGTCAGATAATTTCATCAAATCGAATGATAATGCAGATGAAATTCCAATACAATTGAAGCAAAAAGTATATCAACTTAAAAATACAAAAAGGCCAATCTTGCTTTTTGGAAAAATTGGACATAAAGAACAACCAATTATACAAAGTATAGCAAAGAGTAGTTCCTATATATTTTTCTTTGCCTGTCGAGATGACAAAAAGACAGAAAATATTATTCTATACCTAAAGGATATATTTCGACAAGATCCAATCCGCCGACCCGGATATTTAAAGGCATCGAATTGTTCTATGGTTTTTCTCCAAGATATTGAAATATTATCTTTACCATTACAGGTTGAATTATACCAAATGTTAAAGGACAAGTTTTTTAATAAAATCCAGCTAATTGCCAGTACAACAAAAAACTTAAAGTGGTTAGAAAAAAACGATAATTTCTATCAAGACCTTCTAAGAACCTTTATTTTTAATAAAGATATATTACTAGAGAAAAAAGTTGAACTAAATAAATATGAATATGAATTATGTGTTGAGTTTCAGAATAAATTTGGATTGTTTACTCGCTCAAAAGCCATGATTCCAGTACTTGAAGACGTAAAAAAATATGCTCAATCCAGTTTAAATATATTAATTCTGGGAGAAACTGGAACTGGTAAAGAACTGATAGCCCGGGCAATCCATGGACTTTCTTCCCGAGAAGGGGAGTTTCAGGCGGTTAACTGTTCAAGTATTCCCAAGGAAACCTTTGAGGGAGAGGTATTCGGATATAAAAAGGGGGCATTTACAGGTGCAAACAAAGATCATAAAGGATATTTTGAACAAGTAGACGGCGGTACTTTATTTCTGGATGAAATAGGTGAAATACCTCCAGAGCAGCAGGCTAAATTATTAAGAGCAATCGAGTATAAAGAAATTCAGCCTCTAGGTTCAGAAGAAGCAATAACAGTAGATGTTCGGATTGTAGCGGCTACTAACGCAGATCTAGAGAAAATGATCACCAATAGAGAATTTCGCGAAGATCTGTATTATCGCATTGCTGATAGCGTCGTTAAGTTGCCGTCATTATCAGATAGAAAAACGGATATTCCCCCTCTAAGTGTATATTTATTTGAGAAAGCACTAGAGGATGAAGATATACCCTTAACAATAAAAATAAAACCAGAGTATTTTGAACCATTAATGGAAAAAGAATGGAAAGGAAATATTAGAGATTTATGGACAAACATTAGAAAACTCGCTGCTAACTTCAAACGTGGCAATCAGACTGTCGAGCGGTTAAAAAGCCTGATTTCGGGAACAGATACAGAAACCAAAAGAGATAACAGTATTTTCGAAAATGAT
>JAFGRW010000100.1 GCA_016934935.1 Spirochaetota bacterium | reverse complement strand
TTGGTGTTCAGCTATGTCTTTCCCACTACCGGGGCAGACTCGGGACTTTAACCCGTTAGATTGCGCCCATGCTGGGCGCACTAAAAAGAGCCGGTAATAAACCGGCTCTTCTGTTATATCACGATTGATTAACTATTCAGATTACTTACTTGTTGTTTCAACATCAATAGTGTAAGTCTTATTACCATCATATGTTAAGATATCAAAATACGCGTATCCAGCACCGGCCTCTGTATCATCACCATAGAAATCGTTTCCTGTCACTTCGTCAATGAAAACAACTCCAGCAACACAAGGCTCATCAGCAAAATAATTTTCATTATCAAGCATATCCTCTTCTGACGCATATGCAGCAACATTGAATTCTGCATCCGTTTTAGTGTTTCCATCGGCATCAACTGATGTAACAGTTATAGAGTAAGTAGTGTCCTGAAGAACATTCATCTTAAAACGTGCATAGTCACCGTCAACAAAATTGTCTTCGGTTACATTAAATGTTTTTCCAGGTGTTACAATAACTACTGCATCTTTCTTTTCTTCATCATCGTCACAACCTGCGAAAGAAAAAACTAATAGCGCTGCTAAAAGCATCATAAGTATTTTTTTCATCTTTTTTCTCCAATTAATCTGATTTTTATAATCTTTATTATTTACACAGTATTTCCATCTTTGTCAACTATTATTGCAATTATTTCAAAACAAAAAACTTTTATGCAAAAAAAAGCCTGCGTTACAAGTCCGAATGGACTTCTAAACAGATTTTTACACAATGTCAACCGGTTGCAAAGAACTATTCCTCCCTGGTTTCGACCTCGCCCTCTGCCAGTTTTGTGCCGTCAACAGTGGTCACCGTTATACGGTAACGCCCGGAGTTATAGATACCAATGTCCGCGAAAGCACTCATCGCATCCGGATCGACATCGACAGTTACAATCTCTTCTGCAGTTTCGGATCCCGAATCTATATCAAATATCGAATAGATAACCCTCTCTTTACCAAAAGGTTCCTTTAAACTTATTATTGCCCTGAATTCACCTATTGTAAAGACAGTTCCGCACTCGGACGCATCTTTACCCTCTTCAGGAATAACGCAAAAACTCATATTACCGTTTTTGCTGCATGCAAAAAGCAAGAGTACTAAAATCAGAGCCGACTTATAAAAGTGAGCCCTGAACCTCATCATCATCTTCAATCTCACCGGTATCCTCCGTAACCGCGACCTCTTTTTCAGAGACAGCGCCGTTTTTTTTCTGCAAAAGAACTATTTTGCGCTCCGCCTTTTCCAGACTCTCCTGGCAAAATTTTGACAGTTTCATGCCCTCTTCATATTTTTCGATAGACTCTTCAAGACCAAGCTCGCCGGAGTCAAGCTGCCGGGCAATATCTTCCAACATCGACAAAGCCTTATCAAAAGTCAGCTCGGCCTTTTTACTCACCTTTTTCTTTTCCAAGGGTTACTCCTTTATTCAGGCTTAATACTTCACATGCCGCGCTTCCGTCGGCAAAATAGAGATCAAATTTCTGCCCGGGACTGAGTGCCCTGCAGTTTTTA
Organism: Spirochaetota bacterium; assembly: GCA_016934935.1. Classification (GTDB taxonomy): domain Bacteria; phylum Spirochaetota; class UBA4802; order UBA4802; family JAFGJZ01; genus JAFGRW01. Next base: position 43,969 of record JAFGRW010000100.1, on the reverse strand, counting down.
ACAAAATCACCTGTGTCGGTACGCACCACTGAATAACCGCGTGCCATTACCTTCAGAGGCGATAACTGATCAACCGACTGAAGAGCCATGGCAAACATATGCCGCCGTTTCATCAATACCAGATTGATTTTTTCTTCAAGGTCACCGGCAAGCGAAAGCTGGTTACGCTTGTCCTGTAAAAGCGAACTTAACGCATATGTCACGCGTGAACTCAATTCATCTACATTTAACTGCCTCATGTTTATCATATCAAGCGGATTTTCAAAAATTCGACGCTGTGTTACCGAGGCTATTCGCATGCGGTAATGTTCGGCAAGTTTTTGAAGACTGCTTAAAAGCGCCTTATTGTAATACTCGATCTCGTTTTCAAGCTCTGCCTTTACAGGTACCGCGATTTCCGCCGCGGCGGACGGAGTAGGTGCGAAGGCATCGGCCGCGTCATCGGTAAGAGGGTGATCGATCTGGTGACCTACTGCCGAAATTATCGGCACGCGCGATTCGGCGAAGGCACGTACTGCCGGTTCTTCATTAAAGGGCATAAGGTCTTCAAAAGAGCCGCCTCCACGCCCCGCTATAATAAGGTCAATATTGTATTTCTCTTTATTTAACTCTTCGATTGCACGGACAATGGATACAGAGGCATCAGAACCCTGTACCTTCGCAGGCGCCAGAACAACTTCTACATTGGGAAACCGGCGCAAAAGAACTTTTAAAATATCACGGAAAGCAGCTCCGGTTGGCGATGTTACAATGCCTATTCGCCGGGGGAGGAAAGGAAGTGATTTTTTACGCTCGTTATCAAAGAGCCCTTCTTTTAAAAGTCTCTCTTTTAGTTCCTGTATTTGCCGTTGCAGTTCGCCAATTCCGTCTTCAATAAGCGATTTGACAATAAGCTGATAGCTTCCACGTTTTTCGTAAACAGTTACCGAACCCAAGGCTATAACCTTAAGCCCCTCTTTCAGACGCACCTTGCACGACCGGTTTGCGTACTTAAAAAATGCGGCGCTTATTACCGCCCCTGAATCCTTAAGAGTAAAATATATATGGCCGGACGAGTGATTTGTAACATTCGAAACTTCGCCTATCACGGCAACATTCGAAAGCAGAGAATTTCCCTCTATAGTCTGCTTTATCACAGAGGATAATTCAGTTATTGATAGTGGCGTATTGTTCATCTGGTCCCGTTACGGCAAAATGCGTTTTCAGCCTTTCAGGCTTGCCCTCTGCCGGATTTCGAAAAGGTCTTTCTACTCTATAATCGGGTGGAAATCCCGTCAAGTCCTTATAACCAGAGACAAGTTATTAATCATGATTTATGTTTAAAAATTTTTTATACATACAAATAGATTTTAAAATATCACCGCTGTAAAAAGCACTTGGAAGAACTTCACACTCTGCCCAGCAACCTTTACAATTTTTTACCCAATTACGGCTAGCATAAACTTTTTCACTATTCCACACTTTATCAAAACCGTCTTTTGCCAAATTTCCAATTATTGTAGAATTAAACTGGCACACCGGAACCGACCCGTCAGGAAAAATTCTCATGTGTGCTCCAAGCGCGGCACATTTCGGATTAGGCGAATCAAAATCTTTTATAAGCCTGTTGTACATTCCATTGTAATAGTATTTTTTTAAAATTCTGTGCCCTAAAGATGCCCCCTTAAGTCCATCCTGAACTTCATTAAACAGGTTTATAAGTTTATCTGAGCCTATTTTTGCAACAGTTTTAAACTGTTCCGCGCTGTTAGTTATACCTTTTGCATCTAATGTATACGTCGAACTTTCATCATACGCAAAAACAACATTAACACTAACGCGATGCTTTTCAAAGTGCTTGCGCAAACGGGAATATTCCGAAACACTATTTTCATTTACTATGGTCTGATTAATAGCAATTCCAAAATTGTACTTTTTTCTTAATGAAGATAGCTCTTCTATTGTTCTATTAACCATATTCCAGGCACCCTTTATTCCCCGAATTTCGTCATGTAACTCATGCATTCCATCAATCGAAAACAGCAGAAAAAGAGGAACAGACCTGTCACGATTTATCACAAAATTAACGATTCTTTGCGTTAAAAAACCGTTACTTGTAACATGTAAAAGCCGTGGCCGCAAAATTCTGACAGCACTATCGGCTATAACAGTGAAATCATCACGCACAAACGGCTCTCCTCCGGAAAGCCTTACAAGATGCATTTTGCCCAAACTTTGGAATATCTGTTCAAAGTCTTTAACAGAAATTTCTTTATGACTTGTTTTTTTCCATGAGTCACACATAACACAACGTGCATTACACCGAAACGTTATAATTGCTGTAAGCATCATTGGATTCACGCATGTGCTGTTTTTACCAAGACGAAGATGTTTTAAATAATTGATCATTTTATCAGCCTTTTTGTCAGCGGCGTTACAAACACAAGTATATTCATATTATAAATATTAATTATGGAATATAAAAAAAGACGGAGCAGGCAACAATGTCAAACATGACAAAATATTGACAATTTCTAATAATTAACTTATCAACATGGAACTTGCGATAAATTCCTTTATAATAGGCGTTTAAAGCATCTTGCCCTCTGGAACATGGTAATTTTTCGAAGTTCCCTATTGTTATGTTTACGATGCTGCTTTTTGTTTGGTACTTACAGGGTCTACAGCAATAGACTCTTCAACAATGTTAGATATTGTCTGGTTACCGCAAAGCATATCTCGTGGATGATTCAATACGAAGCTGTCCAGCTTTGAAACAAAATCTTTAAAAAACTGTGAATCGATATTATCCGCCTCGCAAGATATTCCGCCGCCTGAAAGATTTAAAAACGCTGCATTGATTTGCTGTTCGAAATTATCCGGCTCGGGAATCACAAGCACAGGCTTTCCTAAATACAGAGCTTCTCCTACCAGTTGGTTTCCAGCCGTTGTAACAAGACAAGAACATCCCGCCAGATCCTCACAGAAAGCATCCGGGCATGTTTTTTTAAAGATAACATTTTTAGTTTTATAATCTGATTCGTTATTATATACAATAGCTTTTTTACCAATCGAACTTATCATTTCAAGCAACCGCCTGTCCAGAAAGCGTCTAAGATAAACAAGAACATGACCACGATCCGCAGTATCGGCATTTATGATTCTATTATTCAGCAGTACACCTGTCTGACTGACATTTCTGACTCTACTTTTTAATCCGGGAAAAAAGAACGAAGAAACTACTGTTTTGCATTGACGACTATACATAAAATTTACAGCTGTGCTCATTATGGCGGCCTTGTGCTGCAAATGCAACGGCAATTGTCCAAGATCATAGGTTGATAAAAAATGCTGATGGTTAATACTTATATAAGGCATACCGCATTTCTCAGCTGCTCGTAGAAGTGATGGCTCGAAATCTGTTATAACAAGATCCGGCCTCTCCTCTTCGATTAACCCAATTATTTTTTTTATCGGAGCAGGATCCATAAAATATTTTATTGCATTCACCAGGGTTAATCCGTAATCGACCTTTCTTTTGCTATTATAATAAAAATTAAGCCCCGGAATGTTGATCAGTTTTACATCATGCTTGTTATATAAACCATCAAGCATACCATAGGCATCTCCTGGAGCGAAAACCGTAAAACTGTGCCGGTCTTTCAAATCATCTATTATTGTTCGTGCACGAGCAGCATGCCCTCGACCCTCTCCTGAAAGACTGTAAAATATATGTGCCACAAAAACCCCCTTAGGACTATTTTAAAAAAGAATTATTCGAAAACATCTCAAATTACATCAATATTTTAATAAGTTATTGTTTTACCAGGCGGCGTTTAACTAATTCGAAGAAACCACTGGTAATTCTTTTGTTTGCTTACACGTTAACTGTTTAAGCAATATAAAATAAATGTGTAATTTATATATAATCTCCCAATTAATATTTCTTTATCCATAGGTTTAAAGTGCTCTATCCAGTTTATGCAATCATTACTGTCATTCACAATTATTTAATAAAATGTCAGTTATCAATGTTCCCTGTTTATGCGGTTTTTAACCGATTATTCATCTTATCTTTAAATAATTCATACACAAATGATTTAATTATTGGTCATCGCAAGGGAGGCGATGCCAAATGATCAGGCCAACAGCTGAAGACCGATTAAAATATTTTGAGCACATTATTTACGGTGATTATAAAATTATTGCTGACAGCCGTCCAGATCTGTTACCTTTTTTTCAGGATGATGTTACAGTCGGTTCTGAAAATGAATTTCAAACAGCGGTAATCGGATCTAAAAACAATATCGATCTTGCTATTTCAATTGAAGATTCCAACTGTTATAAAAATATGAAGCAGCAGGTTGCCGAAGGTGATACCTCACCTAAGAAACTTGAAAAGTTAAGAGATTATCTGGAAAATAATAATGCAGATATTTGGGAAAACAGTTGGGTAAGTTTTCAAAAAAACGTTCTAAACAAATATTCTCTCTCGCTTTTTAAGATGGATATATTATCAGATAAAAGCGCGCCGAGAAAAGGCGTTCGTGATGACATTTCACGCTTTATTTTCACTTCCTCTGAAGGCAAAGAGATGATTCGGATACCTGTAAGTTATCTGCTTAAGCTCTCTCTCGCGGACTCACTTTTCGAGATCAGCCGTACTGATCACAACTTCAGTGGAAAATTCAGACCTTATCTTGACCATTTTTTGAATGATAACACCTCACCTGAAACATTTTCGTTTTATCCCGCGCATTTATCAAAAGAAGGCAAGAACGGGACAGCTGCTGCTAATGAAACTTCTCGGCGTTTTTTACTTACACAGCTTTTAACAGCATACGCTAACACGGCTTTCAAACTCACTCAAAACGGTCAGAAAACAACAGTGTATTGCTCTCCAGTCACTCCTGTCAGACAGAAGCAACTTAACGATTGCGTTTCTGATTCTTTTTACCGTGAACTTTTTATGAGCCCATGCCTTTCCGGTTGGGATCGCGGTAAAGAAAAGTTTGATTATATGAATTTATGTCATCAAGTATTCTCAAGAAGCCAGGTACACTGTATTTCGCGATTGAAAGAGGCCGGTATTCTTTTTACAAACCTTGCTTATATTCCTAATATCTCTAATGTAAGCCTTGCAAATAACGGAACCCATATAACATTGGGAAGTAAAAAACTAACCGGTTTTCTTGAGGATAAAAAATCAGGATTTACTCAACTCGACGAAAAATATTTTGGTGATTTAGCAATAAAAATAACCGAGCACTTTTTACCTCTATTTGTAAATACCTACAGCGCTGCCCCCTTTCGCTTTGACTTTTGGGAATTTCACCCCGAAACAGTGATGGGGTTTTTACCGCACGAATTAAATTCAAAACATCTTCAGATGATATGGCGCAGTTGGAAGGAAAAAACTAATCAGAGATTCGCGGGTAACCCGGTAACGCCTTTTGGTATATGCTGGCTTGATAAACTAATAGCAAAAACTTTAAGGTTAAAAGGTGACATTGTTCCGGACTTCAGATTGCTGGATTATATGGCTGCAGTTTTGAGTACGTCCTCTAATTCAGCGCTTGACGGCACATTGGGTAATGATGACCGTCTTAAACGCGATCTTACAGTAAATGGAATTTACCACGAAAGCATGTCTCTTTATATGCTTTATAAAATGCGATACTTTTCACAGATGGGATTTACAGGATTTGAAGGACGCTACTACAGTCAATTTTCAAGTTATAATGGCGACATGGCTCAGGCAACCACACTTCAATCTTTGATAACATCATTAGGATATCACTATATTCTTCGAGGCGGCATTACGCACAAGCATATTCCCGACACTGTTAATGTCGAAAGTGAAAGACGCCAGATATTCTTTTCATGCGCGCTTGGACTTGATGCTTTTTACATTTACAATAAAACGCAAAACATTTTTTTACAAAAAATTCTCAGCCACACAACACAAAGCCGAAACAGCAACAGATACAAAGGATACACTCGTGTAAAACGAACAGACTACCTTAACAGCCTTGTCAAGATAATCGAAACAGATGGAAGCAGATTGATAGAAGCAAACAACTGCCAAAAACCAATCGAAGATCTTAAGAGAAGAATCAATCAACCTGAAGAATTTTCATGTGCGGGAAAACTACAAAACTCAATTCTTAACAAAGCCGGTGTTTCTGACTTTAAAAAGATATCGGCTAACGACTATAACCTCTGTGCCGAATCATATTATCGTAATGAACTTAGAGAAAAACAGATTCATGAATCGCTGCTCCTTATCGCTGCCGATTGCAAAACAGTCATGAACAGTTCAATTGATGAACCGGGCAGAGATACAGTGAAAAATATTTTAAAATGCCGTAATCCCTACGATTATGTGATGAAAATCAAGGATCCATTGATTTATGAAGAACTAAGCCAGCATGAACTGTGCGAATTGATAAATATGGTTATTGGCATTATAGGATACTACAAGAATCTTCACGATAGGGATGATACCTGCCTACAAGAGGAGTTTGCAAATGCTGCATCAATATATTGAACGTAAAACAGGTGAAATAATTACCGAAAACCTGTATCACAATTCAATTATTAACTATATTTATTCCAACATCAGAGAAAATTCAAAGTGGATGTTTAACGCACTTGTCTCGTCAAGAACAAGCTCTCTATTGGCTTACATAAACTACGATTTTCCATTTGGCTCTTTTTTATCTGGCGGACAAAAATTTATCAAGCAAGTTGGTGTAAACATTGAAGAGTGTGTAAATCCCTCTGCTTTAACAAGTGCGCGCAAGGTTTTTGAACGTCAAATTAAGTATGATCAATACAGACCGATGTCAAATGATGAAGAAATAGTTGTTTCTCCAGCGGATTCAAGATGTATTGTTGGATCATTTAGCAATAGGAACCTTGTATTTTTAAAAAATAAATTCTTCTGTTTGAAAGAACTATTAGGGAAAGACAAAGGAGAGTGGATATCAAAATTTCATAATGGGGATTTTGCGATATTTCGATTAACTCCCGACAAATATCACCACAACCACGCGCCTGTCAGCGGCATTGTTATTGATTTTTATTGTATAGATGGCGCTTTCCACTCATGCAATCCAAATGCTACAATTATCGAAGCATCTCACTGTTCGAAAAACAGAAGAGTTGTAACAATTATTGATACCGATGTGCCCGGAGGAACAAACGCCGGCGTAGTTGCAATGATCGAAGTTGTAGCACTTATGATAGGTGACATTGTACAATGCTACAGTGAATTTGAGTACAGCAACCCAAAACCTGTAACCATAGGATTATTTCTTAAGAGAGGACAGGTCAAGAGTCTTTATCGCCCCGGCAGTTCAGTAGACATTCTTATATTCGAAAAAAACCGCATAAGGTTTGATACAGATCTTATAAAAAATCAATCATCTCCTTATGCGATTAGCCGGTTCTCTGATGCCTTTGGAAATCCCTGTGTAGAGACAGATCTTGATGTACGCTCGTCTATTGCAACTGCAATAACAGCCAAAAATAAAGCCCGAAAAAAACGGAGCCTCTAAAATGACAAATACAATTTTTTCTATATCGCTTTGGGCCGTTCTTACAACTATCTGCATTATCTTGTCACGTGTACTTTCGGCTGAAAAATGGCAGTTTATAGCGGCATTACCTAACTCAAAAAATAGCGATGGGTCTTATAACGGGACAAACTTGACCTATTACGGCTTATTTACTGCAAACGCTCTTTTGATCTCGGCTGCTATTGCTCTTGTTCTATTACACGCTATAGGCTACAATATTGTTTTGATTATTTTAACTCTCACACTTGTTTTAATAATTTGCATGCCTGCATCAAAAATAGTAGCATATATTGTCGAAAAACGCAAGGGAACACTTACAATCGGAGGAGCAGTCTTTACCGGATTTATTGCTGCGCCTGTCATCGTTGGCATAGTTAATATAACAGCAGGGTCCGCATTGTCATCAAAGTTAGAGTTATTACCATTTTTGGCCGCGCTTACCGCAGCCTATGCAATCGGAGAAGGAACGGGGCGTCTGGCGTGCATTAGCTTTGGCTGCTGTTACGGGAAGAAAATAGAAAATCTTTCTGCACTTTTTCATAAAGTGCTATCTCCATTTAGCATAAAATACTATGGTAAAACAAAAAAAATCATCGCAAACGGCGGAATAGAGGGGTGCGCTACTGCACCTATCCAGACAATAACATCCCTGATCTATATCAGCACCGGAGCTGTGAGCACATACTTATTTCTCGAACAAATGTTTATACTCTCCTTCTTTATCAGTCTTAGTATCACACAAATCTGGCGCTTTTTGTCGGAGTTTTTACGCGATGATTATCGTGGAGACGGAAAGATTTCTGCCTATCAACTAATGAGCCTCATGGTAATTCCTTATTATATTATAATTGCACTATCGTATAGTCATGAATATAAAAATGATATTTCATTGTTGGAGGGAATTGCCCCATTTAAAAACCCGATAACCATTATTGCCTTGCAAATTTTATGGCTGGCAGCATTTATTCATTCAGGTAAGAGCACGGTAACCAGCTCTATAATCAGTTTTAAAACAGTAAAAAACAGACAAAAAAAAGGTAATGAAAAAAAATTCGCATAATTATCTAAACTGCCGTACGATATAAAATAACGCAAAAGCAATATCGTTTAAAGTATATTCGATTATATCAGCAATTCCGGTTCACTCAAAAAAACGCCGGAACCTTAGACATTATGTCCTGAAATTATCCCATCGAGTCGTTACCACTCCGCAGGTGCGACAATTGCTTATAAAGACGCACTACAGTGCGTCTTATTTGCGCTTAAAGACTTCACAATTATTTAGAATATCTTACAAAAAATTTTAACAAAAAAGCCTCTAACTGCGTTTATATATATACAGACAAATCCCTGGAGGCACTTAATGGAAGTTTCAGACTTTAGAACATCAATCGATGTGGAAGCAGGCAGACTGGAAAAAATCGAGGAGTATGCCGAGAAGTATAATATGGATATCTCGGATGTAATAAATACTGTACTGGACAAGTATTCAAAGATACTGGTTAAAAATCCTGTATGCAATAACACTCTTACCAAATATCTGGAGAGAGGTACTAATTATAAATCAGTACATATTCGCTTCTCAATTATCGCAAAAAGAAAGCTTAAAGATATAGCCAACCTTTACTGTTACAGCTTGTCGTACATGTTATTTCTTGCAATGGAATTCTTCGAAGAATTTATGGATGGCGTTAAGGTGTTTGTTCGTCCCTGTTTTCATGCTGCTTTTGTGCACCATTTCTTTGGTTTTCCATACTTTATTAATAGCTGGGGTATGAACTTTTACGAGGGCAAACCCCATCCATCTGGCTAAAAAACCCGGAAAACGACGAATTTCCGGGTTTTGTTTCGATTTTTTTATTCAAAACAGGAACAAAGAACAGGAAAAACGAAAAGAACTAAAAAATCACATCATCTCATCTTCTTCTTTTTTGGTGATAAGCAGTTCATCAGGAACTTCCTCTATACGCTCGCCAACCTGAACAGAAACACGGTTTCCAACAAGACCGGGCCTGCATTTAAACTTGCGCCTGCCCTCAATCTTCAATGTCATATCTGAATCGGTTTTTGTTTTCGAAAGTTTAATTACATCTCCTAGCGAAAGATTCAAGACCTCCTGCATGGAAACCTCAACATCTCCAATCTCTGCGACAACATTTAAAGTCACATTTTCAAGACGGTTTTGAATTATCTGCAGGTTCTCATCTGTAGCACCTTTACGGATACTCGAAAACCAGTACTGAGCCGAAAGCTTAGAGATTACAGGCTCTATGGTAATGTATGGAAGGCAAAGGTTTGTCATCCCCTCAACTTCACCGACCTTTGTCTCCAGGGTGATAAGCACCACCATCTCGTTAGGCGGAACAATCTGCGCAAACTGCGGATTAGTCTCGATATTCCCCAATCGCGGACGAAGATCAATTACGTTTGACCAGGCTTCACGGAGATTACCAAGTATACGAACAACGATACCTTCCATTACCGAAAGCTCAATGTCTGTTAATTCACGCGAAATCTTAGTGGCTTCGCCCTCACCACCAAACAGTTTATCAATAATGGTAAAGGTGATTGAAGGGTCTATCTCTAATACTGCTGATCCTTTTAGCGGATCCATATTCACAACGGCAAGGGTAGTCGGATTAGGTATCGACCTCACAAATTCTTCATAGGTAAGCTGATCCACCGATGCAACGTGTACACTTACCAGAGCCCGCAACTGTGCCGAAAGCGCTGTAGTTGTAAGACGAGCAAAGGTCTCGTGCATCATCTGCAAAGTTCGGATCTGGTCTTTGGAAAACTTGTCGGGACGACGAAAATCGTACAACTTGACCTTGCGCTGTTCGGTCGGCGCAACGTCTTCCATCTCATGTTCGCCGGTCGATATCGCCGTTAATAGGGAATCTATCTCGTCTTGTGATAATATTTCTGTCATTGTCGTATATCCCTCGCAACCGAAGCTGTTACACCGGTAATCATCCAAACAGCACTCTTTTTTTCAAGCGAATAAGTATAATTATACGTAAAAGGCATCCCGGCCGCGGCTCTTTTTATCAATACCGAAACCCTGGCCCGGCCGTCCTCTACCGTTTCAGAAACTATTTTATACTCACTTATGGTGTCAGGCCTGCTCTTGATTAAATATGTAGAAAAATCTCTCAAGGCCTCTCTTTTTACAACGTCTCCACCCGAAAGATATGCTTTGGCATAATCCGGAAAAGAGTAAATGTACTGTTCAAGATCAATGTATTTTAAATAATCGTTCCATCTTTCACGCTGCTCGGCCATCAAAAAAAGGTGTACAATCTCTTCAGGCCTTATTGCTCCTTCTTCAGCTTCAATGCCGTCTATTGCTACCTGCGGCTGCACAGGTGCTAATCGCTCACGAGAAACCGACAAACGCGCTATATTACCGCCTAGTCTCGCCTCTTTCCCGGCTGCATCACGTAAAAAAAGAAGCCTTACCTTATATTCACGGCCGTGAGCAAACTCGTAATAGTCTGCAAGATTTACGCCGCAGCTGTATTTTTCGCCAGGAACAAGAAGAATAGTTCGGGCAGCAACGCCCCCCAAAACCTGATCCGCTCGCAGGCCAGTTAACCGGTAAGCAACCTTAACAGGAGCCTCACGTCCATTTACATCATAAACTACCGGCTGAAAAGTAGTATAAGGCTTATCATAAACAATAAAAGATGCCGGCTTCTTCCCGCGGTTTTGAACAATAATCTCGGCTTCTATATAACGAACATCATGAAAAGTTGTTCTTTTTAGGCTGACCGTAGCAACAAGCCCGGACACTGCCGTTTCTGCCGGCATTTGAACCGTAAAAAGAAACATAGCCAGAGTCAAAAATATCAATCTTGCTTTCATAAAACACCGTTTTTTTCATTATGCTACATAATAATATTATAATTATCGGCATTTTTGTAAATTTTTGTCTAAATTTTCTGCCAATCTTCAGATACTAATGTATTATTTCCGCATAATCAGCAGTGACTCTACTATGCTTTACAGCACAAAACAGCTGCAAGATCTCCGAAAAATGCCTTGCAATTATACCTTCATATGTGATTTTTGACCAGACTGTTCATGCAATTAATATACAATAATATAAGGAGACATTCATGACAAGTTATAAAGATCTTGGGCTTGTGAACACAAAAGAGATGTTCGCTAAAGCCGTTAAAGGCGGATACGCCATTCCTGCTTACAACTTCAACAACATGGAGCAGATGCAGGCAATCATTCAGGCATGTGTCGAAACAAAATCACCTGTAATTCTTCAGGTTTCAGCCGGTGCACGTCAGTACGCAAATCAGACACTTCTACGATACATGGCTCAGGGTGCAGTAGAGTACGCGAAAGAGCTCGGCTACAATATTCCTATCGCACTTCACCTTGATCATGGTGCCGATTTTGAAATATGCAAAGCATGTGTCGACAGCGGATTCTCTTCTGTAATGATCGACGGATCTCATCATCCATACGAGAAAAACATTGAAATAACTAAAAAGGTTGTTGAGTATGCTCACGCACACGATGTTACTGTCGAAGGAGAACTTGGTGTTCTTGCCGGTGTTGAAGATGATGTTGTTGCTGAAAAATCTACATACACAAAACCTGAAGAGGTTGAAGACTTCGTATCAAAAACAGGAGTTGACTCTCTTGCCATCTCTATAGGAACTTCTCATGGTGCAAACAAGTTTAAACCTGAGCAGTGTACCCGTAATGCTGAAGGCATTCTTATACCACCTCCACTTCGTTTTGACATTCTTGAAGAGATCGAAAAAAGATTACCGGGATTCCCAATAGTACTTCACGGATCTTCTTCAGTGCCTCAGGATCTTGTTAAAGTTATTAACGAACATGGCGGAAAAATGGCTGATGCAGTTGGTATCCCTGAAGAGCAGCTTCGAAAAGCAGCAAAATCTGCTGTTTGTAAAATCAATATCGACTCTGACGGCCGTATCGCTATGACCGCAGCGGTTAGAAAGGTATTTGTAGATTCTCCCGGAGAATTTGACCCTAGAAAATTTCTTGGGCCTGCTCGTGACAGTCTTAAAGAGCTTTACAAACTTAAAAACATTAACGTTCTAGGAAGCGCTAACCAAGCTTAAGAATTCCATAAATATGCAATAAAAAAGGCCGGATATTGTATCCGGCCTTTTTTTCTTCTTGCGCGATATTTTTCACGGTTTATCAAAGACTAAAACTGGAGATACTCTGAATATCGATGGCAAAAAAGCTAACAAAACTGATACCTAAAAAACGGATTCATAAATCGGGCCTTGCCCCCGGATCAGCTGTTTTTACCGGCGATGTCAAAATGGAAAGCGTAGCCATCACGGTAATAAACTATGACAGCTCCGGCATAAAGAGTTTTTCCCCAGCAAATATAGAAGAAACTATCGAAACATCCTCCAAACTTGAGGGTACAGTCTGGATTAATATCGACGGTCTGCACGACGTAAAACCGATCGAATCTATCTGCTCCTTTTACGGCATTCATAAGCTTACTACCGAAGACATTGTAAGCGTCAACCAGCGCCCCAAGCTGGAAGAACATGGAGAATACATACACATTGTCCTTAAAATGCTTGATATGGCCGACACGGGTACAATCGATTCAGAACAGATAAGTTTAATCTGCAAAGGCAACGTCTTACTCTCGTTTCAGGAAAGAACCGGAGATGTCTTTGACGGAGTAAGGGAGCGAATCAATGCCGGCAAGGGATTCATTCGTCAACGCGGAGCATCATATCTTCTTTACGCACTTACCGATTCAGTTGTTGACCGGTACTTCTACATACTCGAATTTATTGGTGAACGCCTTGACAGGGTAGAGCTCGGACTGCTTGATAATCCTGAAAAAGCCTACCTGAATGATTTACATCTGTTACGAAAGGAGATTCTTAAAGTCAGAAGAGCCGTATATCCTGTAAAGGATGTAGCCATACAGCTCGAAAAAACCGGCGAATCATTTTTTCCAGAAGAACTGAATATCTTTTTAAGGGACCTGTATGACCACACTGTAAGAGTCATCGAAACTGTTGAGCTTTACCGCGATAACTCTTCCGGCTTACTGGAACTTTATATGAACAGCGTATCAAACCGCATGAACGAAGTCATGATGACTCTGACTATTATAGCTACCATATTTATACCGCTCACATTTATTGCCGGTGTTTACGGTATGAATTTTTCAAATATGCCGGAGCTTCAATATAAGTACGGTTACTTTATTGTGCTTGCAGTCATGTTATTTTTGCTGCTTGGAATGCTTCATTTTTTTAAACGAAAAAAATGGTTTTAATAAGTATATTATCTAAATAACAGGGAAACAATAATGAAAACCGTCTACTCCTGGAACGTAAATGGAATACGTGCCGTGCAGAAAAAAGGCTTTATCGACTGGATAAATAAAGAATCACCGGATATACTTGCCCTGCAAGAGACGAAGGCACGCAAAGAACAGCTTTCAGAAGAATTAACCGGTATTGAAGGATACTCAAGCTATTTTATCAGCGCCCAAAAAGCCGGATACAGCGGAGTTGCTCTCTATACAAAAGAGAAACCGCATTCTGTAGAGCCTCTCGGTGTTGATCAGTTTGACAGTGAAGGCCGAACTCTTATTGCTTCGTACAACGACTTTATTCTGATAAACTGCTATTTTCCGAACAGCCAGGAAGAGGGTAAACGGCTGGATTATAAACTTGATTTTTGTGACGCAATTCTGGAAAAATGCGAGAGCTATGTTAATGACGGAAAGAACATTATCCTTATGGGAGATTACAACATCGCTCACAAACCTATCGACTTAAAAAACCCGAAGACCAACGAGAAAAATCCGGGATATCTTCCACAGGAACGGGAATGGATGAGCAAATTTCTTGAGCACGGTTTTACAGACACCTTCCGCCATTTTTACCCGGATCAGGAGGGCTGCTACAGCTGGTGGTCATACCGGTTTAAAGCACGCGAAAGAAACACAGGCTGGCGTATCGACTACCACTGTGTAAACAACAGCTTTTTGGACAAAGTCAAGAAGGCATCCATACACGCGGATGTTATGGGCTCTGATCACTGCCCGGTAAGCATACAGATTAAATAAAAATCAGCTGACACCGTGTTTATTTAAAAGATCAAGAATATTTCCTGATAATATTTTATCACAATCTTCACTCTTTTCAAACATGGCTCGTATACAATCTACCTGGCTATTCTGGCGTTGCCATGGAAAATCACTGCCGAATACAATTTTGTCAATACCATGTTTCTCGACTATTCTGCAAATCAGATCCCTGTTTATATGTGTAATAAACGAAGTATCAAACCAGCAGGGCGCGCCGGCCAGATCCGATAAAACAGCATTCCAGACTTCCCAGCCGCCCATATGAGCTGCAATTATATCCAGTGAAGGCACTCTTTCAATCAGCCGGGCCATTCGAGCAGGCGAAGCATGGTCATCTCCGGGAAAAGCGATATCGTTACCCGCGTGCATAAGCACAAACATACCGCTCTGTTCCAGTGCTTTAAAAAAAGGTAAAACTTTTTTGTCATCAACATAAAATTCCTGATAAAGAGGATGAAGTTTTATTCCAGTAAATCCATTATCAAGAAGACACGATATCTCTCCCTCGTAATCATTGCTCTCAGGATGAACAGATCCCAAAGGGAATATTTTATCCGAACGTATCGAAATTGACCAGTCAACGATTGATTTAAACTGTTTTGGACTTGTTGCAATATTTGCTGCAAAAGCAAGATCAATACCCGCTTCTTTCATATTGGCTAAAAGGTTATCAAGCGTTCCGTCGCCAAAGGGTTTGTAATCTCCTGAGTTAGCCGCCAGAGATTCAATGGCTCGAGCGGCAATCTTGTCTGGAAATATATGAGCATGAACATCTACTATCACTTTAACCTCTATCACGGATTATACCGTCACTTATCTACTATTTCTTTGTAAAGCATTTACAATATCAATTCCTATAAATCAGCCTGATATCCAGCACAAGAACTTTTTGCTGCTGATAATTCCTGACAATTGACTCTATCTGCATTATAAGATTCTGTTTATTAAAACAGCATCTTATAACAGCTCAAAAATCTTTCTTGACACGGCTTTTCACAGGAAACCCATTATCACTATCTAAGTTAAACAGGATAAGTATAAAACCATATGTATAATATTCAAACCCTAATAAAATATTTAACCAAAACAATAGAAACCCGTTTTCCAAAAGCCCATGCATTAATAGCCGGTCTTCGTAATTTTTTAAAAAGAAAACTGCTGGATACAGGTTTTTTTGATTTCAGGTTTGGCGGCGCCAACATCGCCGTTACCCTGATTCAGTTTTACTACTTTATCTATTACCAGTTCGGCAAAGATATGCCAAGATTCAGGTTTACGACTGACGGGTTTATTGAACTTATCACCAGTTTTCTTTCAATTAATCTTCTTCTCCTGTTTATAAGCTGCCTTCTATCGAAACTTCCGAGACTAAAAGCAGGTATAGATATTTTTATAGTGTGGCTCTATTACCAGCTTATGGTCTATCAGGCCGAAGCAAAAAACACCCTCGATTTTACTCTTGTTTTTGACAATATTGATATCACCTTTACTACAGAGGCCTACGAAGTCATATTCGGATCCCTGAGTATCTCTTCATATATAGTTTCGTTTCTAATTATTGTCTTTCTGATTTTTTTACAAATCAGGAACAAGAGTCTTACCGAAAGTGTACAAAAAAGCAGAGTCATCTTTAAACTCGGATTTACCCTTACCGCGTACTTTATGATTCTTTTTTTCCAGATACCAACCCGCGACAATATTGCATTCTTCTTTCAAAGCATGATACGGCACAGCATGGACAATGCGGCCAACATAAAAATAGAAAAGGGAACCTACCCGTTCTTTAAAAGCAAAATTCAAATATCAGATACGGTCGATCTTAAACGGCATTCAGAAAATAGACCATCAATCATTTTTATCATGATCGAATCCTTTAATGCATCTGTGATTAACGGTTATACTGAAGACGGTAAAGAAATAACACCGAATTTTAACAGACTCACAAAAGAAGGCCTGTATATTCCACACTTTTACGGGAATTCCATTCAGACTTGCAAAGGACAGTATGCCGCCTTTTTCTCGGGCATTCCCTCCTATAAAGGCAAGGTTTTTGTTCATTACAAAAAAAACGATTTTATTTCTATTGCTTCTATTTTAAAAAATAACGGGTACCGGACACTTTTCTACCAGGCTTATCGCCGTTTACATTCTGACAACACTGCACCATTTTTAAGTTCCAACGGTTTCGAGAAAGCTATTACTGCTGATCCTCACAACAAAGAGGGTAATCCGGTCTACCCGTCAAAAGAGAGACAGACATGGGGTATCGAAGATTCCGAGTTTTATAAGAGATTTTTAAAATATGCCGAAACTGAGCTGTCTGACGGAAAACCTTTTTTTGCGGTTCTGATGACTATAGTTAATCACCGAAATTTTAATAACTATCCCGAAGAAAAATGGCATATGCACAAGAACCCGCGAACAATTCGCGAACATTACCACAACTCTGTCCATAACACGGATAAAGCTCTGGGTTTTTTCATTGATTCGATCCGCAAATCAGACAAACTGAAAAATTCCATAATAATAATATCCGGTGACCACTCATATCCGCTTGGTGATCATGGCATTGTAGGTAACGAAAATGGATACTACGAGGAATCTTTTAGAATACCGTTTCTTGTTTTACACAAAGGCAATATAAAACCCGTAACTCTTGATAAAACCGCGTTCTCTCAACTTGACATTGCTCCATCAATATGCGACTTATTAGCTATAGAAAACGAATCGAACGCCTTTCAGGGTATCTCTTTTTTCTCTTTTCCCGGGACGACTCATCCCATTCCTTTGATACAACCCTACAGCGGCCGATACCTTTCAATAGTAGTACACCCATGGAAATACATCTACCACCACCGTACCGGCAGGGAATATCTGTTTAATCTTGATAATGATCCCGAAGAGAACAACGATTTATCATCAAAAAAAGAGTATAGTCAAAAAAAAGAAGATTTGAGGAAACATCTCAAAACCATCTATATTAACCAGACTCTTCTAGAAAAAAACATAATGGTACGCACAGGCAATTAAATTTTATGCAAGAGTCCGCAATATCGGAATAAATTTATAGCATTTCCCACTTACCCTGGAAATTCCGGATACCGCTGTACTGCATAACCATGTAATTTTTGTTCAATATCTGTCATCTCTTCTTCCAGATAACAGCACGTCCAACCTCGGATACAACATAATAATTTTCATTTACCTCTTTTATGAAACTGTTCATATAGTCCAACAGCGGTCTTTCATAATACTCCTCACCCGCTCCCTTAAATTTGCCAGTCAAATCAACAATCAATTCCGGTTGATCAGTCTCGAACTCGCTCATGAATTTCTGCCAGGGGACATCTATGTTACGAAAATCATTACGCATCCAGATGTATCCGTTAGCAAGATGCTGTGCGGGTGAAAAGAAACTGCCAGCCATTGACCGTTCAGACATTAAATATACCTCATAGCCTTCACTCCAAACAAAAATTTTATCACTTGGGTCTGAGAATTCTTTTATCGCATCATGCAGGGCTTTTCTTGTAACGAACCGTCTGTAAGGTTTTGAAATACCTTCAAAACTTGTGTAAGATAGTGAGATTATAACAAAAGAAAGGAAGATGTAAGATATTTTTTTTAACTGAGGTTTTTTAAAGTATTCAATAGCCAAAGGTAAAAGAAGAACCATAAACGGAACCATATAAAGATAGTAACGCGGTTCCGATTTGCCAAAAGCCAATCGTGATAAAAGAGATACAACAAACAGAACACCAAGAACCAGATAATCCCGGTGTTTCCGATATAACTTTTTTATTGTAATTATATACAAAGAATAAAAGGATAACGCATATAATGGCAAAATCTGCCATGAACGCATCATACCCCAGAAAAAATTAAAAATCCTCAAATAGACTGGACGTGTTCCCCCGTATATGGACGCCCATCTGAAATTCCACCATAACCAGTCGATTAATGCGTTATTAAGATAAAAATAGACTGCCATAGAGAGCCAGACTACCAAAAAACCTGCAAAAGCGGTCAAGCATCCGACAATAAATCGTTTAATTGATCTATCATTTATAATACAGAGCACAGGGACAATAAGCGTAAAAAGGATCAAATTGGTGCTTATAGCAGAAGAGATACCCATAAAAAGCCCGGCAAAAAAAAGATAACCGGGCACAGTTTTCTGTATGTATATAAAGCAAAACCAAACTGACGCGAGCAGCGGGGTAAGAGCTATAAGCATTATGTTCGGCGGCCAAAAGCTGTAGCAGACAGATGCCGCAAGAAGAAAAGCCATTCCTGCTGCAAAGCCTGCCTTTTTTGTATAGACACGCGAAGCAGTTGCGGAAATAAATAAAGCAGTCAGACTTTGTGACAAAAGAGCCAGAAACTTTATTGAAACCAGAATATTGGAATATCCGAAAAGAATAGAAAGCCAGTAGTAGATAAAAAAGATTCCCGGCGGTTTAATCTCGACAAAGTTTTTAAAAAGAACACCTCCGTCAAGCATGGTTTTTGCACCCTGTATATAGAAGAAAAGATCAACCCTCCATATTGGCGAGGCAAAAAGATAAACCAGTTTAAGTAAAAAACCCGTAATTACAAATATAAAAAAATGCCAGACCAGCCCTCTTTCAGAAATTTTATTGAACCACTGTTTTATAATATCCAACTATTTTCTCCCCAGGATCAGTACCTTAATGAAAACATGTTTTTTTATGCTGTTAAAGACGAATAGCGTTAGCCTTGTCATGATACTATAGTTTTGCAAAACGGCAAACGGAAAGCATTACATGGCAGGTGTACCCTGCCAATCCAGCACAAAGGAGTCAGCTTCATCAATCTTTGAAGGTATATACATCGAAAAACTCGCCGTTTCTGAAGGGCTAATGTCATCGGCTATATGAATAAGCCCGGAACCGATAACCTTGCCATCTTTAAATACAAGAGCCTCTATCTTAACCATTCGGCAATCCTTGCTGTCAATATTTTTCACTGTTCCTGTAATGTCAAGACGACCTCTGCCCGAAAAATTCATTTTTGACTCAACAATACTCAGTTTTATACGCGACAGTTTTGTAAATTTTGAGGCGGGCTGCGGTTCATACAGGATCTTGATTTTCTCATATTCCGGTGCCCCTGACACCAGTACTCTGACTATTGTTTTCTCACCCGGCAGCAAAAAGCTTCTGGTTCCATATCCCGCCGCACGTTTAAGTTCTTTACCATATTTGTCAAAAAGCACTACAGTAACCTTAGGATAGGTAATAACAGCCTCGCCAATGTTTTGATAAAATCCGCTAAAATATATACCGCCTATGGAATCTCTGACTGCAGCGAGAGGCCCGACTTCAGCTTCAGCTTTTTTAGCAGCACCAGGAGTATTATCAGTCAGTACATCCTGCCGGACGACAGAGTCATCAACTGCAGTTTTATCGGAATCCTCTTTATCCTGGTTCACCGATACACTATTATCATTTACAGTTTGATTTATTCCGGCACTATTCTCGCCGCTCACATAATAGACAGCAATACTCAGAAGCATTATAAACAATATGACAGCAGAAACCTGAAGAATTTTAATCTTATTATTACCTATCTCTTTTGCGGCATAAACCAACGCGCGCTCTTTATTTACATAAAGTGACCCGCAATACGAACATTGATACTGATTCTGTTTATTTAACCGCACATCAGGACTGCCGCAGGAAGAGCATCTAAATAAATTTGACATAGTTTTTGGTACCCTCTAACAATTAACTATTAAACCAAGTTCCTACTCAAATACTGTAATTTTATAATGCTCGCTTACGATAATGTAGACTTAACTTCCGGTCAACAAATTTTGCGATATCTTCAATTTCAATTAAAAAGAGAAATACCAGCGTTTCTACGCTGTTATAAATACTTTCGATTAATAATTGACATTAATGACTATTCTAATGAAAAATTTACCAAAGAATCGGCTAAAAAAGTGGCACGAGAGAGTAATCGATGCATCAAAGCAATATGCGCCTTGAAGAAAAGACCAAAAGAATGATCGCTCGCAAGGATATTCCCGACTCCAAAATGGAGGCGGTAAACGCCTTGCTCAAAAACGCCGGTCTTCAACCTCACGAAAAATATAACGCGGTTATACAACTGATACAGGACTGCCCTGATAAACCACGCCCTGTAAAATCTGTTACAGCATCCAAACCAAAGACGGCCATATTACCCGAATCTGCTTCACGCAGAACTGAAACACCCGTTAAGTTATCAAAAAAAACTACTGTTATTCCCTCTCCCGCGTCCGGATCTTATCATGTTAACGCACTGCTCAAAGCATACAAAGAGACAGGCCTTTTTAAAAAACGCTATCTTATCGAATCATCAAATTTTTTAAAATTCTGGATAAAAAAACGAATTGTTCCTTCACGCAAACTATTCCGTGTTTTTCGTACCATATACTCATATCAGGAAAAAATTGCCGCCGTTCTTCCCCAGGTTATGGAAGATATTGTAAATGATCCGGCAATAACCTCACCAATAATTTTCAATCACCTCAGGCTGTTACGCAAATGGATGCTCAATATCCCCTTTTTAAGCGCAGGCTACAACCAATGTCTCTGGTTTGACACTGCCGCTTTTGAGGCCGAACTGCTTCCTTACGCACGAATGGTATTCAGTTTTTCAATGATAGAAACCGAATTACGGGAAAACATTATTTTAATGTTTGAGTCCAAGCTGCGCGAGCAGAGTGATTACAAGAAAGATATCATATCCGAAAATGATCCGGAAAGTTCATCAAAACAGAAACGTAACCTTGCCAGAGAAAAAGCTGTTTACGATATAATCGTTACTTTGCGATCTTTTATGCCCGACGCCAACACGGAAGGATCTTTAGATCGCTATCTTAAGAACTCAACGAAAATTGCAAATTTACGCGACCTAACTGTAGTATTGCTTGAGACACTTATCTTCCGACGTCAAATGAGCCGTACCGAACTTAAACGCTACTATTCAATAAAAGCTCCAGACGCCGACCCGACACGCTGGGAGTGCAGCCGTGAGTTGTTAAAAAAAGCTGGTAAAGACAATGAGTCTCTACGAAAAGCCAGGCTGGAAGCTCTGAAGAAAGAGCTAGAACCATACGACGAAATGGTCGAACTTATTAATCTCAAAATTGACGGCCAGGAACTGACATACAAAGCCTTTAGCGACAACTGGCATATCTTCAGCAATAAGCGACAGGAGTTTGGTAACTATCCGGAAGAAAACTTCTTCTTTTTCCTTGATGACTGTACCAACTATTTTGTTCATGTATATATGCCGCTTTTGAACGGATCACCACAGAAATTTGTATCTTCCGATCAGACCACATTTGAAGGTGCCATTTTTACACCCGGCTATTTTGAGTCTAAAATATCCATGCTGCTGGATATTCAGCGTGATCTGTTCGCTTATCGCACCAAAAACCCTAATTCGCTTATATCGCTTGACGAGGTACGCAAGATTCAGCAGGGAAAACTGGCAACCATGACTCATATAAAATCTTTTGTTGACCATATGGGGGCAGTTTTTTATGCTTTCGCTGTTGAGCTTCATGCGGTTTACCGTGCTCATCAGCGTTTTATGGAGCTGCATCCTTCGACAAGGCCTGAATCATCAAAAGAGCCTTTACGGCCGGGTGTTGTTCATGACCATGAGGATGATGGTTTTCTTCTTCCGTTTTACGACATGAAGATTGCCAAACAGGATAAACTTCCACCGCTTGTAAGAACCATAGTCGGGAAATATATTATGAGTGACTCTGTAAGGGACGGTCTTTTTAAATGTATGCTGTCATTCTGCTATCAAATGGCTTACGAATGCCGTTTTCTGTCACTGGAACACGATTTAAATAGACGCACAGAGATCAGACGCTCGATTGAAGCTGTCTGATAAAACAATAAGCAAACAATCCCCGCAAAAGAGGTTATACCATGGGAAGAGTAATATCAGTTTCAAACCAGAAAGGCGGTGTGGGTAAAACCACAACAACCGTAAATCTTGCGGCTTTTCTGGGAGCAAAAGGCAAAAAAGTATTAATTATTGATATTGATCCGCAGGGAAACGCAGGGTTCGGTGTTTCGGTTAATGCTGAAGAGCTTCAGACAACAATCTACGAAGTTCTTATTGGCGAAATAGGCATAGAAGAGGCCATATTCAATACAGAATACCCAAATCTTGATATTGTTCCTGCAAATATTCATCTTTCCGGAGCACAGATAGATATGATGGACCTGGAAGGAAAAGAGTTTAAACTCAAAGAAGCTGTAAAAAAAATAGCCGACTTTTATGACTATGTTTTAATCGACTGTCCGCCGTCTCTCGGCCTTTTAACACTTAATGCTTTGGTCGCGGCCGATACTGTTCTTATACCGCTTCAGTGCGAATATTATGCTTTGGAAGGCTTAAGCCAGCTTCTCAGAATTATTTCGATGGTACAGGAAAATATCAACAAGCAGCTGGGCATAGAAGGCGTTGTTCTAACGATGTACGATTCACGTACCAAACTGTCGCAACATGTTGTAACAGACGTTAAAGAATATTTCAAAGATAAGGTCTTTGAAACGATTATTCCCCGAAACGTCAAGCTGTCAGAGGCTCCATCTTTTGGGCAACCCATTGGTGTTTACGACTCGGGTTGTCCGGGGAGTGAAACATACGAAAAACTTGCCGAAGAGGTAATCAATAATGGCTAAACGACTCGGAAAAGGTCTGGGAGCAATCATAACCACGGCTCCACCGACAAGAGCTGCTGATCATGTTGAAGAGACTATCGCGCATGTCGCCGGTGAATCTGTTGTCGAAATTCCTCTCGACAACATAACTCCCAACCCGGACCAGCCCCGCGAGCATTTTGATGAAATTGAGATTGAGAACCTGGCGGAATCGATAAAGTCGGTAGGCCTTATTCAGCCTGTTTTACTGCGGAAATCGGGTGATAAGTTTATTATTATTGCCGGAGAACGCCGTTTCAGAGCGGCTAAAGTACTTGAAATGGATACCATCCGGGCAATAGTTGTCAAGGCCACCGAAGAAGAAAACGTAACAATTGCATTAATTGAAAATATTCAACGGCAGGACCTTGACCCTATAGAAGAAGCCAAAGCATACAAGGTGCTGATCAACCGTTTTAATCTTAAACAGAACGATGTAGCCAAACGTGTCGGTAAAGAGCGTGCTACAATAGCCAACTCACTGCGACTGCTCTCTTTACCCGATATTATAATCAACGCCATATCTGCCGGACAGATTAGCCAGGGTCACGCCAAGGTTCTGCTTGGCGTACCGGGCAGTCAGAAAGAGTACTACTTCAATCAGATTCTTTCTCAAAATTTAAGTGTGCGGGCCCTGGAAAACATCATCAAGGCTGATCAGGATAAGCTTTCAGGCGAATCGAAGGCTAAAAAACCGCAAAAAGATCCGCATATAAGAAAAATGGAAGAGAAGCTGGTCTCGACTCTGGGAACAAAAGTCGAAATAAAACACTCCTCCACCGGCAAGGGCCGTATCGAAATAAACTACTACTCTCTTGATGACTTTGAACGAATACTCGAAAAATTTGAATAGCCACCCCCGTTTTGGACTTGGATGCTGGCCTCTTAGCGGCAAAGGCTGGAAAGGAGCCACATCTGAATCGGCGATTGATTTGATTATCAGAGCGATAGAGCTTGGCGTAGTTTTTTTTGACACCGCACCCGTCTACGGTTTCGGGCTTTCGGAAAAATTATTAGGCGAAGCGCTTTCCGGAATTCCTTCCAGCATATTGGACGGAATAACTGTAGCCACAAAATGCGGGCTTAAAATCGATAACGGCCGCGTAACCCACGATCTTTCTTACGATTTTATACTGCGCGATTGTGAAGAATCACTGAAAAGACTAAAGAGAGATACCATTGAGCTGTACCAGTTGCACTGGCCAGACCCCCAAACCCCGCTTGACGAGAGCTTTAAAGCCCTGAACCGGCTTTTAGACGATGGTTCAATAAAAAAAATCGGAGTCTGTAACTTCGATATCCCCTTGATGAAAAAGGCCCTGGAACTCGGACCTGTCTGTTCATGCCAGAACCTGTACAACTATCTGCAGCAGAAATCTGCAGAACTGATTGAATTCTGTTATGACAACAATATTGACTTCATCGCCTACAGCCCTCTTGCCCAGGGACTGCTCACTCCTTCTGTAACAGCGGAATACCGTTTTGCCAAAAACGATATTCGCCGGCTTAACCCGCTGTTTGATATTAATGGCAGCACTGGTATCAAAGCAGACCATAAAGAGAGTATCAACTTCACCAGCTGCCTGAAAAAGAAAAGCCGTCTTGGTAACGACACTGTACAGGAAGCTCTGATATTTGTTACAAATAACAGAAAAATATCACGCATATTGGTGGGAACATCCCGGGTAAAACATCTTGAGCAGATATTGAATTACGGTTTTATTTGATCCCGTTTACCAACAGCCCTGTTTTTTTGAATAAAGCTGAATATAGCATTTAAAAGCATCGCAGCAAAATAGATAATACCGCATACAACGATAATAACTGCCCCCGAAGGCATCGCCAGCATATAACTGAAAGCCAGCCCTGACACTACAGAAACCGCGCAGATAATCGATGATAATATAATCATATGCCAAAGCCTGATTGTAAAAAAAGAGGCTATTCCCGCCGGAATAGTCAAAAGGGCTATAACCATAACAATACCCACAGAACTGGCCATAAGCACAACGGTACACGAAACAAGCATTATAAGCAGAACCTGATAGAAATAGACATTAAGCCCCCTTAAAGCGGCAAACTCCGGGTCGTATGACACTAAAAGCAGTTGGTTGTAAAACAGCACCACCACAAAAACAACAATCACAGCAAGTGTAATTATAAGTTTTAGCTCAAACATTCCCAAAAGCTGAATATTACCAAAAAGATAACTCATTGGATCAATATATGTTGGAGTACTGTGTATAAACAGAAGTCCGATGGCCATACCGAACGCCCAGACTGTTCCGATAATCGTATCTTCCCGTTCTTTGGCATAACGTGACACAAAAGAGATAATAACTCCGGCAGTTATCGCGGCCATAAAAGCACCAAGCATCGGACTGAGAACTTCCTTTCCGTATTTCGCATTAATATACATCGCGAAGCCAATACCTGCAAGAACCGCATGACTTATGGCTCCAGCAACATAACCTATCCGTTTTACGACAACAAAGCTGCCTGTTATTCCAAATGGTACAGCAGAAATTATTCCGGCAAACAGGGCATAACGTATAAAAACAATATCAGGATTTAAAAGCGCGGCTATAAATGAACTCATTGATTACCCTCGCAGCCTTTGCATTTGTTAAGTACAACTGTATGATCCACCTGTTTAAGGTTCATGGCAAAACGTTCTCCGGCCTCTTTCAAAGGATGCTCATGAAGATGATTGTTTATACAAAAAACACGATCGGTAATATCAGAAACAAATCCGTAATCGTGAGTCACCAGTACAACCGTTATTGTTTTGTTAAGATCTTTAATTAATTCTATCAGATCAGAAGACGAAGAGGCATCAAGATTAGCCGTAGGTTCATCAAGAAGCAGTATTTTTGCTCCCCCGGCCAGAGCCCTTGCAATAATAACCCGCTTGCGCTGCCCGCCCGAAAGATCACTATGCTTTTTTTTTGCAAAACTGCTCATGCCAACACTTTCAAGAGCGATAGCTGCTTTTTTGCGGTCTTCTTTTCCATAAAATCCGAAACCGGATCTCATGGTTCCGCTTAACACAACATCATTCACAGTTACAGGAAACTTGTCATCAATCATGCTGTTTTGGGAAACATACCCCGCAACGGGCTGCCGTTCGGTTGTAGAAACCCCTTCAATAAAAACTTTTCCCTTAACAGGATACAGAAGCCCGGCCATTAATCTGATCAGAGTGGTTTTCCCTCCGCCGTTAGGCCCTACTATCGAAACCAGCTCATTCTCTTTGATTTCACAGTTTATATGTGAAAGAACACTTTCGCTGCCGTATGCAAAAGAGAGCTCTTTAACCTCTATAATATTTTTGTCTGTCATTTTATCTCTCTTAACTGATTCACGATTTTTCTCATATTATTTATATAATCGTAATCAAGAGGTGACGTAACAACAACTTCAGCCCCAACAGCATCGGCTACTGCTCTCGCACTCCTCTGTGAAAACTCAGGCTGTACAAAGAGCATGGAAATTTTCTCCTTTTTCGCAAATTCGATTATCCTTACAAGCCCAGCCGGCTCGACCTCTTTGCCGCCAGCTTCGATAGCTACCTGTTTTAGCTTATACTCGTCAGCGAAATATCCAAATGATGGATGAAAAACCAGCATTGTTTTGCCTTCAAGACCCTTTAGACTTTCGCTCAGCTCTTTGTGAAGCGAATCAAGATCTTCTTCAAGTAAAGAGAAATTATGTTTATAGTAATCCTTGTTGTCCGGATCAATTTTTATTATCTCATCAAGCATTGTTTGTGCAGCAACAGCTGCCAGTCGGGGCGACATCCAGACATGGGGATCTTCCGGTGACTTGCCATGATCAGACGTCAAAGCCTGATCATGTTCGTCATCATGTTTTTTAAGTTCACTCTTGATTGTATTGCAGGAATCACCGGTTATTTTAAGATCTTCACTTTTATTTTTTTCATGAATTCCATGATCTTCGTGATGATCATGATGATCATGATCCGTTAATGTCCGCTTTACAATACCGCATGATGCATCAACTGTTTTAAGATCGGGCAAGGCACTTTTTATTTTGGGCAAAAACGAGTTTTCGAAAGGGACTCCTATGGTAAAAAATATCTTTGCCATGGACAATTCGGTTATCTGTGCAGGTAATGGTTCATAGGTCGCCGGGCTCTTGCCGGGCTGAACCATAACCTTGACTTCAAATTTGTCTCCGCAAATTCTGTCAGCGAAATATTTCTGCGGTAAAATACTTACATAAATAATATTGGCATCCGGATTATCCAGCGGCAGTCTGGAACACGATATTAATAAACCCGGCATCAAAAAAAACAACAGTAAAAACGACCTGTACCTCATAGTGACCTCATAGACAATTTATATTAAACTTATAACAGTAATTTCTGCTAAAGGCTCTGAAAAAATCTCAGAACCTGTTTTTTAAACAGTAAAAACTTCTGTCGTCCGGTTTAGATTTTTTTAGAGCAAAATAACCGATTAATAATCGTTTATTTTGCCAAATATCAACTGCATTTGTCAACCACAGAATAACATAAAAAGCCGGTACTAACATGCTTGACAGTCTGGAAAGCCCTCTTTTAATTCACACTAGCTGCAAACACAACAGTTCAATAACCCTGTTTACAGAATATCAGTACACGGATCAATATAATCATGAAAAACTTCATTTTTACTATAATATTTATTCTTCTTTTTAACTTAAACAGCTGTGAATCCGGGACAACTTCAGATAAGGATAAGGCGCCAATCGAAACAGCGCCTGCCGCAACTCTATGCGACGGCTCCTCTTCCGATGGATCCTTTTCCGGTGATTCCCCGATTATGCTCCCCTTGCCCGATTACTGCGGCACAACTTTAACAACCGGCACAAAAATTACATTTTACAGCCTTGGTGAAAATATCGAAATATCCGTTATTCAGGATTCTGAAGCTGCACCCGAATGGAAATCTGCCGACCACTTTACATTTAATACGCCCGGCACCTTTTATCTTGCGGCGCGGCCATCACCCGACTGCCAGGAAAGCGACATTTACCGCCGGACATATACCGTACTGGATAGTTTTTGCGGAGCCGCCGGCGAATCAGATAGCGGCGCCGTACATATGGACTCTTCAGCCTTGACCGGCTGGGCCAGCGGCTGCAAAGACTATCTTCCGGGCGAAGATGTGAGCGATGAGTGGAAGGATCCCTCTTCGGCAACCGGCAAAGCGTCCGGAACAATAAGCGATATTGTTTCACTTGGCAATAACGGATCTATAGTTTTAACGTTTGATCACTCCATTAAAAACGGAACCGGTTTCGATTTTGCAGTATTTGAAAATTCATTCAGCGACTACTTTCTTGAGCTGGCATGGGTAGAAGTATCTTCTAACGGAACAGATTACGTTCGTTTTGACAGCATAAGCCTAACCCGGGAACCCGTAGACGGATACGGCACCCTTGACCCAACCCTGATACACGGATTGGCCGGAAAATACCGACAGGAATATGGAACCCCTTTTGACCTTTCCGAACTGCTGTATCACAGAGCTGTGATCGATAACCGGGTAGATATCAACGCGATACGCTTTATCAGAATTGTTGATATAACAGGAAACGGCAACGATTACGACTCTTTTGGAAACCCGATATATGATCCTTATCCAACCATAGGGTCTGTAGGATTTGATCTTGATGCAGTGGGTACAACAAGCCGTGGACGTTAATTTCAAAAAATTGTTTCCAGTTTTCATTTACAGCTTTGTAATTTTTTATTGTACAGTAACTGCCGCGCAGGAAGAGAGCAACCCAATTACCGTTTTTGCGCCGCAGCTTACTGAAACCGGAAAACTGGCGCGAGGTGCTAACCCTGTTACAATAATCATTCCTGACTCATCCGGAATTCAGGCCTCATCTGTCACACAACTTTTAAACAGTACCGCCGGTTTAAGGGTCAACAAGACAGGCGGAGCCGGCTCACGCAGCATGGTTTCGATAAGAGGCAGCAACTATAACCAGATTCTTATATGCGTGGATGGTATTCCTGTTACAGATGCCCTTTATGGTGAAATAGATCTGGACTCAATATTGATATCTTCCATTAAGCGAATTGAAATATATAAGGGGATCACCCCCCTGCGCTTCGGCAAAACAGGAATGAGCGGCGTTATTAATATTGTTACTGCCGGTCCGGAACAGAAATACTCCCCGGCAGACAGTTTTAGAAACGGAGAGGAATCAAACAACAGCAATTCCGAAAACCGGATCAAAACAGCTATTGGATCTTTTGGCACTTATCATCTTTCTTTCAAAAGAATATCCGGCAATAAAAAATATTCCTATCTTCTTTTTACGGCATACGATTCGTGTGAAAATGATTTTGATTTTCTTAACGACAACGGCACACCGGTAATCAACACCGGAGATGACAAAACCGAAAAAAGAAAAAACAGCCAATACATTTCCGGCAAGGCTAAACTTAACGGAAAGTACAACTTCGATTCTTTTTCTCTGGCCCTGAATAACGGATTTATGTATAAAAAAAACGGAATCCCGGGAATCAACAGCAACACGGCTCTTGACAGCAGCTTTACATCAAAAACATTCGATTCGTCAGTTTTTCTGGATTTTAACCATTTTGGCGCAAAGAATAACAAACTAAACATGAAAATTCACTACTCCTATCGGGAACAGCTCCTGTCGGACCCCGAAAATGAGATAATGATGACACAAAAGAGCGAGACAGGTACTTTTCACACAGCAGGTTCCACACTCTATTTTAATTCTTTTATCGACAAACTAAACAGCATTTTTGATGTATCAGCATCTTACAGCCGGGAAACCTTCAAAAAAACAACTGAAGATTATTCCGGTAATTCTATAGCCTATCCCGCACAAAAAAGAGATAACTATGCAGGCGGCATCGGAAACGAATTTCTTCTTTTTGACGGAAAAGTTTCCATTTTGCCCGCGTTTCGCATAACAGGAACACATGACAGCTTTTACACTCAAAGAACAGTTATTGACAATAACCCTGAAAAAGATGACGACAATCATTATCTTCTGCATTACAGCACCTCCGCCCGTTTAAACATAATCGACAGCCGGAAAACCAATTTCGCGCTTTTTGCCTCTTTTTCACAGACCGGAAGACATCCCTCTTTCATGGAGCTGTTTGGAAACGAGAACGGTGTTCTGGGAAACCCCGAACTTGAAGATGAAAACGCACAAAACCGGGAAGCTGGTATCAGTTTAACATCAACAGCAGTCAAAATTCTGCCTGAAATTAAGTTTAACACGCTGTTTTTTTATAACACAATTGACGATACAATTCTTTTTATACAGAATTCACAAAGCACAATGCTGGCCCAAAATATCGGAAAAGCTTTAATTTACGGCACAGAAGTAAGCGGTGAAGTCCTGGTCAAAAACAGGTTAAAACTCAGCGGAGAATACACTTTTCAGCATACGGAAGATCGAAGCGGGATACCCTATTACAGAGGTAATCAACTTCCGGGCAGACCAACTCATCAGTTTAACGGAGCATCCAGACTGATTTTTAAAAACAGTGAATTTCAGTACTCCATTGATGTAATCGGCAGCAACTATCTTGACCGTGCCAACAGCACCTATTACTATATAGACAGACGGATTTATCACAATTTACTTTGGGAATTCCGGCCATTTGAATATTTTTGTGTAACCGCTGAAATCAGCAATCTGCTTGATAAAAAAAGCCGGGATACGATAGGTTATCCTTTACCGGGACGCGCTTTTTATCTGACTGCCGAATACCTGTTTTAAAATTTTCACAAAGATTCACCAGGAGAAAATAGACCTAATGAATAAAATTTCGATATATATTACAACGCTGCTGCTTATTGTTCTGTTAACCGGCTGTGACGAAGATAAACCGTCAAAAACGGAATTGCCAACTACTGATTACGCCTTTGTGCTTACAAGCGACTACACAACCGGATCTTACTCGCTTATAGATTTGGACTCATACGACGTGTTTAAAAACCCGGCCCCCGGTCATGTTCATTCAGACGCGGCAGTCAGAGTTTATGATAATCTTGTCTATATTATCAACCGGGCCGGCCGTGACAGCATACAGGTGCTCGACCCCAAACAGAATCATGAGACGGTAACAGAGTTTTCTACCGGCGCGTCTTCCAACCCTCAGGATATAGCCTTTTACCGCGACACATCGGGAAGAACCAAAGCCTACGTTTCTGTTTACGGAAATTCAAAGCTGCTTGTTGTTAATCCGGAAAGCGGAGAAAAAACAGACACTATTGACCTGTCAGCATACTCGGCTGCCGGCATGGATCATCCGCATATGTGTATGATGTACGTTTACGGGAATATGCTTTTCGTTGCCCTGCAGCGGCTTGATTCTTCTTTTAAAGTAAGCGACTATAGCAGTGTTGTTGTTATTGATGCCGATCAGGACACTGTTATCAAAGAGATCAGACTAAGCTGGACAGAAAACGGCGAAACAGTAAACGCGCTTAACCCCTATTCTCGATTCAAAATTGCTCCCGACTGCATTAACAACAGCGGTAAAGAACTGATTTACATATCATGTCCGGGAGAATTCGGTTATTTTTACAAGGAGGATGGAGGTATAGCCGCGATAGATCCGGAGACCCTAGAATGTCTTCCGGGATATCTGGTTTCAGAATCAGAACTTAATACAGAAATTACCGACTTTCAGTTTGGACCGGATCAGAAACTGTATATTCTCACATCCGGCAGTGATTTCAGATCCAGCCTTTTACTGTATGATCTGCAAACAGAATCGATAATAAAGACTATTCTTTCCAACGATGGAACAGGCGGGAATTTATGTTCTCTATCACTTCATCCGGCAAATCTTCTATTTATCAGCGACCGGACCGCCACAAACCCAGGCATACATGTAATTGATATAAGTGGAGATCCCAGGCATCTTTTTGAAGGCAAACCTCTTAACACCGGACTTCCGCCGGTAATGATCGATTTTAACATTTCCCCTGACAGGAACATAAGATGAATCGCTTTCTTGTGTCGTTATACGCAAGTGCACTTGCTCACTTTGTTGTATTTGGTATAGCGAAATATTATAGTGATGCCAACTTTTTTACCAAGCCCGGCATCAAACAGCAAAACAGCTTACAAGAGGTTACAGTCAATATTATAAGCGATTCATCTGAATTTACTGAACCAAAACCGACCGAAAACATTGATAGAAATAGCAAGAGCAGCTTCACTGTAATATTTTCAAACAAAGAAGCATCTTTTTTTATAAAAAATGAAACACTTGAAATAAACGAAGACATAAAAACAAAAAAAACCAGTTCAAAAAAAAATAATTCAGCCTTGTCAGCCCTAACCAGACTTGCCGATATTCTTGCACACAACAACCCGCCTAACTACCCGTACAGTGCTCGAAGATTCGGTCATGAGGGTGAAGTCATACTCGAAATAGAGATTACGTCTGATGGTAAGAGCGGCCATGTTTCGGTAGTAAAAAGCTCGGGGTACCCATCCCTGGACCGTGCAGCTATCGATGCCGCAAGGGGATGGATATTCTTTGAAGGAGAATCACCGTTTAACGGATCGTCCTTTAAGATAACACAGACAATCCGTTTTAGGCTTAATTGATGTGTTAATTTACCAGGTCACTGCAATATCTTCGAAAACCGGTGTTTCTGGCAGCCCCCCTTCTGGTCTGAAAAAAACCTCAAGTTTAAAACTATCGGGAGAAAAAAGAATCAGCTGTTGGGTGCTGACAACATATATTGATCCATATTGATGCGAAGCTCCGCTATCACTTCTATATGTTATTAAGGTTTTAAGATCTTCTGAATCGAGCTTCTGACCTGCCAAAGCTGAAATTTCGTTGTAGAAGTACTCCCATCTTTCATAGTTTCCATTATAAACCGTATGGTTATCAAAATTATCTTTTAATATAAACGAGTTTACGGCAGCAACTGTATTTTCAAGACCCCAAACAATGCCTCCGTTAAGCGGAGACAAATCTTCCCTAAGCTGTCTAAAATCATCTGATATATTGTTTTCAAGAACTTTGGATGACTCTTTATCGGCCAAAAACACAAGATGTGAATACGTGTATGGGTGTTTTGACAAATAGTCGGCTGTCATTTGCAGTGAATCGTTATTTTCTAAGGCATATCTTATATCAAATGGATACGAATACTTACCTTCAGAATTATAGGTTGCCCCCGTAGGAGAATCAAGAATCCCGGCAAAAACTCCTTTGTCATTAAACCCTGTGATTACCCCCATAAATCCGAGATAGCCTACTGTGCACACAGAGCCTGTACTTTTTTTATATACCACAACTGCCTGAATTTTAACAAGCTGATCACTGCTGCCTCCAAACCAGTCAAGAGCCCTTGCGACAATTGGACTTCCGCTTTCAGAACGGTCTCCAAAAACTGACAGAGCAGAACAAGCTGTGCCTCTTACAACATCGGGTAGAAGGCTTACCAATAAAAATTCTTCTTTAGAAAGTTTTCCATCTCCAATTACCATCGAATCACTATTCACCAGTACCGAGGCAAGACCATCCAATTCATCCATATATTCTTCAGGTATTTGTGTTTTAATATCATTAATTCTTTTGCTGACAATAGACAAGATTGCACTATTCGAAAAATCCATACCCGAGTTATTTGCCAGATCAACCAGATACGAATCAATAAGTTTGTCGTAGCCCTCTACTTTCGAAGAAATAACAGTACCATACTGCTGCCCCATTTCATAAGGTGTTTTATCCCGATAATCCAGAACAACCTTATAATATGATCCATTATCAACTACAGATACGTTATCAGTCGAGATGTCGGAAGTTTTATCTTTATTGCCTGAATCATTACAGGCAACAAATAAAAAAAAAGGAAGCAGAAACAATATCTTTTTCATATAATTACCTTTTGTATTTTTTCATACAAAAAAACATATAATTATTATTCTGTCAATAAATCTATTCCCTGCTCTCTTTTACCCGGAAAGCAACCCATAGATTTACAAAAGAGAGGGCGCCAACACCGAAAAAAAGATAGTGAGCACCAAATTTTGTCCATATCCATCCTGCGATTACAGCACAGCTGATCGAAACGACATGGTCGACACTGATCCCCAGCGAGATGGTTGGGGTAATATCTTTTTCTGTCAAAGCGATCTGTTTAAGATAGACAATACGTATTATCGCCATCTGTGTAGACATACGGTCTACGATAAAGAGCAGATAGGCTGCCAAAACAGGTAATCCTGCCATAACAAAAAAACCGCCTGTGAAACCCATAACAAGAAAACCATAAGCGAAGTAGACTCCGATAAACGAGATTGCGTCCGCGAACAGAAGCTTTCGCACACCGAACCTGTCGACCCACCTGCCAAGAGCCGGTATGAAAAATATTCCGGCAAAGGAACCGGCCATATAGAGCATCGATATTGTATCAGCTTTCTTGTGCAGAAGTTCTATCAGAACCCATGGAGCATAAACCATCATCATCTGCTTCTGCACTCCGAACATCACAACAAGTACATAATACAGACTGTACTCTTTCCGCACAACGAACCGTGTCTTTGAATGATGAATTCCTCTGTGATTTATCATCCTGTCTAAAACAAGGAAAAGAACCGCAACAACAAGAAAAATAACACCGGAAATAATAAAGACATGCTTTATCTTACCGGTAAACGAGAAAACACCGCTTTTAAAGCCCGCGAAGGCAATCAGGGCACCCACCATCTGAAACGCGGTCATGGTTCCCTTAAACTGCCCCATTCGTTTACCGACCCGGTTCTTGTCCACAAGGGAGAGTGCGATGCTGTCCTGAAGCGGCAAAAAGAGGTGCATCCCCATGGAATTGATAAAAAGAAAAAAGAGCATCCATAAAAACGAAGGGGTTACAAAACCAAGCACAAAGACTCCGGCAAAAGCAAGAACTTGCGCGATAAAGGCTATTTTTAAATCACTTATAAAAGAAAGCATCGCGACTAACAGAAAACACAGCACACCCGGAAACTCTCTGGGAAGCTCGATACTTCCCCGCTGAAGAGTGGTAACATTATAGGCATCTTTGAAATAATTTGAAAAAAGATCATGGCTCAGAGCCAGACCGAGAGCCGTAAGTGCAAGTATAACAAAATAGATCTTAACCTCTTTTTTCATGGCGCCTCCGCGGTCGGTCACAACTTGTGATAGCCGTATAAAAATTGACCTCACTGCAGCGTCAATACATAAAAGCAAAAAAAATCCGCGGCAATGCCGCGGATTTTTATTACACTCAAATATTTATCAGACTATGCTTACTCTTCAATAACCTCGACACTGTTTTGCTTGATAAGATAACGGGCACCTGTTACCGGATTAACAACTTCGCGCACATAACCGTAGACATCCTGTAATGTACTGCTCTCATCGATAATCCATTGGCTTTGCATTTCGTCGTAACGCCAGACCTCGATAGTGCCGCCCTCTCCCCAGTTAATAAGTGACATTGTACTGGTATCAAGACCTCCCTGGATATTAATATCTTCATAAGTACTATACGGCTGACTGAAAGAGACGTAACCGTAAGGCATTGCCCCCTTAAACTTTTTAAGATCGAGATCAGAATCAAGGTTTATAACAATCTCGGACGCGGCAACATAATTTTCGGTATCGTTCCAATCTGTTGTGTAGCACTTGACAATGTTACCGGTACGGACAATTTTGATTCTGGTTTTATCGCCGGACCAGTTGCCACTTGGAACCGAAACCACAGCTTTTTCTTCAATTATTCTGCCGCCATTACCATAGTTATCGTGGCTGGCACCCTCGCCAATATTGTACACTACCCCCCATCCGCTTTTTGGATGCATACCGCCTTTTGTTCGCATTGCAGTAAGACTGTAATTTACACCATCTATCCTTACAAATGCTATAACAAGGCCGATATTGTCATTATCAGTTGTATAACTGGATGTTACAGTAGCCTCAAAGGTATAGTTCTCAAGATGCTGCGGACTCAAGAATCCGTTATAGGGTGAAACATTAAGATCCATTGAAACCCGATACGGATCTTCCAACAGCTCCCATGCTGCCGCATTTGCGGATATCCCGGAAGCATCCTTGTTTTCATAATAGTTGTTGCCGTCAAAACGCGCCCATGAGTTAAAAACATTCTGCATGGTCGGAGGCGCGTAAGTAACTTTCTGTTCTTCAAAAAGATCCGCGTTATCGAAAATAAACGCATCTAACACAGGAAGAGGAGTAACAGTAATATAAACAGTTCCTACCGCCTCGGTACCAAGATTATCCATTATTATATAATCAAACTGAGCGACCGCACCTGCCAGCCCGGTCGATTTAAATGTTATTGTTTCTGAAGTTACGGTCAAATTTCCATTTACAGCATTTTGAGCATTTACAAATTCTATTCCATTACCTTCAGCACCTTCCAAAAAGGATGCCGGTGTCAAATAAAGCTCACCGCCCTGCTGAACCTCTTTCGTATGATCTGCCGCAACTACTGCCGGCAATTCATTGACATTGACTGCAACAGTACCTTCATAGTGAAACAAGTCGTTGTCCTTAATTCTAGCTACATAGGTAAAACCAGCGTCTTCTCCGGCAAGACCAGTCGAAGTAAATGTTATATTTGCTCCGCTTAGAGAAACAGTTCCGTTTACAGCGTCTTTAACTTCAATTATCTCAAGCGGCTCTTCATTAACAGTGTTTCCATCATTATCAAGCAGGTTTGCCGCTGGAATAATTGCACTACGTCCCTGATACACGTCCCATGTATCGGAAGCCGCTACAAGGGATCCGCCGAAAATCTCTGTTGCCTGGCCGTCATTAACGGCAATGGGCTCTCCCAGATTACCTTCAGCGTCAACAGGTATAATCCAGACATAGTAATCATCGCTTTCAAGATCATCTATAATTACAGGCGAGCTGACACCCTCCTGAGTAAAAACAGTTTCATCATCAGTCAGATCATTATCATCATCAATTACAACTATATATGTTCCATCGTTGGCATCGCCATCCCATACTACAACAACCTTCCCGGGTTCCGGGTTCTGTATTTCAATATTCTCAGGTATGTCCGGATTAACAGCAGTCACTGATGGTTCTGAATCTTCAACAACCGATCCACCTGATCCATCATCCCCCGGTTTCGAAGCAGTATCTTCAATTACCAGGGCGGCACCTCCGTTTGCAGCAACAGCTTTACCGTTTGAACCATCGCTTTTCACCTGTATAACCCAGGCGTAATATCGCCCCGGTGTGAAACCGGCGATAGATTGTGGAGATTTTGCTATATCAACAACTTTTACGGCTTTCTTGATATCAAACTCATGTTCTTCGGTGACAGCAGCCGTATATCTACTATCGTTCTTATTTCCCTGCCAGGTAATATCTATAACAGAACCCTTTACCTCCGCAAAGACCTCTGAAGGAACGTCCGCGTCTACAAGGCCGGTCTCTTCGGGAGAATCGGAACTTCCGCCTCCGCTGCTGCAGCCGGCAAATGATACAGCTGTAAGAATAATAAGAAGATAAAACATGCTTTTTAATAGTGATTTCATAACTGCCCCCATAAAGAACTTCTTTCTCACTTATTAATTAGCATAATACTGGAAAAAAACAAGCAAAAAAAGTCCGCACAGGCGGATTAATTCATTTTTTTTATTTTCCCCCTTTTTCCTGCCCGATTTTTAAATTTCGAGCAAAAAAGTGGCTAACAAGCCAGCAGTCATGGTTACTTATTGACAATTTTCATTAATACAGGTGAAAATAGATAAAATTTTCCGTACCGGGTCAAAACACATCATGAAAACACAAATTCGAGCTCTGTTTATACTATTGTTTCTCTCTTTTCAAATTAATGCATTTGCAGCCGATAACGACCAGCTTATCGAGACTGCAATCTATACTTTTGATAATTTTGAATATACAGTAATGACAGACCGGGTACAGAACAACGCTCTTACTGATAGTCAGATGTACAGTTTTCATAGATATGTTCTTAAACATCAAAATGTTCTGTTAACCCGGTTTAATCTTTCACAACCAGCGAAAACCAGAATAACAATATGTAACAACAGTAAGATATTCGAGTCAGAAACCGGGCAAAAAGCCCAGACTGCCGCTTTTTATGACCGCGCTAAAAGAGTGCTTTTTCTGCAGGAGATAAGAGACCTGAAAAAAAAGAACATACTGAAACAGGCCATAAGGCACAAGATGCTGTACCTTCTGCTTGATACTAACCGGGCCCTGTCAGTGACCCCGGGACTTCGAGTGCTGGAAGAGGCTTTTTGCGAATATCATTTTACAAAGAGCAGAAAACCCGAAGTATCGGCTCTGCCTGATAGTTACACAACTTTTGCCCGCCACCTTTACCGGGCAATTGAAAGTGATGATGCTGTTAAACAGGAGAAAGCCTATGCTCTTCTTAATCTTTGGGGAGCCCATCTGATAAAGAAAATCGGAGTAAAAGCATACCTTGATATTCTGTTAAAAGAAAGGGAGGACAAGAACGAACTGCCTCAGAAATATTATGACTCCTTCAGAAAAGAGTACAATGAGACAGCCGCAAGCAACGGCGGAATATAATATTCACTTTTCTGATTATTCACAATAAACATCCGGAAATATCAGTTAACAGTAAATTGCCCCACCACATCAAGAAGCTCCCGGGCCTGATTCGCAAGCTCTTCACTTGCCGAGGCGGTCTCCTCTACAAGCGCAGCGTTTTGCTGGGTCATTGTATCCATTTCAGTAATAGCAGTATTTATTTGAGTAATTCCCTGTTTTTGTTCTTCGCTTGAAGATACAATATGCTCTATTGCCGTATTCACTTTTTTAACCGAATTAATTATGGTACTCAAAGCCTCACCGCTCTGATTAGCCTTCTTTGTGCCATCGTTAATTTTATCCAGAGAATTCTTGATCAGCGACTCGATCTCCCTGGCGGCTGTACCTGACCGCTGCGCAAGATTTCGTACTTCTCCAGCTACTACCGCGAACCCTCTTCCCTGATTACCCGCGCGCGCGGCCTCCACCGCGGCATTCAAGGCCAGAAGATTAGTCTGAAAAGCGATATCATTTATAACGGCAATGATCTCACCAATCCGGTCACTTACACTGCTTATTTCGTTTATGGAAGTCACAGCATCACCTACAAGCGAACCGCCCTCTTCCGCCATTTTTTCGGATTCAGAAGACATTAATATTACCTGAACAGCATGATCGGCAGCCTCTGAAAGATTCACCATTGTCTGCTCAATCGTTGCAACAATCTCTTCGAGAGATGAAGCCTGTTCGCTTGTACGCTGTGACAGATTCTGATTACCGGACGCAATCTGATCAACCGCTGTTGCAAGATTTTGCGCCGCTAACTGAATTTGCCCTATAATACCGGCAAATTGGTCAAGAAACCGGTTTACTATTTCTGACATTTGTCCCATTTCGTCACGACCTGGATTTTCAAAGCGTATTGTCAAATCTCCTCCGGAAGTACTAAGTTCATCCAAACGGGACATGATTTTGTAAACCGGCCCTTCCACAGAACGCACTATGAAAACTGTCATTAAAACCGATACAAATGAGATAATTATTAGAAGAGCAATCATGCGATAGCGAATAGCGGCTATCTCTTCACGGATATCTTCTATATATAAACCTGTTCCGACTACCCATCCCCATTTATCAAACGCCTCGACATAAGACATCTTTGGTACAATTTTATTTTCATCATCGTAATATTGCCACATATACTCCGTAAAGCCTCCGCCGCTATCACGGCATATTTGAGCAAACTCTACAAACATCAATTTGCCGGACTTGTCCTTATAATCGGAAACATCCATCCCATCCATATCCGGAACAAGAGGGTGCATTATCATACGGGGGGAATAGTCGTTTATCCATACATAATCACTCTTTGTCTGCCCATAGCGTAATCCGCGGATCAGATCAAGGGCTTTTTGCTGAGCTTCAACGGTATCTTTACCCTCTTTACGATACCTCTGCTCGGTCTGTTCGATCATTCCGACAGCGATAGCAACGACATCTTTTATATGCTCCTTTTTCTTTTGAAGGCATAACTCTTCAACCGTAGGAATCAGATAAATAAAAAAAGCACCGCTAATCAAAGAAACAATAATAACACATAAAGCGCCTATCTTGTAACGCAGTTTCAAGTTGTGCCAAAACAGAAGTATGTATTTCATTGTGACCTCCGTACAACTGCGCGGGGTAAAGAAGAGCAGACCATATAGTGATAATGGCAAAAAAACCTGTCGGCAGAATTCAGTATATTTTTAAATTACTGAGAAAATATCAAAAATCAATTTTTTGTGAATATCATCAGGAACTTGCCCTTGTAGGTTGTTCTTATCAGAACAATCCCACGGGTAACACAATAAATTGCTTTAACACAGGCACTTAAACAAGTTCACCTTCTGAAACATGGTAATTTTTTAGAAATTCCCTGAGAACCAATATCCGCTACCTTGAGGAAAAGACAATTGAAGAATCTGCAAAATCATATATTCACAACCGGAATCTTTTAAGTAGTTCAAAGAAATTGAAACTCTTGAAAACAAAGAAAAAAATTGTTGTCTAAATTATTCTTTATGTATTTCTTACCAATAAACATATTCAGGAATTAGCAAAATGAAAGTGCGTACCCCAAAGAGGACAACATGATCGAAATTAACAAACGATATATAACAGATTCCAGCGGACAACCTACAGATATAGTAATACCGAAACAGGACTATGAAAAGCTTATAGAATATATTGAAGACCTCGAAGATATTGCCGCCTGTGAAGAAGCTAAGACAAGTGATGACCAGACTACTGTAGACTGGGAAGATATTCGTCGATCATAAACCATGTATCATATTAAATTTTCAAAACCAGCCGAGAAAGACTATAAAAAACTACCTCGCGAGATAGCCGAACGTGTAGATAAAGCAATAAAACCACTTGCAGATGAACCACGTCCAGCAAATTGTAAAAAACTCCAAAATAGTCATTTCTACCGTATTCGTGTCGGGGACTATAGGGTTTTATATGAAATCAATGAGGACACGGTCATTATACTGGTTCTTCGCATTCGTCACCGAAAAGAAGTGTACAAAAATATTCACTAAACTCTATTTACAAAACGCACGGAACATTCCGTGCGTCATTCATCTTTCGTACTACTAATCCGCTCACCAACCGCCCCATCGCACTTTTGTATTGTCAATTAAGGCCAGCAAAACTCTTTACAGGCGTTCCCGAAATCTCCCGCTGTCTGGTCCTTTTTGTGTTTTTCCGAACATTTCGTTCTTAATAAAGATATATTGCATTGACATGTAGGACATTGCCTACAAAAATATTCTTGATAAAATACTTTTTTATCAAAAATATTGGCAATCTCGAATAATTAACTTTTCAACAAGGAACTTGCGAAAAATCCCTTTATATATGGCTTTAGACGGCATAGCCGTTCTAAAAAAGGTAATTTTTCGAAGTTCCCTATTGTAACAGATTATTAAAATTGTGATGATATTATGAATTCAGGCGATAAAACAAATCGACTCCGTACAGAACGAAAACTTTCACTGGAAAAACTGGCAGAACAACTAAACACAGCAAAAAGCATATTATGGAAATATGAGAAAAATCAGACTATTCCATCCGCGGAAACCATAAAAAAGATGGCAATTAATAATAACAAAATCTAGCAAATGGCGGTATAAACAATGATTAGCTTGCATGAACAATATGTCACAGATGCAACAGGGAGCACTACCGGTGTACTGATCGCAAAAGACGAATATGACCGGCTTGTAGAGTACATTGAAGAGCTTGAAGATATTACCGCGTATAGAGAAGAAAAGGCTAAAGGCGAGCAACCGACTTTCAAGTGGAAAGATGTGAAAAGATTATAACCCATGTATGAAATAGAACTAACTGATTCCGCGAAAAAACAATACAACGACCTTCCCAATGCCGAAATAAACAGTATAACCAAAGCTATCGATGCTCTTGAACAAAACCCTACCACAACCAACGCCATCGCACTTTTGTCATAATTGCGAAGTCAAGCGACATCACCGGCTTATCATAAAACGCCCTAGTCGATCACGTGGAACATAATAACCAAGATTTACTCAAAGAAAAAAGGATAACTGCCTTCTATTATATTGTTAGAATAATCAAGATCGTAATATTTCTTTACTAATTTATAAAATTTATAATCTATTTTCATATCGGGGCTTTTTTCAAGTATCAGTTTTACCAGTTCGGTCTCTTTTTTTCTTCGCATAGAAACAAATATTATTTTTGTATTTCCTTTGTAATTACGCATAAAAACTGCAGTGTTAATACCTGCAAGCAAAGGGGTCCATCTGTAAATATCTTTTATGTAACCTTCGGTCTTAGCAAGCCCCCTATGATACTTAAATTTATCGCCGTCAACAATATACTTGGTAGTCATAAATCGCACACCGATTAATGATAATAAAAAAAAGAAAAAAACTGCTCCAATAAATTTGACATCGACTATTTCTGGCTTCCTAAAAGCTGTAATGATTAACATCACAGCCATGCCAATAGGGCCTGCAAATCCAAAAACAATCATAACCAACCAGGCCTCTGGCTTATTTGGCCTAAATATTTTCATGATTTAACCTTAAAATGTATTTAACAGCATCAATACGATGTGTAACCAAAATAACTATAACCATAGTCAAAAATAGCTTCTAGAATTCCTTATACAAGATAATTAGTTAACGCACCTGCAGCGACACCTACGGTAACCCCCGCAGGCGTTGCTGTCCCCAGTGATCCGGCAGCTGAGAATCCTGTTATTCCGGTTGTAACCACTGCACCGGCATAGTATCCTGCTCCAGTAGAATCTACAGCATCATTACTACACGGTTTAGCAGGATCAAATCCTGTTCCACTCCACGCATAATGCCCGGTTAAGTCTTTGTATAGTATAGGATTATTAGAAACATAAGAATACCGGTTCCACCCTGAAACGGAGTACTCACCGTCAATCACGGTATCAGCTGTTACAAACCTCGCTAATGCCGCATCATAATACTAACCAGACAAAAGCTTTGATTGGTTTTCTGAAACAATAGTACTAACAATATGGCATTTCAAAGATCAAATATCTACTCTCAAGTTATTCAAATTTACTGCTTCATGTCGAAAAATGTCAACCCTTTCACGATCTTCACAAATATGTATATGCTGCTTCTTGAAATAATCCAGCACCAATCATTCCTAACAAAAAATATGCTACTCTCCAAAAATTACAAATCATTCAAAAAAATTTTAACAAAACAGCCTCCAGTCCAGTATTCATATATACAACACTTTGGAGGATAGATATGGAAATTACAGATTTTCGAACATCAATCGATGTGGAATTAAGCAGACTAGAAAGAATCGAGGCGTATGCAAAAAAACACAATATGGATATCTCTGATGTGATGAATACAGTTCTGGATAAGTATTCAAAGAAACTGGCTAAGAATCCAGT